>QJVY01000166.1 GCA_003235555.1 Ignavibacteria bacterium | reverse complement strand
CCGGCCGGTCGCCGGGGCCCCGGTATTCACGGACCAGCGTTTACGTATGAACGTGACAGTCGTACATGAGGGTGACCTGTTGAACGAAGATCGGTGTGTATGACCGCTCCGGCGCGAAATACACCGAAAATTTCCGCGGCATTCCTCTTCGCCGCGCTGCTTACCTGCACCCACCCCGCTGTTGCCGGTGAAGGGCATTTCCTCTTCGACCGGCTCGGCATCGAGGACGGTCTTTCCCAGAGCAACGTCCGCGCGGTACTCCAGGACCGGGAAGGCTACATGTGGTTCGGGACGATGGACGGTCTCACGCGTTATGACGGGGACCGCATGGTCGTCTACCGGCACAATCCGGACGATCCCGACAATACCATTGCGGACAACGAAATCACGAACCTGTTCGAGGACCGCGACGGGGGAATCTGGGTCGCCACCGCCGGGGGAGGGTTGAACCTCATCGACAAGAAGACAGGGAGGATCAGTTCCTACTGGTATGACCCCGGGGATCCGGAGAGTTTCGGCGGAGGGGAAATCACCGTCATGTACCAGGACAGCCGGGGATCGTTCTGGGTGGGAACGCGAACGGGTCTGAACAGGTTCAACGCGGCGACCCGGAGCTTCACGCGTTTTCGCTACGTCGATGGCGGGGACGTCAACGTCATCAACTGCATCCGCGAGGGACCGGACGGTTCGGTCTGGTTCGGGACCGACGCGGGATTGAAGAAATACGACCCGCACGCGGGTTCGTTCGTGTCCTACGATGCCGCGGTGTCGAGGGCGTCGCGGATCGGACGAAAAATGATCACTTCGATCGCCGTCGATATGAGGGAGCGGCTGTGGGTGGGGACACCCATGGGCGTCTACGTGATCGATGAACCCGCCGGCAGGGTTCGGCACTACGACCGTTCGGGAACGAACTCGTCGTCCCTGTCGGGGGACCGCGTGTTCTTCATCGAGGCGGACCCGGATGAACGGATGTGGATCAGCACCTCCGGGGGCCTCGATCTCTTCGACCTGAAGTCCGACCGGTTCCGGCATTTTGGCCTTCCGCGGGACGTTTCAGATGATTCGACGGCGGGACATTACCTCGGTTTCCTGGCGGACTTTGACGGTCTCGTCTGGCTCAGGACGGGTAAGGGTAAATTGTACGCCTTCGACCCGGAGCGCGAAACCTTCACACCCCACAGGTACAATTTCCGCGATCCCCACAGCGTCGGCGGCAACCATATCACCTGCATGTCCCAGGACCGCTCCGGGACGCTCTGGTTCGGGACGGAGGAGGGCGGGGTCTCCAAATTGAGCAAATCGAAGATCAAGTTCGAGACCCTCAACGCGGGAGCGGACGGGGCGCACGGGCTCTCCAACATGTCGGTCAGGGCCCTGATCGGCGACCGCTCGGACAACATCTGGGTGGGGACGGCGGAAAACGGTGTTGCAAAAATCGACGGGAAGTCGGGTGCCATCGTCTGGAACCGGCGTGGGCAGGGGAAACCGGGATCAATCTCGGACGACCGGATCGTCGCGATGACGATCGACGCGAACGGTGCGGTCTGGGCCGCCACCGCGGCCCACACGCTCGGCAGGTTCTCCCCCTCGGGCAGGGAATTTTCCGAGTACCGGTATGCCGGGGGGACCGCCGCGGGAGCGGGCACGGCGGCGATCCTCGCCCTCCACGGCGACAGGTCGGGGTACGTCTGGATCGGGACCTCCTCGGGTGTCTCGCGGTACTCGACGGCGACTGGTGCGACGGAAAATTTTGACCTTGATGAGGGCCTGGGGCTGGTCGATTCCGGCGTGGCCATCACGACGTTCTACGAGGACAGCACCGGGGTGATGTGGATGGGGACCTCCACGGGGCACCTCGTCAGGCTGGATGTGGCATCGAAATGGGCCGAGGGCTATATCATCAAGCCGCGGCAGCTGGCCAGGAAATACAGTTCCATCACGTCCATCGCCGGATACGGGCGGGGGACGCTCCTGGTCGGTACCGCCGCATCCGGACTCTACGAATTCGACATCGCGAGCCAGACGTTCGGGAACGTCGAGGGGTCGGGCCCTGAGCTGACCCACCGGATCAACACGATCCTGCCCGACGGCCGGGGCCAGGTCTGGATCAGCACGAACTACGGCGTCACCAGGCACGATCTGTCATCGCATACCTCCAGGAATTTCGATTTCACAGACGGGCTCCAGGGGAACGGTTTCAACGTGGGCGCGGGAGCGGTCCTGGGTGATGGTTCGGTGCTCTTCGGGGGGATGAACGGGGTCAGCGTCATGCGGCCCTCCACGTTCCGCGAAAATACGAGTGTCCCGCTTCTGACCCTGACGTCGTTCCGGAAGTTCAACAGGGAAGTCGTCGTCTCCGAGCGCCAGGGTGGGACGCCGTTCATCGAACTTGCATACGACGATAATTTCTTCACCCTCGAGTTCGCCGCGATGGACTTTACCACCCCGGAGAGCAACCAGTACGCCTATTTCCTGGAAGGAGTGGATCAGGGATGGATTTATTCCGGGAACAGGCACGTGGTCAGTTACACGCACATCGATCCCGGCACGTACGTGTTCCGGTTCAAGGGTTCGAACAACGACGGCGTCTGGAACGAGGAGGGTTCCTCGATCATCATTTCGATCATGCCGCCTTTCTGGAATACCTCCTGGTTCCAGCTGATCGGCGCGGTGTCCGTCATCCTCTCGGTTTATTACTCCTACCGGTTCAAGGTGAGGTCCATCAAAACCCAGAAGGAGACGCTCGAGACGGTCGTGAGGAACAGGACGAAGGAGCTCTGGGAGATCACCCGGGAACTGCGCAGCGCCCGTGACCAGCTGGAATTCCGGGTGAGCGAACGGACGGTCGAGCTCCGGAACGCCAACGAACTGCTGCGATCGGAAATCACCGAACGGATCGAGACCCAGGACGAGCTCCAGCGCCTCAAGGACTTCCACGAAAACCTGGTGGACACCATGACCGAGGGGGTTTCCGTGGTGGATTCCGGCGGGACCCTGACGTACGTCAACCCCGCGGCCGCACGCCTCCTCGGGTACACCCAGGAGGAGCTCCTTGGAAAACACTGGTCGATGCTGGTCCCCTCGAACATGAGGGGTCACGTGCAGGCCGCCGACGAGCGCCGGAAAGCGGGCCTCTCGGACCATTACGAGCTCCAGATGCTCCGCAAGGACGGATCGCGCGTGCACGTATTCGTCGGAGGCGGTCCGATCATCACCGACGGGATCCTCCAGGGCACCATCGCGGTGTTCACCGACATCACGGGTCTGAAGACGGCAGAGTCGAGGATCAAGGAGCAGGCGGCGCTGATCGACAAGGCCCGCGACGTCATCGTGGTCACCGACGTCGGCGGGAACATCACCTACTGGAACCGGAGCGCGGAGACGGTCTACGGATGGAAATCGGAGGAGGTGCTCGGCAAGAACGTCCACAACCTCCTCCAGGGCAAGACTGACAGCACCTCGGCCGACGCCGCCCGCGTGATCCTCGAGCAGGGGCAGTGGTCCGGGGAACTCGCCCACCTCTCGCGGGAGGGAAAGACCGTGACGATGCAGAGCCGTTGGTCGCTCGTCAACGACGTCGAGGGTTTTCCGAAATCAATCATGATGATCAACACCGACATCACCGAGAAGGTGAAGCTCGAGAAACAGTTCCTCCGCGCGCAGAGAATGGAGGGTCTTGGGACGCTCGCCAGCGGCATCGCGCACGACCTCAACAACGTCCTCGCGCCGATCATCATGGCCATCCAGGTCCTCCGGAGCAGACGCACCGACGAACAGGAAAAAACCCTGCTGACGACGATGGAACTGAGCGCGAAGCGCGGCGCCGACATCGTGAAGCAGGTGCTCATGTTCGCCCGCGGGGCGGAGGGAAAACACGAGGAACTCCAGCTCAAGCACCTGGTGAGGGAGATGGAGACCATCGTTCGCGAGACGTTCCCCAAATCCATCGAGTGCGTCGCCGACGTGCCCAGGGACCTCTGGCCGATCTCCGGCGACCCGACCCAGCTGCACCAGGTGCTGCTGAACCTCTGCGTGAACGCGAGAGACGCCATGCCGGGCGGCGGGAAGCTGACGATCACCGCGGAAAATGTCGGTCTCGAAAACTTCGAACTGCAGCTCCATCCCGAAAAACTGACCGGACAGTACATCGTGCTCAGCGTGACGGACACCGGACACGGGATGACGCAGGATACGATGATGAAAATTTTCGAACCCTTTTTCACGACCAAGGGTGTCGGGAAGGGGACGGGGCTGGGGCTATCGACCGTGAACGGGATCATCAAGGGGCACGGGGGCGTCACGCAGGTGTACAGCGAACCAGGAAGGGGAACCACCTTCAGGATTTATTTCCCGGCGGTGGTGAAGGGGGCGGACGGAAAAAAACCGGACGGCGCCGCCTCGCTTCCCGTGGGCAGGGGGGAGACGATCCTCCTCGTCGACGACGAACCCGCCATCAGGCAGATCACCAAGGGGACGCTCGAGACCTACGGGTACAGGGTGCTGACGGCCGGGGACGGTGTGGAAGCCGAGGAGGTCTACCGCGAGAACATGAAGGACGTCGTTCTCGTCATCACCGACATGATGATGCCGGTCAGGGACGGACGGGAAACGATCCGGATCCTCCGGTCGATCAACCCCTCGCTGAAGATCGTCGTTACAAGCGGGCTCATCTCCACGGAGAAGGAGGACGACGGGTGGCGGAAGCAGACCCAGGGGTTCATTGCGAAGCCCTTCACCGCAGAGGTGCTCCTGCGGACGCTGGACGACGTGCTGGAGTTGCGGAAAAACTGAGAGAGCGGGAGACGGGGATCGAACCCGCGACGTCCAGCTTGGGAAGCTGACATTCTACCACTGAATTACTCCCGCGTGGGTGACCGGTCGGGTTGCCGACCCGATAATTTACTAAGAATTGGCTCTCCACGCAAGGAGGGCGGCCGGGTCAGTCGGAAAAATCTTCCAGGGCATCCGTCGTCGTGGTCGCGGCGACCTCTTCCACGGATGTGACACCGCGCCGCAGAAGTTCGACGGCGGCCTCCCGGAGCGGTTTCATCCCCTCCCGCAACGCCGTCTCGCGGATGCCATCTTCGTCGATTTTGGTCGCAGAATCCATGATCAGTTTCCGGATGGCAGGCGTGATATACAGGGCTTCGTGTATGGCCGTCCGGCCCTTGTACCCCTTGATACAGTGCATGCAGCCGACGGGCCTGAAAAATTTACCGGTGGCTATCTGTTCGTCGGACAGGCCCAGGCTTTGAAGGATCGGCCGGGGAATGTTTTCCTCCATGACCTTGCACCTGTCGCAGAGCTTTCGCAGTAACCTCTGCCCTACGATGATGTTCACCGCGTAGGCAAGGAGGAAGGGTTCGATCCCCATTTTGAACAGGCGGGCGATCGCCCCCGGGGCGTCATTCGTGTGGAGCGTCGAAAAGGTGAGGTGTCCCGTATTGGCGAGCTTGACGGCGAGGTCGGCTGTGATCTTGTCCCGAATCTCGCCGACCATGACGACGTCCGGATCGTGCCGCAGGATGGCTCTGAGCGCCTCTTCGAGGCCCAGCTTCGGGTTCAGCTTGACCTGCCGGGTCCCGTCGATGAAGTATTCGACAGGATCTTCCACCGTGATGATGTTCAGGCTGGGATCCATCACGGCGCGGATCGCCGCGAGCAGCGTGGTGCTTTTTCCGCTCCCGGTCGGGCCCGTGAGGACGACGATGCCGTGGGGTTTTCCGATCGCGGCCTTGAAGCGTTTCAGCGTTCCGGCTTCGAAACCGATGTTCTCGATGGAGATCCTGGACTCCGGATCCTGGAGCACCCTGATCACGATCGACTCCAGCTTCATGCGAAGTTCGCGGCCGATGATGGGAATGATCGACACACGGAAACGGACCAGTTTGCCGTCGACCTCCTTCTGCACGAACCCGTCCTGGGCCATGTTCCGTTCGAACCGGTCCGGTCCCTTTGCCGCATCCTTCACGACGGCGGAAACGGCGTCGGCGCGCAGGTCGTCGATGCACTGCCAGAGGGAGAGCCTCCCGTCGATGCGAAACTGTATCTCGGTTTTCCGCGGCCCCTTCGGGATAACGTGGATATCGCTTGCGCCCACCCTCACGGCGTCGGCGAAGATGCCGTCCACCATTTCGGCGAGGTGCCCCCGCCTGATTTCCTCATCGAGTTCGTCCACCAGCGCGTCCTGATCGTCGTCGATGAATTCCATCGGGAGGGCAGACGGCCGGTTCTGGGTGTCGACGAGAATCTCCCGGTTGAGCTCCTCGAAATTCTTCAGGGAGACGTACACGACTTCGTATTTCGGGTAGGGCAGTGCCCTGCCGATCGTGGCCAGCTCGGGATTGATGGGATCGGGGGTGATCAGCTGGATTTTCACCGCGCCGTTCTCGACCAATCCGAACGGGAGGATCCTGTTGGCCGCCGCGACCGCCCGGAGTTTTGCCGGAAGAGACTCCAGGGTCTGGCCGATGAAGGCCACCCGCTCGGAGGTGAGTTCCATGGTCGACAGGTCGAGCGTTTTGAACGAGTAGTACCGCGTGAACTCCCCGTAGACCGCCTCCCGATCGACGCCGAACTCGTCGATGAGGATCTGGAAGAGCTGTCTCCTGTCCGTCTCCCCACGGGACCGTTTGAAGGCGATGGAGTCGGCCACCTGTTGCTCGGAGATCACGCCGGCCCGGACGAGTGTGTTGATGAACCCGGAGATGCCTTCGGGCGTACGAAAATTTCGGTTCCGGGCCGGGTGACCGGTTGTCGGGACGGCCGGAAGTGTTTTCTGGATCATCGATTCACCATGTTGAAGAGACGAAAAACCCGTTTACAGAAACCCCGGTAGCGTGGGACTCTCATTCCCACCAGGCGATGATGTTGTTTCTGCTCCCGACGACCCGCGTGTTCAGCCATGAGGTGAGTGCGGCGCCGACCGCCTCCGTCGAGAAGTAAATTTCCCCCGACCCGTTGCCGATGACATTCCCCGCCGAGAGGTCGGCCTTCAGCGAAAAGATGGCGCCGTAGATCACCGCCCCGTTCACCTTGTCGATGTCGTCCGAGATCAGGAGGCCTTTGAACTGCTTGTCTTTCTGGACCTTGAGATTTTTGATGACGGCGTTCTTCTGCGAATTATGGATGACGAGGAGGCCGCTCCCGGTGATGTCCGCCGGGTTCCAGATCTGGGCCGCGCCGCTGGTCGGAAGTTCGATATACGTCACCCCCCTCAGGGGATAGGTCAGCGCGAGGGGATCGGTGACGTACTGGCTCCCCCCGGAACCGCTGAGGGCGATGGACTTCAACGTGCCCTCAGGAAAACCGTAGGCTGATCCCCCGAGGACGCTGTCGGGTGACCCGGGATACACCCCTCCGGGCCAGGTCTGGTTGGTTCGGATCACGACAGAATCCACCGGCCAGGGTGCAGGGGCGATCTCGGCCGCGGGGGGATCCGGGGTACCGCCCATCGTCGAACTTCCGGTGGGCATGGTGTAGTTCTTCGTCGTCCAGAGGGCCCATCTGCCCGCGTTTGGGATGACATTCCCGTCAAGGTCATGGTCGCGACCATCGACGATGAGATCTCCGTTTGTCATCACGTCGTTGTTCGTGGTGATCGCGGCCCGCACCGACCCCGGCAGGTAGGAGCGGAACACGAACGCCGTCGAGGTATCGTGCCGGTCGGGAACGGTCCCGGGGCCGGTGGCGGAGACCGAGGATACCCTGACCACTTTCTTGCCGAAAAAATCGGTATCGGTGAGAGTCACGAACACGGTCCCCCCCAGGAGATTCAACGGGGAGGCTGCGGAGGCGATCCCCCCCCGCCAGGATGTATCCGCGGCGAGCCGGGTGAGGGCGAGGTTGACGCCGGTCTGCGCGATATTTTTCCCGATGTGCCGGTAATTCACCGCCACGACGTTCTCCACCTGTTTGCTGTTGGAAGCGTTGATTCCCCTGACGATCATCCCGGTAAGGACGAACGCGAGGAGGAGGACGAAGAATATGGCGCGGCCGAACATGGACAGTGAATATTATCTGAGGTTGACGGGATGGATCATTTTTTCCCACGACGCCGATGAGAAGGTGGTGTCATCGACCACCGTCCCGTCGGCCAGACGTTTCGTTTCGATGGTGCTTCCGACCCTCATGTCGACCCTGACCAGGACGTTCCGTATGGCGCTGGGATCGGTGACTCCCGGCGATGTCGCGAGGGGGAGACCCGATCCGTCGAAATACCGGAACCGGAGCCTCGTGACCCCGAGCTGGAAGGCCGTCCCCGGGTCCGCGTTGTACGAACGATACAATACGCGGGAGCCGGAGCTGCGTTGAACGATGTCGGGGGAGGTTCCAAGGTAGTAGGTCACACTGTCGGGATAACCGTCGTTGTCGAAGTCGGCCCGGATGGAGACCCGGCTCGATTCCGCCAGCTTGAAATTCGGGGAGCCGATATTGTTGTACCCCGCTTTGCGCAGATCAAATTCAAGGATCTCGGTCAGAGCGGACATGCCCTCCTGGACCCCCGTGGTGACGGTCTTCGCTGAGGCCGCGTTTGCGAGGTTATTGTTCAACGAGTGCACCGAGAGCAGAATGTACCCCCCGATGAGCGCCGAAAAAATCAGATCCAGGATCGTCTGCATTGAGTGATCCGTCCTTCGGTTAGTAGGTGAATCCGTACGAGAGTGTGACGGAGCCCGGCAGGTATCTTCCGGTCACCGTTACGGTCATTTTTTTACACATGCTCCTGTACCCGATCGGTCCCGCCCCGGGATTTTCGATGGGAACGTAGGCTACCGACACCCGGATCGTGTCTCCCTCGAATCCCCGGGAGGTCCTCACGATCCTGGTGTACCCGTGATAATCGTCGACGTCATCGAAACGGGCGGAAGCGGGGTATCCCGGATAC
>QJVY01000024.1 GCA_003235555.1 Ignavibacteria bacterium | reverse complement strand
ATGAGGGAGATATTCGACAACTACGGTCCCGTGTTTGAATTCTGGTGGGACGGCGCGAACGGCGAAGGTCCCTCCGGGAAGCGGCAGTGGTACGATTTCCGGAGATACGAGAACACCGTCAGGAGGATCTCCCCGGGCACGCTGATCTTCAGCGACATCGGACCGGACATCAGGTGGGCGGGGAACGAAGCGGGCATCGCCGGGGAAACGAACTGGAACCTTCTCGACACAGCGGGGTACGGCCGCGGGGCCGACGGCCCGCCCGCCGGTATCCTGAACAGCGGGATCGAAAACGGCGCACTCTGGATCCCCGCCGAATGCGACGTCTCCATCCGTCCCGGCTGGTTCTACCACGGGGATGAGGACACTGCCGTGAAGTCACCCCGGGAACTGATGGCGATCTACCTCGCGTCGGTGGGCAGGGGATCGAACCTCCTCCTGAACGTCCCTCCCGGACCGGACGGGCTCATTTCCGCGCCCGACTCGGCGTCGCTCGTCGGTTTCGCCCGACTCCGGAAGATGTTTTTCTCGAACAACCTCGCAGCGGGCGCCCCCGCGGCCTCCGATGATACGCGGGACGGGTTCTCCGTCACGGGGCTCACCGACGGGAACCCCACGAATTTCTGGGCGGCCTCCGACGGCGTCGCGTCCCCTTCGGCTGTGGTGTCCCTCGGACCGGAGACGAGGTTCAACACCGTTGTCCTGAAGGAATACATCAAACTGGGCCAGAGGGTGAAAGGTTTCACCCTGGAAGTTCTGGAGGCCGGGAAATGGAGGGTGGCGGCATCGGGGACCACGATCGGCCGTAAACGGATCATCCAGTTTCCGCCCGTGATGGCGTCGAAGGTCCGCCTGACGATCACCGACTCCAAAGCGGCGCCCGGAATTGTCGAACTGTCGGTCTACTCGGCGGAGGAATACCCGCCCAGATAACAGTCGTATATTTTATGTACAATTCCCCGATGATGTTTCTCTCACGGCAGACCATTTTCCTGCTGGCCTTCCTCGCCCCGGCATTCGTCCCGCGCCCGGGAGAGGCGGGGCCGCCCGTCGATCCTCCCCACACCTTCACTCTTTCCGGAGACCACTTCCTCCTGGACGGAAAACCCTTTCAAATCATCGCCGGCGAAATGCATTACGCGCGGATCCCGCGGGAGTACTGGCGGCACCGTCTCAGGATGGCCCGCGCGATGGGTCTGAACACCGTCGCCACGTATGTCTTCTGGAACTATCACGAACCCCGTCAGGGGGAATTCGATTTCACCTCCGAAAGGCGGGACCTTGCCGCCTTCATCAGGACGGCCGCGGAGGAGGGTCTCTGGGTGATCATCCGCCCGGGACCGTACGCCTGTGCCGAGTGGGAGTTCGGCGGGTATCCCTGGTGGCTCCTGCGCGATCCGAACCTCGTCGTGAGGGGGATGGATCCGGATTTTCTCGGGGCGGCGGAAAAATATCTGGCGCGGCTGGGTCGCGAGGTCGCCCCCCTCCAGGTCACCCGCGGCGGGCCGGTGATCATGGTGCAGGTGGAGAATGAATACGGGTCGTTCGGCAGCGACAGGGCGTTCATGGAAAAAATGCGTGACTACACGGTCGCCGCGGGATTCGATGTTCCCCTCTTCACGGCCGACGGGCCGACGCAGTGCCGCGACGGTCATCTCCCCGGTGTCCTTCCGGCCATCAACGGTGACGTCAATCCCGTTTCCCTCCGCGACACCGTCAGGAAATACAACGGGGGGTCGGGTCCCTTTTTCTGCCCGGAGTTCTACCCGGGCTGGCTCGATCACTGGGGAGAAGCGCACGCGGTCGTCCCCGCCGGGAAACTCACACCCGGGCTCGACGCCCTCCTGTCGGCCGGAGTCTCGGTGAACCTGTATATGCTCCACGGCGGGACGAATTTCGGCTTTACCAGTGGCGCCAACTACGGCGGGCGGTTCCAGCCCCAGCCGACCAGTTACGACTACGACGCGCCGCTCGATGAAGCGGGGCGGCCGACGCCGAAATACTTCGCCCTCCGTGAAGTGATCCTCGGGAACCTTCCCCCCGGCGCGACGGTACCGGCACCACCGCCGGCGCATCCGGTCATCGAAATCCCCCCCGTGGAGCTGACCGAAACCGCCCCGCTCTTCGACGGGCTGCCCGAACCGATTCCGTCCGAACGCACGCTCACCATGGAAGAGGCGGGGGTGGGGTCGGGGTACATCCTTTACAGGACGACACTGTCGTCGCCCGGGGGGGGCAGGCTATCGATAGAGGAACTGCGGGATTACGGGGTCGTGTTCCTGGACGGCCGAAGGATCGCTGATCTCGACCGCCGGCATCGACAGAAGTCCCTCCCCATCCCGGCGGGACCCCGTGACCGCACGCTGGACATTCTGGTTGAAAACGGGGGGCGAATCAACTACGGCAGGCAGTTGACCGACAACCGTAAGGGTATCACCCGGGGAGTGACGCTGAACGGTACGCCGCTGCGGGGATGGAAAATCTATCCCCTCCCCCTCGCCGACATCTCGTCGTGGGATTTTTCCGAGGGCGGGGCGGGCGACCTCCCGGCTTTTCACAGGGGGGAATTCTCGCTCGACCGGACCGGTGATACGTTCCTGGATATGGGCGCATGGGGGAAGGGGTGCGTCTGGGTCAACGGCCACAACCTAGGGAGGTACTGGTACATCGGTCCGCAGCAGACCCTCTACTGTCCGGGAACGTGGCTCAAAAAGGGCCCGAACGAAATCGTGGTCC
>QJVY01000134.1 GCA_003235555.1 Ignavibacteria bacterium | reverse complement strand
ATCCTCCCGTCGTCCGGGTCTCCGAACCGCGGGAGGAAATCCCCGAAGGGAGTGAAACCGTCCTCATCGTCGAGGACGAGGAGATGCTGCGGGATTTGCTGAAGACGTTCCTCTCGGGGAACGGGTATACGGTCCTCACCGCCCAGAACGGGGAAGAGGGCCTGGAGGTCTTCAGGGAGCGCGGAAAGGAGATTTCGCTCGTGCTCTCGGACATGGGCCTCCCGCGGCTCGGTGGATGGGAGATGTTCCAGCAGATGAAGGAGCTCGACGGTGACGTCAAGGTCATCCTCGCCAGCGGGTATTTCGATCCCAACCTGAAAATGGACCTCGTGAAGGCGGGTGCGAAGGATTTCATCCAGAAACCGTACGTGCCGGACTACATCCTCCGGCGCATCCGCGAGGTGATCGACGCGGGTTGACCCCCGCCGCCGGTCACTGCCCGCGGGGCCGAGCGCCGGCAGCGATCGCGGCGCAGTGAAAGGCCACGATTCCGAAGGCCACCGCGGCGTTCAGCGACTGTTTCATCCCGTACATGGGGATCTCCACGGCAACGTCAGCCGCCGCGACGAGCCCGGGCCTGATGCCGGTGATCTCGTTACCGATCACGAGGCAGACAGGGAGATCGCGCGCCTCCAGCGTATGGAACGGCCGGCTCCGGTCGGTGTGCTCCACGGCGCAGATTCGCACCCCTGATTTTTTCAACCCGGCGACAGCTTCCATCGGATCGGTGCAGTACCTCCAGGGAACGGTCGATGTTGCGCCAAGTGCCGTTTTCTCGATTTCCCTCCTGGGGGGCGCAGGCGTGTAACCGGTGAGAATGAGTTCTCCAACCCGGGCCCCGTCCGCACTGCGGAAGATGGAGCCCACATTGTAGAGGCTGCGGATATTGTCCAGGAGAACGGTGACCGGAAACCGCTCGATCGAGACGATTTCGGCCGCTGACAGCCGTTTTTTCGCTATTTCTTCATGCGTGAGCTTTCGCATCGGGGCCCTGTACCTCGTGAGACCACCCGGCCGAACCGTGATTGATTCAGAGGGCGGAATTCACTATATTCATTTTCTCAATATCTTCAAAAATCATCACATTTGAAGAAATTGGTCATCGCGATCGACGGTCCGGCCGCATCGGGTAAAAGCACGACGGCACGGCTCGTCGCCGGACGCCTGGGTTATCTCCACGTGGATACCGGTGCGATGTACCGGGCGATGACCCTCAAGATTCTCTCCGCCGGAATCAGCCCCGACGATACCGGGGAAGTGGGCCGGCTCGCCGGCAAAACCCGTATCACGATATCCGTCTCGGGCGGAGTGACGGGGGTGTTCCTCGACGGCGTGGACGTCACCGGGAAGATACGGTCACCGGAGGTTACACGCGCAGTCAGCCAGGTGAGTTCCATCGCGGCCGTCCGGGAACTCATGGTCTCCGAACAGCGGCGGCTCGCGTCCGCGGGAGGGGTCGTGCTCGAGGGCCGGGACATCGGCACCGTGGTTCTCCCCGATGCGGACGTCAAGATCTTCCTCGTCGCCGATGAGACTGAACGCGCGCGTCGGAGGCAGAAGGAACTCCGCGAAAAAAAAGTCGACGTGATGCTCGAGGATCTCGTTCACGAGATTCACGAAAGGGACAGGAAGGACAGCTCGAGGGACCTCAGCCCGTTGCGACGGGCCGCCGATGCGGTCGAGGTCGACACATCGGGACTCACGGTGGAGGGCCAGGTGGCGAAAATCCTCCACATCGTCGAAGGTGCAAAAGAGAAATTAGGACCGCGGCAGGGTACCGACCGCGGGTAGGGATGCTGTTCAACACCGGGAGGGGAGACCCCGACCGGGGTTTTCAAGTCATCGCAGTTCACAACATCAATCACAAACGATTCGGCCCCGACCGGGAGCATCGTGGTGGATGACTTCCACGACGTTTCGGCCGGCGGTTTTAAGTTGCGGCGCGGGATACCGCGCCACAGGATCCGCAAGGAGATGTAATGGTATCGCAGGAAGAAACGAAGGAAACGCTGAACCCCACCACCCACCAGCCGAAGGACCCATCGGCGAAGCCGCTGCCGGAAACGGCCAGGCAGGCGAACGGAAAGAAACCCTCTTTTTCCGACATCGAGGAGAGGGAATACTCCGAGGAGGAATACAAGAGTCTCGAGAGTCTCTATAACAACACCTTCGGAACGATATCCGAGGGTCAGATCGTGAAGGGCAAGGTGGTCGCCGTCACCGACCTGGGCGTGGCGATCGACATCGGTTTCAAGTCCGAGGGCCTCGTACCCGTGGCGGAATTCCCGAACATCGACGAGATGAAGCCCGGCGACGAAGTGGAGGTGTTCCTCGAGAGCGTGGAAAACAAGGACGGCCAGCTCGTCCTCTCCAGGAAACGTGCCGACTTCATGCGCACCTGGGAACGGATCATCAGCGCGTACGACAAGGGCGATATCCTTACAGGCAAAATCACCCGCCGGATCAAGGGCGGCCTGGTCGTCGACCTCATGGGCATCGACGCCTTCCTGCCCGGGTCGCAGATCGACATCCGCCCGGTCAGGGATTTCGACCAGTACCTCGGTAAGACGATGGAGTTCAAGGTCGCCAAGGTGAACCACCCGAACGAGAATGTCGTCGTCAGCCACAAGGTGCTGATCGAGGCGGAGATGCACGAACAGCGCGACGCGATCATGAACAGCCTCCAGAAGGGCCAGGTGCTCGAGGGCAACGTCAAGGCCATCACCGACTTCGGCGTCTTCATCGACC
>QJVY01000188.1 GCA_003235555.1 Ignavibacteria bacterium | reverse complement strand
GGTCGCGGTCCTGAAGGCGTCGTGGCCGATCACCGGGTAGTTGAACGACACCGGGACGTGGGTGGCCTCCGAGACCGCCTGGCAGTACTCGTTCAGTTTCGTGAGGTCGTTGTCGATGATCCCCCAGAGTTTCAGGTTCACCAGCAGGAGATCCATGGAGGTGTTCCCGCACCGCTCACCGATGCCGAGCGCGCAGCCGTGGACCCTGTCCACCCCCGCACGGATGGCCGAGAGCGCGGCGGCGAGGGAGAACCCGCGGTCGTTGTGGCCGTGCCAGTCGATCTTGACGTCCTGCCCCGTATTGTCGATCACGTCCTTGACGAAGCGGACCACGTTGAGCGCGCCCGTCCGTGTCGCGTGCCCGACCGTGTCCGCGACGACCACACGTCTGGCCCCCGCGTTGATCGCCGCGGTGTAGAGTTGTTCCAGGTGGTCCGGGTGCGCGCGGGTCGTGTCCTCGGTGACGTACATGCTCGGCAGGTTGTGGTCGACGACGTGCTTCACCGCCTTGCGGGAGAGGTCGACGACGGTCTCGATGCTCCACCCCTCGACGTACTGCCGGATCGGGCTCGATCCGATGAAGGTGGCCACCTCGATCTCGATCCCCGTCTTCTGCGAGATGTCGATGACCGGGTCGATGTCCGCGATGACCGTACGGGCGGCACAGTTCGGCTTGATCTTCATTTTGCAGGAGGCGATCTCCTTCGCCAGCTCGAGGGCGTCGTTGTAGGCGCGCGGCCCGGCTCCCGGTAGCCCGATGTCGGCCGACTGGATCCCGAGGTCCTCCATGAGGTGGAGGATGCGGATTTTCTGTTCTATGGTGGGATCGGTGACCGACGGGGACTGGAGCCCGTCGCGGAGCGTCTCGTCGTCGAATTCGATGCTCACGACGCCCTTCAGGTCGACGAGACCGCCTGCGTTCCAGTCGTAGATCATGCCGTTTGGATGCGTGCCGTTTGCGGAAGTGGGGTTCATGGTTCCTCCGAATGGTGCAACAATGTTCACTGGATCCTTTTTTTAGCGAATTCCACCATTCCCCCGGCCCGGATGATCTCCTGGATGATGTCGGGGAAGGGCGGAACGCTGTACGTTTTTTTGCGCGTAATATTCTCAATGGTGCCGGCCGTGGGATCGACGCGGATTTCGTCGCCGTCGGCGGCGTCGGCCACCGCGGCCTCGCACTCGAAGATCGGAAGGCCGATGTTGATCGAATTGCGGTAGAAGATCCTCGCGAAGGAGGTGGCGATGACGCACGAGACGCCCGCGCCCTTGATCGCGATCGGTGCGTTCTCGCGGGAACTGCCGCACCCGAAGTTCCGTCCGGCCACGATGAGGTCGCCCTTGCGGACTTTCTTCACGAAACCGGCGTCCAGGTCCTCCAGGCAGTGGGGGGCAAGTTCCTCCTCGGTGAAGGCCGTGCAGTATCGCGCGGGGATGATCACGTCGGTGTCGATGTTGTCGCCGTACCGGTGGACTCTTCCGTTGATCATGGTCGCCTCTAGAATGGGTATCGTCGTTTGAAATCGGGAAAGGTCCCGGAAAGGAGCGCCTCGATCCCGATCCGCGCGTCCGGGTGCTGAAAAACCGGCACCAGGTGATGCGTGAGTTCGAACACCGCCAGCTCGTCGTTGCCGGTCCCCGCGAGGTACCCCTCGAACCCCCTCGACAACAGGTACGACGCGGTCCAGACCGCGTTCGGGGAGTTCACCGCGACCCGGCGCGCGATCCGTTCCGCGTACGCCTTCGTCCGCCCCGGGTAGAACACCGGCTGGTGCCCGCGTCCCTGGGCGACGAGGGTCGGAATCAGGTCGGCCTGGCTGAACAGTCCTGCGGCCATGCGGAGCTCCTCCCGGTCGGCGTCGCTCAATTCTTCCGCCGTCCGCGGGAAGGGAAGTTTCCCGAGCGATTCGGAGGAAGGGAGTTTCCCCCCCTGCTCCACGATCGCCCGTGCGATCATCTCCGCCGCCTCGTCCCTGCGGTGCTGGGGGACGATGAAATCCGCCAGGCCGAGGTGCCGGAGAACGGCCGGCGAGGAAGTCGGGGTCCCCCCGGCCAGGACGTAGTACCGGGCGAGGGCGAGCGCCGTCTCGGGGTCCCCGAGCGCGCGGTGGAAGACCTGCGGAAGCGTCAGAGTGCCGCGCAGACCGGGATAGATGCCGAGCCGGGTTTCGGGGAGAGCGCAGGTCGTCCGGTTGGTGGCCAGCACCACGGTGTCCGGGTCGTGCGCGAAGGCGGCCGCGATCTCCACCCCCCCGCCGTAGGCATTCCCGTCGACGATCGCCACCCGCGGCTTACCGGCGCCCGTCATGACGTTGAAAATCACCCGCTGCCACTCGGTGGTTTCGTCCCTGATCGCGTCGAACCTCCCCGCCAGCACTTTTTCGTGGAACGCGCGGACATCGGCCCCCGCGATAAACGACTTAATGGGCGCGGTATCGAAAATCACCACCTTGCAGGAGGGGTCCTCGTTGGCCAGGGTGAATTCCCGGTCGAGTTCGGTGAAGATCTCGTTGTTCACCGCGTTGGCCGCCCGGGGGTTCGACAGGATGATGCGGCGGACGGGGTCACCCCTCCGGGCGTCGGTCAGGACGAGCCGGACCTGCAGCGGCCAGGGCCTGTCCGAGCCCATCGCCTTCTTCAGCGTGGGGCTCACCGGAAAATCCTGTCCGAACGATTTTGCGAGGGCCGCGCGTTTTTCCACGACGGTCCGGACCTTCTTCATCCCGACGTCGTTCATGATTTCGAACGGACCCTTTTTCCACAAAAAGGCGTTCTGGGTGAGCTGGTCGAGATCTTCCATCGTGATCAACCCCGCGTCCACCGATTCGGCGGCCGTGAGGAACCCGATGGCCATGAACCTGCCGGCGAGGTCCTCCACGATCTTCCTGTCGGGCGGGGCGCCGGAAAGCGCGTCCTTCCCGATCCAGACGGCATCTCCGGGCCGGGCGGCCTTCTCCAGATTTTCGACGAGCGCGGTATACGGCGGCCTCGGCTCGAAGAAGTTCCCGTACACCCGGCGGAGCGGGTCGTCGGGATCCGAGGCGTCGGAGAAGGATTTCATCGAGGCCAGCCCGATCGGGAGGCCCGTCGCGTCCATTAGTTGAAGGAACCCCATCGGGAGTCCGTACGCCTCGCGGGCGGCGGCCTCGATCGCGGCGAGGTCGAACCCCTCCTCCACCATGCGCGTGGCCTCGTGCAGGAGTGCCACGAAGATGATGTCCGCCACTCCCCCCTTCCGGCTCCCGCGGACATGGGTCCCGATTTTCCCTCCCAGTTTCAGGTATCGACGGGCCACGTCGAGGCTCTTTTCGGTGGCCGTATCGGAGGCGGCGTATTCCGCGGCCCGGTTCTTGTGTGGGAGGTAGAAGTAGTGCATCCAGACGACGCGGTCGGGGCGTTTCGTGGCGCGGGCGAGGATGTTCACGTCGAGCGACGAGGAGTTCGAGGCGATGACTACGGACGGGTTGGCGATCGAATCGACGCAGGAGAAAATCTTCTTCTTGATGTCGATCCGTTCGGTCGCCGCCTCGATCACCAGGCGCAACCCCTTCCCCCCGCACGCTTCATCGTAGCTGGTCGTCGTGCGGATGCGTCCCCTGATCGCGGTGATCTCTTCCGGCCGGAAGATCTTCCCCTTCGCCGACTCCAGCTCACGCTCGATGATATCCATGCCGCGCGCGAGGATATCGTCGGAGATGTCCAGCAGCCCCACCCCGAACCCGTTCTGGGCGTAGTTCTGCGCGAGGCTGGCGCCCATGGTGCCGGCGCCCACGATCAGGACTTCGACGTTGTTCCAGCTGTCCTTCTTCATGGTCATTTTGCGCTTTTCACGATGAGTGCTCCCCCCTGGCCGCCGCCGATACAGGCGCTTGCCAGCCCCGTGCCCCCCAGCGTCAGTAACGCGACCGTCAGCCTGGCGCCGGTGGCGCCCAGCGGATGCCCGAGGGCGACCGCCCCGCCGTTCACGTTGACCTTCGACCGGTCCAGGTTCATCTCCCGTTCGACGGCGAGGTACTGGCCCCCGAACGCCTCGTTGATCTCGATGTGGTCGATGTCCGACAGCTCCATCCCGGCGCAGGCGAGGGCGGCGCGGCTCGCCGGGACCGGCCCGATCCCCATGTAGTGCGGGTCGACGCCCGCCACGCCCCACGACACGAGCTCGCCGATCGGCGTGATGCCGAGTTTTTTCGCTTTCGCCGCCGTGGTCATCACCAGCGCGGCGGCCCCGTCGACGATCCCCGACGAGTTGCCGGCGGTGTGGACACCTCCCGGTTTCACGGCCTGGAGCCTCGCGAGGTTCGCGATCGTCACGTCGGGACGCGGATGTTCGTCGTCCTTCACGATGTTCTCCCCCCTCTTCCCGGGAATGGATACCGGCGTGATCTCGGCCGACAGGCGGCAGTTTTCCTTCGCGTCGCGGGCCTTCATCTGCGAGGAGAACGCGAACTCGTCGACCTCGGGGCGCGTGATCCCGTAGAACCGCGAGAGGTTCTCGGCGGTCCCCATCATGTCGGTGTTGATGTAGGTGTCGTTCAGCCCGTCCCTGAACACGAACTGCGGTTTCGGGCCGGCCATGTACGGGAACCCCCAGGCGGCGCCGTAGATCACCATCGGTGACTGGGAGGTGCTCTCGTACCCGCCGGCGAGGACAACCTCCGCCTCGCCGGTGAGGAGCACCCTGGCGGCGGCGATGACGGCCTCCCCGCCGGACCAGCAGATCCGGTTGACCGTGAGTCCCGTCGAGGAGTCCGGCAGTCCCGCCCGGAGGCCCACGTGCCGGGCACCGTAGTGGGAGTCGATGCTGGTGTGCATCGCGTTCCCGAAGATCGCCGTGTCAATCACCTCCCGCCGGTCGGCGAGCCCCGCCTGTTCGATCGCCGCGGTGGAGGCGTGGACGGCGAGGTCGATCCCGGTGAAGTCCCGGAAAGCCCCGCCCACCTCCCCGAAGGGTGTCCGCGTCCCGGAGAGGAAGACGATCTTCGACCGGTCGCCGTCGGACACGGCGGCCGCACCCGTCGCCCGGCCCTTCCCGGGGGCGAGCGCCCCGAGGGAGAGTGTTTCGTAGATTTTACGCCTGGGGGACGCCATTCATGTTCCTCCAGATCGAGTTCAACATGTTGATCAGGTGGGATCTCTCCTCCGGTGAATATTCCTCCAGCGCGCGGTCGTTCACGTCGTCGGCGATCTGCTGAAGCTCCGAGAGGACGTCCCGGGCCTTCTGTGTCAGGAAGATGTTGATGACCCTGCGGTCGCTCGATGTGCGACGCCGCTCGACCAGCCCGTCGCGTTCCATGCGGTCGATGACCCCGGTGACGGTGGGATTGTCGAAGGAGAGCCGGTTCCCGAGCTGTGTCTGCGAGAGGCCGTCCTTCTTCGCCAGGATGGCGAGGAGGACGTATTGCGAAGCGGTGATTCCGTAGGTTGCCAGGCGCGCCTCCAGCGTTCGTTTCATGGAACGCGCGGCGCGGTTGAGGAGAAAGCCCACACTCCTGTCGAGAGCGGCCATGCCGGTATCGGTGTCAGTTGGAGAAACCCCGAGGATAGGAATTGCCGGGGTTGTAGGAACGGAGCAACGGCGGCCGATCGGCCGCAGTCACTGTTGGAGAATGGTTCGTACCGAAGTAATTAGTACGTAAACTAAATATATAGTCTTTTTCGGCGGATTGTCAAGGAAAAAATGCAATGCTCCGGAAATCCTTCGCCCGACCGGACTTACCGCCCCGCCGTCAATTGAACGAGCGTGGATCGGTGATGACGCCGGTGATGGCCGAGGCCGCCGCCACGTGCGGACTGCTCAGGTAGACCTTGCTCGTGAGGTGACCGTTGCGGCCCTTGAAGTTCCTGTTCGTCGTGTAGAGGCCGACCTCGTTCTCTCCCAGGATGCCCATGTGCCCGCCGATGCAGGGACCGCACGTGGGTGGGCTGATGACGCCGCCCGCGTCGATGACCGTCTTCATGATCCCCTCGTCCATCATCTGGAGGTAGATTTCCTGCGTCGCCGGAATCACGATCAGGCGGAGGTGGGGCGCGATCACCTTCCCGCGGAGGATCTCCGCGGCGGCCCTGAAATCTTCGATGCGGCCGTTGGTGCACGACCCGATGACGACCTGGTCGACCCGGACCTTCTCCGTCTGCGATATCGGTCTGACGTTGCTGGGCAGGTAGGGATGGGAGATCTGCGGTTCCAGGTCGGTCACGTCGATTTCCATCACACGGTCGTAACGGGCGTCGCCGTCGGATCGGTGGGCGGTACCCGTCCGCCCGGCCCGCCTCCGGGCGTACTCGGTGGCCTTCTCGTCGGCCTCGATGATCCCCGCCTTGGCCCCCGCCTCGATCGCCATGTTGCAGAGCGTGAACCGGTCCGCCAGGTGCAGCCGGTCCACGACGGGGCCCGAAAACTCCAGGCACCCGTACAGCGCCCCCTCCACCCCGAGCATACCGATCGTGTGGAGGATCAGGTCCTTCCCGCACACCATCGGCTGGAGCGTGCCGGTGTACACCACCTTGATCGACGCCGGGACCTTGAACCAGTTCTCGCCGAGGGCCCACGAGGCGGCCATGTCCGTGCTCCCGACGCCTGTGGCGAACGCCCCGAGCGCGCCGTACGTGCAGGTGTGCGAATCCGCGCCGATGATGAGATCACCCGGTACCACCAGCCCGCTGTCGGGTACGATGCAGTGGCAGAGCCCGGAGCGGCCCACCTCGAAGTAACTCTTGATGTCGTACCGCGAGGCGAACTCCCTCATGGTCTTCGAGAGCCCCGCCGCCTGGATGTCCTTCGCGGGGACGAAGTGGTCGTTCACCAGCGCGATCTTCGTGCGGTCGAACACCTTCTTTGCCCCGATTTTATTGAAGACGTCCACCGCCAGGGGGACGGTGACGTCGGTGCCCATCACGAGGTCGAGTTTCGCGTAGACCAGGTCGCCCGCCCGCACCGAATCCTTCCCGCAGTGCGCGGCGAAAATTTTTTCTGCGATTGTCATGCCCATAGCCTGTCTCCTTCCGGTGACGCGCCTTCCCTAGTTCGCGGCGTCGATGATTGCACAGATGGCGTCCCCCGTCTCTTTCGTCCCGAGGTTCCCGCCCAGGTCCGTCGTGGTCTTTCGTTCCCGGATGGCCCGCACCACGGCCTGTTCGACCAGCGCTCCCTCGTCGCGGTAACCGAGATGTTCGAGCATCAGCCCGGCGGTGAGGATGGCCCCGAAGGGGTTGGCCACGTTCTTCCCGGCGTATTTCGGGGCCGAACCGTGGACCGGCTCGAACATGCAGACCCCCCCCGGGTTGATGTTCCCCGACGCCGCCATCCCCAGGCCGCCCTGCAGCTGGGCGCCGATATCGGTGACGATGTCGCCGAACATGTTGTTGGTCACGACCACCTGGAACTGCTCCGGGCGTTTGATCATCTGCATCGCGAGGGCGTCCACGAACCAGTGTTCTTTCTGGATCCCGGGATATCGTGCCCCGACCTCGTCGAACACGCGCACCCAGAGGTCCCCTTCGAACCGGAGGGCGTTGTTCTTGTCGCTCATCGTGACCTTGGTGTGCCCGTTCTCTTTGGCGTACTCGAAGGCGAACCGGATGATCCGCTCGACCCCCTTGTAGGTGTTGACGCTCTCCTGGAGGGCGACCTCGTCTTTGGTCCCCTTTTTGAAGAACCCCCCGGTGCCGACGTAGAGCCCCTCGGTGTTCTCCCGGAACACGACGAACTGGATATCCCCGACTTTCCGGTCCTTGAGCGGGCAGAGCCGCTCATCGAGGAGCCGGACGGGACGCATGTTAACGTAGAGGTCCAGCCCGAACCGCATTCCGAACAGGATGTCGCGGGCGTGGGCCATGTCGGGGATCCGCGGGTCTCCGAGCGCGCCGAGGAAAATGGCGGCGTAGTTGTTCCGAAAATCTTCGAGTTGTTCTGGGGGCAGGCTGACGCCGGTGGCGAGATATTTCTCCGCGCCGAAATCGAAATGCGACAGTTCGATGTCGAGGGACCGCTTTTCCCTGAGGAGTTCGAGGACTTTGACCGCCTCCCTCGTCACGTCGATGCCGATACCGTCGCCGGGTACAATCGCTATTCTGCGCATGAACGGGTGCGGATAGTATTGATTGTTTTCAATGCTGATCTGGTAAGCCGAACCGGCAAGAACGGGACCGGTACCCGCTGATCGCGGTATCCGGGGTGGGGTGACGCTATCCGGTGAACATAAATAAAAAAATTTCGAGAGTCAACCATCCGGCCGCGGCGGCCGGTCCGGGAGTTTACTCCTCGCCGTACCCCGACACGATCCCGATCCTCTCGATGCCGTACTCCTCGAATTCCCGGTCGTATTTTTCGAGGTAGGGTGCGGCCGCCTCCGAGAGCCCCGCGGGGGTAAGACCGGCGGCCTTTTCCTCCCCGATGTCGTCCATCAGGTCACGGCGCGCGAGCCAGTACCCCAGCTCGTCGTAGAGGGCCTCGATATTATAGTCGTTGACGAACTCCTGCATCTCTTCGTCGAACTCCCTGGTGTAGGACCACGCATCCTTCTTCGGGTCGAAGTTCACAGGTTCCTCCGCCCCGAACGACGAGGCACGGGAGAGGATCAGCTGTTCGATCTTCTCGAATTCGGGAAGCGCCTCCCCCCGGTAGGCGTTGGCCATCCAGTTGCCGAGGAAGACGATTTTCATCAGTGAACGAAATTCGTCGGTGGTGAGGTTCAGGGTCATGGGGCGCCTTTCAGGATTGGACCGGGGAAACGGTTCAGGGAATATCCGCACAATCCGCGACATTCACAATCGTGGGAAATGCCGCCTGCGCAGGAGGAAACTGTTTTTACCGTCCTTTGACAATTCCGTGGCATCCTTCCCCGCGATTCTGACCACATTCCCCAAAAGCCGGGATGCCGGTTTCATGAAATCGGCGGAGGAACCGATGCGCGAAAATGACGAAATACTCCGGGGCCGGGTTTTCGGATCGCGGGAGT
>QJVY01000208.1 GCA_003235555.1 Ignavibacteria bacterium | reverse complement strand
ACTCCTACCGGTGCGGCGCCGTCGCCGCCGTGCGGAGAATCATGCACCCCGTCTCCCTGGCGAGAAAAATCATGGAGGAGACCGAACACATCCTGCTGGTGGGCGAGGGCGCCGAACGGTTCGCCGCGAACAACGGCATACCGCTCTGCGAAGGGTCCGAACTCGTGACCGGCAGGGAAAGGGCGCTCTGGGAGTCGGTCAGGGGAAAGGCGGGGTTCCAGTCGAGCCACGCCTTTTCGAAACGGCCGGGTGACACGGTCGGGGCCGTCGCGTTCGACAGGTCGGGGAACATCTGCGTCGGCACGTCGACGGGCGGGACGCTGAACAAGTTCCCCGGGAGGGTGGGAGATTCGCCGCTGATCGGCTGCGGCTCCTACGCCGAGAACGCCGTCGGGGGAGTCTCCACGACCGGCTGGGGGGAGGGGATGATCAAAATCGTCCTCGCGAAGACGATCATCGACCACATGGCCGCCAACGGGAACGACCCCCAGGAGGCCGCCGCGCACGGAATCGGGCTGCTCAGGGAGAAAGTCGACGGGAGGGGCGGGGTCATCGTGCTCAACCGCGAGGGGCGGCCCGGCGTCGCCTTCAGCACGCCGCGAATGGCATTCGCGCTCATGAACGAGGAGATGAGCGAACCGCGCGTGGAGGTATGAAGCCGGCCTCCCTCGCCGGCCACGTCCTCGAACTCCTCATGCTCGCCGACCGCCGGGCGACGCCCGTCGACCGGCTCGTCTCGGAGTTTTTCAGGGGGCGACGCTACCTCGGTTCGCGCGACCGCCGCGCCGTCTCCGACACCCTCTTCGGTTTCATCAGGTACCGCCGCACCGTGGAGGCCCTCCTCGAAGGGTTCATCACCGCGGATGGATCGTACGCGCCGGTCGACGAAGCTCCCCGCCGGTACGTACCCCTCCTGGTGATCTACTCCGTGATCTTCCCCGGCCTCTTCCCCGATCTCTCTGATCTCTCGGATCTCCGGGCCCTCTGGACACCCTATTTCCCGGACCTGGACCCGGCCCCCCTGGTCTCCTGGACCCGCGGGAACGCCGGGCTCGGATTTCTCCACGAAGCCCCGGCCGTCACGCTCGCCATCCGCCACTCCTTCCAGGACTGGATGGTGGCGGAGTGGATGGAACGCTGGCCGGCGGAAATCGGGGCCCTCCTCGACGCGCTCAACCGGCCGGGTGAGGTGTCGTTGCGCGTCAACACCCGGAAAGGCGACAGGGAGTCGTTGTTGAAACGGCTTTCGGCGGAGGGGATCGGGGCGACAGCGACCGAATACCCCCCTCAGGGCGTGACGATCGCAAAACGCTTCAACCAGAACGCGAGCGCCGCATTCAAGGAGGGGCTTTTCGAGGTCCAGGACGCAGGCAGCCAGGTGGTTTCGATCGTCTGCGACCCGAAACCCGGCCACCTGGTGATCGACGGATGCGCCGGAGCCGGGGGAAAGGCCCTGCACCTGGCCGACCTCATGAACAACACCGGCAACATCATCGCCATCGACACCGACCCGGGGAGGCTGCGCGAACTGCAGAGGCGGACCGACCGGGCAGGCGTGACGATCATCGAACCGTCGCTGCGGAAGGAGTTCCGGCAACAGGACTACGTGGGGCGGGCCGACGTTGTCCTCGTGGACGCCCCCTGCAGCGGGAGCGGAACCATCCGGAGGAATCCCGCGTTGAAGTGGAACGTGAGCGAGGAGGCGGTCGGCCGGTACGCGGACCGCCAGGCGGATCTGCTCGCCGGTTACGCGCCGCTGGTCCGGAAGGGGGGGAAACTCGTCTATTCGACGTGCAGCCTCTTCAGGATGGAGAACGAGGAGGTGGTCGGACGCTTCCTCGGAACTCACGCCGGTTTCAGGAGCGTCACGGCTGCGCCCGGGGGCTTTCCGTGGAAGGATGCCACCGGGGGGACAGGCCCGGTCCTGCTCCTTCCGCACCGCCACGGGACGGACGGATTTTTCATCGCCGCGTTTGACAGGCTGGAGTAGGGACGGTTGCAAAAGGCCCCTACTCTTCGTAAATTTCGGCTCCACACACCTACGAAGATCCCATGAAACCCCTGATTATTCTTTTCCTTTCAGTATGTACGTTCGCCGGATGTTCCGGCCGGAAGGCCCCCGATGTCTACGCGGAAGGCCTGGCGGCCGAGCAGTCCGGAAACCCGACACTCGCCCTTGAACGGTACGAAGAAGTTGTCCGCGATTTCGCCGCCGAGGCCGTTGCCGAGACCGCCATGTACAAGATCGTCATGCTCCGCGGCAACGATCCGTCCGACAGGCAGGCGGCCCTGGCCGCAGACCGGCGGTTCCTCGAACTCTTCCCGGAGGGCGAACGGGCCCCCACGGTCATGTTCATGATGGCCTTCCTGTACAACAACGAGCTGCAGCAGATCGACAGCGCCCGGAAGTATTACGAACTCTTCATGGCGAAGTACCCGGACCACGAGCTGGCCGCCTCCGCGCGCTTCGAACTGGAAACCCTCGGGAAGGCGCCCGGCGACTATCTCGGGACCGGGGAGGGGAGCGCAGCCGCCGGCGGGAACGATCCGTCGGCCCGGGAAAGCCGGTAATGAGCGGTGCCGAAGCCGCCCGGTCCCCCGACTACCTGAAGTACCTCCGGCCGGACGTCGTCGCGAAGCTCTCCAACATGGAGCTGGTCGCGAGGCTGGTGGTGGAGGGATTCATCACCGGTCTGCACAAGAGTCCCTACCACGGCTTCAGCGTCGAGTTCGCCGAACACCGCCAGTACATGCCCGGCGACGAGATCAGGCACATCGACTGGAAGATCTACGGTCGCACGGACCGGTATTACATCAAACAGTTCGAGGAGGAGACGAACCTCAAGGCGTACATCGTCCTCGACGGGAGCGCATCGATGGGGTTCTCCTCCGAAAAGCGCCTCTCGAAACTCGAGTACGCCTCCTACATCGCCGCCGCGCTCGCGCAGCTGCTGACGCAGCAGCGGGATGCGGTGGGGTTCGTGCACTATGACGAGTCCCTGCGCACGTACATGCCGCCGCACGCAACGAAATCGTACCTCAGGGAGATCCTGAAGGCCCTCCACGCGGTCACACCGGCCAACAAGACCTCCACCTCCGCCACGCTCCACGAGGTCGCCGAACGGATCAAGCGACGCGGCCTGGTGGTCCTGTTGAGCGACCTCTTCGACGATCCCCGGAAGGTCATGACCGCGCTCAAGCACTTCCGTCACAAGAAGAACGAGGTCATCGTGATGCAGGTGCTCGACCCGATCGAGAGAAGCTTCGCTTTCGACAGGGACGCGGTATTCAGGGACCTCGAAACCGGCGAAAAACTGACCACCCAGCCGTGGCATATTCAGAAAGCCTACCGCGGGGAAATGAAGAAATTCCTGGATTTCTACAAAAAGGAGTGCAGGCAGAATAACATTGATTATATTCTGCTGGATACCTCCACCCCCTTCGACGTGGCCCTGTTCGAGTTCCTGCACAAACGGCAGAAGATGGGTTGACCGGACCCTGCCGGTATCCGGAGATGGTTTTTCTCTCCGACGGATGTTGCAATTTCACCCTCCTATCGTTATAATTTCCTTTCTGGACCGTTTTTTTACCTAAGGTAAACCGCCCGTGGGCGCGAAATCCGCATTACCCGTATCGCCCGTCCCGTCACTGACGGACGACAAACTCGTCGTCAGGGGTGCGCGCGTCCATAACCTCAAGAATCTCGACGTCGAGATGCCGCGCGACAGGCTGATCGTCGTGACGGGCCTCTCCGGCTCGGGCAAGTCCAGCCTCGCCTTCGACACGATCTACGCCGAGGGCCAGCGGAGGTACGTCGAGAGCCTCTCGTCCTACGCCCGCCAGTTCCTCGGACTCATGGAGCGCCCCGACGTGGACTACATCGACGGCCTCAGTCCATCGATTTCCATCGAACAGAAATCGGTCTCGCACAACCCCCGCTCGACGGTCGGCACCGTCACCGAAATCTACGACTACCTCCGGCTGCTGTTCGCCCGGATCGGCGTCCAGCACTGCACCAACTGCGGCCGCGCGGTGAAAAAGCAGTCCGTCGACCAGATCCTGGACGCGGTCATGGGCCTGCCGCAGGGGTCGAATATCCAGATCCTCGCGCCGGTGATCAGGGGCCGGAAGGGGCATTACCGCGAGCTCTTCGCACGCATCCTGCGGGACGGTTTCCTCCGCGTCCGGATCGACGGAGAGGTCGTCGAGCTGAAGAAGGGGCTGAAGGCCGACCGCTACAGGGTCCATGACATCGAGATCGTGGTGGACAGGGTCGGTGTGAAACCCTCCGCACGCGGACGGATCACGGAGTCCATCGGGACGGCGCTGTCGATGGGATCCGGGACGGTGGTGATCATCGTCGGGTCCGGCGCTGGCGCCACGGAGCACCTCTACAGCCGGCATTTCGCCTGCCTGGAGTGCGGCATCAGCTACGACGATCCCGCGCCGAATTCATTCTCGTTCAACTCCCCCTACGGGTCCTGTCCGGTCTGCGCCGGCCTCGGCGAGACCAAGGAGTTCGATGTCCACCTGATCCTCCCCGACAGGTCGCTTTCCTTGAACAGGGAGGGCCTCGCCCCGCTCGGCAAACCCCGGGACACCTGGTTCTGGCACCAGGTGAAGGCTGTTTCATCAAAAATGGGGATCTCCCTCGATACGCCGGTCGGCGACCTTCCGAAGACCGCCCTCGACGTTCTCCTGCACGGGGGCGGAGACGAGAAATACGAGATCCCCTACACCTATTCGTCGGGGCGGGTCGTGAAGTACCGCCAGAAATACGGCGGGGTCATGAAAATGCTGAAACGGTTTTTCGACGAGACCTCCTCGGAGGGGGTGCGGCGCTGGGTGGAGTCGTTCATGAACACCATCCCCTGCGAGGCGTGCAGGGGGGGAAGGCTCCGCCGTGAGAGCCTGTCGGTGAAACTCGTCGACGCGGCGACCGGCCGGCAGACGACGATCCAGGAGATCGTGAACCTATCTGTGAGGCAGGGTGTCGAATACTTTTCATCGATTTCGCTCACCGACCGGCAGGCAGTCATCGCCGGGCAGATCCTCAAGGAAATACGCCAGAGGCTCGGTTTCCTGATGAACGTCGGGCTGGAGTACCTGACACTGGACCGTTCCGCCCGGACGCTCTCGGGTGGTGAGACCCAGCGCATCCGCCTCGCGACGCAGATCGGATCCCAGCTGGTGGGGGTGCTGTACATCCTCGACGAACCGAGCATCGGGCTGCACCAGCGCGACAACATCAAACTCATCAACAGCCTGAAGGGGCTGCGGGACCTCGGAAACACCGTCATCGTGGTGGAACACGACCGCGAGATGATCGAAAACGCAGACTACGTCATCGACCTGGGGCCCGGCGCGGGTGAGCACGGCGGCCGGCTGGTGAGCGCCGGGACGCCGGCGGAGATCATCGCGGCCGCGGGGAAGGCGGCCCCGGCCGCCGGCCGTTCCCTGACCGCGCTGTACCTGAAGGGCGACCATGACATCGTCATCCCCGGGGAGCGGCGGAAGGGGAACGGCAAATCGATCGACCTCGCCGGGGCCACCGGGCACAACCTGAAGTCCCCCGCGCTGCGCATACCCCTCGGCACGTTGGTCTGCGTCACCGGGGTGAGCGGTTCCGGGAAGTCGTCGCTCGTCACCGAAACACTCTACAGGATCCTCGCGAGGAAATTCTACCGGGCGAAGGATGTCCCGCTGCCCTACGAATCGGTGAAGGGGCTCGAGCACCTCGACAAGGTGATCGACATCGACCAGTCGCCCATCGGCAGGACGCCCAGGTCGAACCCGGCCACCTATACCGGCCTGTTCACACTGATTCGCGATCTCTTCGTACAACTGCCCGATTCGAAGATCCGGGGGTACAGGCCGGGGAGGTTCAGCTTCAACGTGAAGGGGGGGCGGTGCGAGGAGTGCCAGGGGGACGGTGTCAGGAAGATCGAGATGAACTTTCTCCCGGACGTCTACGTGCTCTGCGAGGTGTGCAAGGGGAAACGGTACACCCGCGAGACCCTGGACGTGCTCTACAGGGGGAAATCGATCTCGGACGTGCTGGAGATGACCGTGGAGGAGGGGGTGGAGTTCTTCCGCGACGTACCGCGTCTCTTCCGGAAGCTCGAGACGCTGCATGACGTGGGGCTCGGCTACATCCGGCTGGGTCAGCAGGCGACCACGCTCTCCGGCGGCGAGGCTCAACGGGTCAAGCTCTCCACCGAACTCTCCAGGCCGGGGACGGGGAAGACCCTGTACCTCCTCGACGAACCGACCACGGGCCTTCACTTCGAGGACATCCGGCTCCTGTTGAACGTCCTGAACAAACTCGTCGACAAGGGGAACACCGTGATCGTCATCGAACACAACCTGGACGTGATCAAGTCGGCGGACCATGTCATCGACATGGGACCGGAGGGGGGGGACGCCGGCGGCAGGATCGTGGCGGAGGGGACACCGGAGGAGGTGGCGGGGGCGAAGAAATCGTATACCGGATTCTACCTGAAGGCGGTGTTACCGAACGGTACCCCGCGTGCGAGGGCGGCGAAACGGTTCCCCTCGCGCGTGTCCGAACCGGGCAGGTAGCGCAGCTCGGCCGGCCGGGAGGGGCTTATTTCATCAACACCACTTTCCGTGTCGCGCTGAACCCCTCCGCCCTCATCCGCACGAGGTAGATTCCCGTCGTGACGAGCTTGCCGGCGTCGTCCTTTCCATCCCACACCGCGGTGTACGTGCCCGCCGCCATCGGTTCATCCACGAGTGTCCGTATTTCACGGCCCAGAAGGTCGAAGACGATCAGCGACACCGCACCGTTCCCGGGCAGGGCATAGGTAAAATGTGTGACGGGATTGAAGGGGTTGGGGTAATTGCGCCCCAGTGAATATTCGGCGGGAACGTCGCTTTCACCGCTCAAACCGAGTGTGAACCGGGTGAAACCGCCATCTTTTATAACCACCGAGCCCGATCCTTCCATGACCCGCCGTATCGTGGAGCCGCTCCCGGAGCCGTTCAGCACGAACGCCCGGTTGTCCGGCGCGCCGGCGGTGATGACCCACTCCACCGACAGGGGAGAAACCGCCCCCTGGAGGGAAATCGGTTGTTCGAAAGAGTTGTCGTCCTCCCGGGGTCCCGCGTTCCCGGCTCCCGGGTAGATTTCGATGTACCGCTGCGTCGTGAACCGCACGTCGAACGATCCGTTCGGGGGAGGTGGTGGAAGTTCGGCGAATATCCCGTCGGGTGCGCCGTCGTCGTGAAGGGTCCCCGCCGTGGCTTCACCGAAATACACCGTCCCGGCATGTCCGGCAGCGTCCCGGAAGGTGAGGCGGTTATACCGTTCCGTGTCGATCTGCGCGGTGGCCGCGGCCTTCGGCGCCGCCGCAGCGGCGTTCATCTCGAGCGACCCGGCCCCGCTGACTTTCACCCAGTATCCCTTTCCCGCCTCGAGGACCGTCGCGGCGAGATAGCCGGTCGATCCGTACCCGTAGAACGGGGAGAGGATCGTCGTGCCTCCCACCTCCCCGATGGAAGCGGTGGCGACCGGCGTCGACAGCCCCCCGATCATGTTCCATTTGTCCAGGACGGGGACCGACAGCGTGTCCACGAAACTCCCGGGCCAGGAGCCGACCGGACCGGCCTCCCCGAATTTGATCCAGTAACCCTTCCCGAGGGCGAGGACATCGCTCGTGCTGTATCCCCCGGCATACGCATATGCGGATGATACCGCGGCGGGGAAGATGGTCGTCTTATTGAAATTGCCGTCCTTCGGACTGAGGGAGACCGACACCATGTTCCAGCCGTCGAGGGCGGTCGTGGAGATGTTCGGCGAGAAGCGCACGCACCATCCGTCACGCGGCGTTGTTTCCGTCGGGGTGGCATGGCGGTTCAGGTAGATCCATCCCGGTTCCGTGCCGGAGACTTCGTTCGAGTCCGCCTGCATTCCCGCGAGCGCCGCGGAATCGAGGCCGAGCGTCCCGACGTTCACGTACTGGAAATCGACGGCACCGGTGCACCGGTTCAACACCACCCGGAATGTCGTCGCATCGGCGAGCGGCCCGAGCGTGTTGAACGACCCCAGCGAATCCCACTCGACGACGAACAGGCAGGGATCGCCGTCGTCACCGTACACGATCCGGCCGTAACTCGTTGACGTGTCCCCCACGATCATGTCCGCCCAGAAGGGGGCGATGAACATCCCGGGCAGGTCGTCCGCGCGCGACGTATCCGTCCGCCCGCTTTTCTGCGTCCCCGGGAGGTCCCACTGTGTCGTGGCGAAACCGTTTGCGTTGACGTCGAGCGTGTCGGTCGGGGATTTGCTCAGGGCGACGGCACCGTTCACCCCGATCCACGCGTACCGGAAGGTGTCGCCGAAGACCGTGAAGTTCGCGCCCATGTCGTAGGGTCCCGATGTGCCGTCGTCCTTCGGGAAGGTGCCGGACCCGGTATATTCCGGAACGAAAAACGACGCGGGGTCGACGGTGGTCCCCGATGAACGGATGTCGTTGTCCCCGCAGGCCGCCCCTGTGTCCGCCGTGTACCACGCCGAGGAGAGCCCGATGATCCGGTACGCGGTGGGCCCCGTCGAATCGGCGAAACCCGTCGAGTCGACGGCCACGAGTCTGTAGTTGATCCGGTCGCCCGCCGTACCGGCCGGGAGGGTTCCCTCCCAGGTGTCGCCCCCCAGGTAGAGCAGAGGAATGTCCGGCTGCTGGACGTCGTTGAGCGTATAGCGTATCACCGCGTCCTCCACGCCGGCCTGCGAAGGGGTTCCGGGATCGCAGTCGAGGATGTTTGCCTGGACGACCTGAGGATCGGTGGAGAGGGTGTTCCCGATCCGCGTCACGTTGGAAAAGGCGGGGGGAAGGTTGGTGGTGACGGTCATCGAATACCAGATGAGGAAATTGAAGTCCCCGCGGGCGACCCACCCCGGACAGGAGAACCCGGGCCCCTGGTAGATGTGCTCGTAGAATTTCCAGTTGTGCGTCTGGAGCGA
>QJVY01000052.1 GCA_003235555.1 Ignavibacteria bacterium | reverse complement strand
AATGATCGGACAAACCATATCGCACTATAAAATCCTCGAGAAACTCGGCGAGGGGGGCATGGGCGTCGTCTACAAGGCGCACGACACCAAGCTCGACCGTGAGATCGCGCTCAAGTTCCTGCCGCTGACTCTCGCGGCCTCCGAGGCGGACAGGGCGAGGTTCCTCCAGGAGGCGCGCGCGGCGGCGTCCCTCGACAACGCCAACATCTGCACGATCTACGGGATCGAGGAGCATCATCCCGCCGACGGCGCGGCAGGCGGGGGCGCGCAGCTCTTCATCGCCATGGCGTACGTCGAGGGGACCACGCTCCGGGAAAAACTTTCGGCCATGACGCAGAAGCAGGCGATCGACATCGCCATCCAGGTGGCGGAAGGTCTGTCGGCCGCCCACGACAAAGGGGTTGTGCACCGCGACATCAAGCCGGAAAACGTCATGGTCCGGAAGGACGGCGTCGCGCAGATCATGGACTTCGGACTGGCGAAACTCCGGGAGACCTCGAGCAAGATCAACCGGCTCACCAAACAGGGGAGCACGGTCGGGACCGCGGGCTACATGTCCCCCGAACAGGTCCAGGGGATGGACGCAGACCACCGTTCGGACATTTTTTCTTTCGGTGTTCTCCTCTATGAACTTCTCACCGGCCAGTTGCCCTTCAGGGGCGTCCACGAAACCGCCCTCGCCTACGAGATCGTCAACGTGGACCCGGCCCCGATGTCGTCGGTGAACGCCGGAATTGACCCGAGCCTCGACGCCATCGTCCTCGAGTGCCTCGAAAAGGACATGAACGAGCGGGCGCAGTCGATGAAGCAGATCGCGGTGGACTTGAAGCGGTACAAGCGGGAGTCGAGCCGCCAGCGCGTCAGCCGCGTGACAGCGGCACGGCCGGCGATGCAGGGTTCGCGGGTGCAATCGGGTGCGGCGATCTCCACCGGGTACCCGTCCGGAATGACGGAATCGATCGTCGCGGATTCCGGGACGCAACCCGCCGCGGGGCGTTCCGGCGCATCGAAACTCACCGCCCTCGTCGCCGTCCTGGGTATTGTCCTTTCCGCGGTCATGCTCTTCCTCTGGAGCCCGTGGACAAACCCGTCGACGGGAGAGTCCGGTGTGACGAGGACGTCCATCCCCCTGCCCGCGGGATATGAGCTGAACCTGAACTGGATCGGTTCGCCGGTGGACATCTCGCCCGACGGGAAGATGATCGCCTTCTGCGCGTTCAGCCGGGATAGCGGGTCCATCCAGATTTTCATCCGACCAATAGACAGCTACACCGCGAAACCACTCACCCGTGGAGCGGATACGTTCATCAAATTTTCCCCCGACGGGAAGTGGATCTACTACTTCAACTTCAACGACGGCGGCCTCTTCCGCGTGTCGATCGACGGAGGTGCGCCGGTCCGCGTCGCGGAGGCCCAGAACCCCAGGGGCATCGATTTCGGATCCGACGGGAGCATCTACATGGCGGGCGGACAGGTCGGCGGCGTGCTGAAGATCCGTCCCGGTTCCGATTCGACTGAGGCCGTCAGCGTTCCCGACCGTGAGAAAAAGGAGATCAGTCACAGGTATCCTTCCATCCTCCCCGACGGCAAGGCGATGCTTCTGACAGTAAAGTACACGACCACCCCCTCCTTCGACGACGCGAACATCGTGGTCCACGACCTGGAAACAGGCAGGAACACCACCCTCATCGAGGGGGGGTCGCACGCCAGCTATCTCCCGACGGGGGATATCCTGTACGTGAGGGGCGGTTCGTTCTTCGTCGCCCCCTTCGATCCCGGAACCCGGACGCTGACCGGACCGACGAGGGAACTCTTCGGCGGAGGGCAAATGATGGTGGAATCGGGCGCGGCGAGTTACGCCTTTTCCCGTAACGGGACCCTCGTGTACCCTCCGGGGGGTCCGGCCCCGTCCAAGGAACTTGTGGTGGACTGGCTTTACCCGGACCTGCGGAAGGTCCCCCTCATCGCGGAGGCCCGGAGTTACGGGGATCCCTCGGTTTCCCCCGACGGCACCAGACTCGCGATCACGGTGAACGCCGCGAACAACGATATCTGGACGTGGGACATCAGGCGGAGTCTGATGCAGAGACTGACATTCGGAGGGGGCAACCACGGAAACCCCACCTGGACCGCAGATGGAAAACGCGTCATTTTTTACGCCGAGAGGGACGGGGAGGTGGAACTCCACTGGGCGCCGTGGAACGGCTCCGGTAAAGAGGAGAAATTGCTCGGGGAGAAGGGTGTGGCACTTTTCCCCGCGCAATGCACTCCGGATGGACGGAGCCTGCTTTACTATCGCGGAAACGACATCTGGGAGGTATCACTCGACAGCGCCAGGACGACGCGACCGTTAATCGAAACACCCTTTAACGAAAACAACCCCCGCGTCTCGCCCAACGGGCGATGGCTTTCGTACGAGTCCGGCGAGTCCGGCCGCAACGAGGTCTACATCGTACCCTATCCCCGCGGTGAAGGGAGATGGCAGATCACCAGCGGGGGGGCCGGAAGAAGCAGCTGGAACCGGGACGGAAGCGAGTTATTTTATTTGGATAATACCAGCGACAAATATTACGCGATCCCGTTGACGGGAACCAGCTCGGTGGAACCCGGGACCCGCCGGATGATTGCGGACTTCAGTAAGGCCCAGGACACTGACAGGTTCGTCGACGGAACGTTCGACCCGGTGAACATGCGCTGGGTGGTCGTCCGGGAGCTGCCGGGCGTGAGTTCACCGAAGAGCCTCAACGTGGTCACCGGGTGGTTCGAGGAG
>QJVY01000152.1 GCA_003235555.1 Ignavibacteria bacterium | reverse complement strand
GTGAACGAGCATTTTGCCGACATCATCGCGGCGGAGGCGGGCCCCGCGGACCGAATCTGGATCCACGATTACCAGCTGATGCTCCTCCCGGCTATGCTCCGGACTCGGCTGCCGGGGCGTTCGATCGGATTTTTCCTCCATATTCCCTTTCCCTCGTTCGAACTGTTCAGGCTCCTGCCGGGAAAGTGGCGGCGCGAGATCCTTTCCGGCCTCCTCGGGGCCGACCTCGTCGGGTTCCATACCTACGAATACACGCAGCACTTCCTCCAGTGCGCCCTCAGGATCCTTGATCATTCCCATCACCTCGGGACGATCACCCTCCCGAGTCACATCGTGAAGGCACAGACCTTTCCCCTGGGTATCGATTTCGCGAAGTACCATGACGGCGCTTCGTCGGAGGAGACGGCAGGCGAGGCCGCGAAGATCCGTCAATCGCTGGGCCAGCGGAAGATCATCCTCTCGGTGGACCGCCTCGACTACACCAAAGGCATCCTGAACAGACTGGAGGCCTTCGAGCTGTTACTGGATAAACACCCGGCCTATGCAGGAAACGTCGTTCTCGTCCTGACCGTCGTCCCATCCCGGGTGGCGGTGGAACAGTACGGGATGATGAAAAGGCATATCGAGGAGACCGTCGGAAAGATCAACGGGCGGTTCGGCGAGATCGGCTGGACCCCGGTCGTCTACCGGTACAGGAACCTGCCCTTCGGAAAACTGACAGCCCTGTACAGCATCAGTGACGTCGCGCTCGTGACCCCGCTGCGCGACGGCATGAACCTCGTCGCGAAGGAGTACGTCGCCGCGAGGGCTGACGGGGAGGGCGTTCTCGTCCTCAGCGAGATGGCGGGGGCGGTGAAGGAGCTGGGCGAGGCGATCGTTGTGAACCCCAACGACCGCAGGGCCCTCGCGGAGGCGATGCACGAGGCCCTCTCCATGCCTCCGCTCGAACAGCGCCGGAGGATAGCCGTGATGCAGGGGAGATTGAAACGGTACACCGTCGACCGGTGGGCCAACGATTTTCTCACCCAACTGGATGAGATGAGTATCACCCAGGCACGGTACCTCGCGAAGGTCCTCGGCCCGAACCTGAGCGAACTCCTGGTACAGGAGTACCGGGGGACGAAGAAGAGACTCTTCCTGCTCGACTACGACGGGACGCTCGTCGGCTTCCACGAAAGACCGAGGATGGCCGTGCCGACTCCCGAGGTGCTTCTCGTCCTGAAATCCCTCTGCGATGACCCGCGGAACGTGGTGGCCATCGTCAGCGGAAGGGACCGTGACACGCTCTGGGATTTTTTCGAGGGGCTCGGGCTGACGCTGGTGGCAGAGCACGGGGTGTGGCTCCGTGACCCGGGAAAGGAGTGGCGGATGACGAAGAAGATTTCATCGGCATGGAAACCGGACCTGCTCCCGATTCTCCAGCTCTACACCGACCGCCTCCCCGGCGCGCTGATCGAAGAAAAGGGCGCCGCGCTCGCCTGGCATTACCGGAAGGCGGACCCGGAGCAGGCGCAGGTGCTCGTGGGAGAGCTGATGGACCACCTCACCTCGTTCACGGCGAACACCGACCTCCAGATCATGCAGGGGAACAAAGTGATGGAGATCCGGTCCGCCGGCGTCAACAAGGGGACCGCGGTCGCCGGCCTCCTCCAGAGGGGGACATACGATTTCATCCTGTCGATCGGTGACGACTGGACGGATGAAGACGTGTTCCGCATGCTCCCCCCGGGGGCCCACTCGGTGAAGGTGGGCGTGATGAGCACACACGCGCGTTACAACGTGCGTGACCCCGAGGGAGTCCTGGATCTCCTCCGGACTCTTGCGAACCCGGGAGACTGACATCCCCGGCCTCAGCGCAGGGTGAGGCCAACCGGCGGCCCCGGCCATCCGCGCAGGGATTTTTCGTGCCCGGGATATTTACTATATTCCAGAAAAATTCGGAGAAAAATCCCGATGTCGAATCACTTTTTCCCCGTGGTCTGTGTCTCCGCACTCGTCTTTTTCACCCAACCGGGGCCAGCCCGGGCCCAGGGTTTCGGCGACCATGTCCGCCCGCTCGTCGGCACCGGCGGACACGGCCACACGTTCCCCGGGGCGACGATGCCGTTCGGCATGGTCCAGCTGAGCCCCGACACGAGGGTGGAGGGCTGGGACGCCTGTTCCGGCTACCATTACTCCGACAGCGCGATCCTCGGCTTCAGCCACCTGCACCTGAGCGGCACGGGGATTGCAGACTACGGCGACATCCTCGTGACTCCGACATTGAAACGCCCTGATTTCACTCCCTCACCGGACGGGAGGCCGTCGTACCGGCATTCATCGAAATTCTCACACGCGAATGAGGTCGCCTCACCCGGCTATTACGGTGTCCTCCTCGACGACGACAGCATCCAGGTCGAACTGACGACGACTCCCCGCTGCGGTTTTCACCGGTACCTCTTCCCCCGGTCCGATTCAGCCGCCCTCATCATCGACCTGCTCCACGGCCTCGGGCCCGACAGGGTGCTGGAGGCGGATATCCAGATCACCGGGGAGAGCGAGATTTCGGGGTACCGGCGATCGACCGGGTGGGCCGGAGACCAGCGGGTATGGTTCGTCGCGGAGTTCTCGAAACCGTTCCAGTCGTTCGCCGTCGTGAGGAACGATACGATATTTCCTGGGCTCCGTGCCGACACGTCGCGAAACCTCAGGGCGGTGGTGACCTACCGGACAGGGATGGTGGAGGAGGTCCTCGTCCGCGTGGGGATATCCCCGGTCAGCGTCGACGGGGCGAGGAAAAACCTCTCCGCAGAGATCCGCGACTGGGATTTCGACAAGGTCCGCACGACTGCGGCCCTCCTCTGGGAGAGGGAGCTGAGCCGGGTCGTTGTCGAGGGGGGGAACGACCGGCGGAAAAACATCTTCTACACCGCGCTCTACCACGCCATGCTCGCCCCGAACATCTCGAACGACGTCGACGGAAGTTACCGCGGGATGGACATGGAGGTACACAACGACAAAACCTTCACGATGTACTCGGTGTTTTCCCTCTGGGATACCTTCAGGGCGGAGCATCCGCTCCTGACCCTCCTGGACCCGGACCGGACGCTCGATTTCATCAAAAGCATGCTCGTCAAGTACCGCGAGGGAGGCTTCCTGCCGGTCTGGGAACTCGCATCGAACGAGACCTGGACGATGATCGGATACCACAGTGTCCCCGTCATCACGGACGCATGGGCGAAGGGCGTCAGGGGCTTCGATCCCGTCGTCGCGCTGGAGGCGATGAAAAAATCCGCCGGGCTGAACCGATTCGGGCTGGAACACTACCGCAAGTACGGTTACGTCCCTGGGGACATGGAATCAGAGAGCGTCTCGAAGACGCTGGAATATTCCTACGACGACTGGTGCATTTCACGGTTCGCGGAGATGACCGGGAACGCAGCGGAGGCGGCACGGTACGACGAACGGGCGCAGTACTACCAGAACCTGTTCGACCCCTCGACGGGATTTTTCCGGCCGAGAGTCAACGGGGGGTGGGCAGAACCCTTCGACCCGCGGGCGGTCACCTTCCATTACACCGAGGCCAACGCGTGGCAGTACAATTTTTTCGCGCCGCAGGACATCGATGGCCTCATCGCCCTCCACGGGGGTCCCGGGGTGTTCGCGGAGAAACTGGATTCGCTTTTCTTCACGTCTTCGTCGACGACGGGAAGGGAACAGGATGATATCACCGGGATGATCGGTCAGTATGCGCAGGGGAACGAACCGAGTCACAATTTCGCATATCTCTACCCATACGCGGGGCAGCCGTGGAAAACCCAGCAGCTTGTCCGTACGATCATGGATTCGCTCTACACCGACCGCCCCGACGGTCTCTGCGGAAACGACGATTGCGGACAGCTCTCCGCCTGGTACGTGTTCAGCGCCCTCGGGTTCTACCCGGTGACACCGGGAACCCCGCTGTACGTGATCGGCACGCCCTCCTTTCCCCGCACAAGGATCAACCTGCCGAACCGCAGGACCTTCACCGTGGAGGCCTCCGGGAATCCGTCGGAAAACCGGTACGTGACGGCAGTCTCCCTGAACGGGCTGCCGCTGGAAAGCCTCTCCCTCCGTCACGACCTCCTGACGTCCGGCGGTGATTTGAATTTTACGATGGGCCCCGCGCCCGACACCACCCTGCCGGGTGTGAACGCGGGCTATACCGAATACTCTCCAAAAAAGAGGATCACGACGGTGCCGGTGTTCACGGACGCACGAAAATCCTTCACCGATTCGATGATCGTCGGGATCGAGGACGCGACCCCGGGGTCGTCGATCTATTTCACCACCGACGGCACTCTGCCCACGTTCGCCTCACCCCTCTACAACGGTCCGCTCACCCTTGTGGGCACCACGCCGGTCCAGGCGCTGGCGAAGGCGGCGGATAGGTCCCCGAGCAGGCTCCTCTTCGGAGACTTCAGGAGGTTCGACCCGCCCGGCACGATCGAGCTCCTGAGCGAATACAGCGTGCAGTACACCGGGGGCGGGGATGATGCCCTCATCGACGGGCTGACCGGTGCGGGCGATTTCCGGCTTGGCGCGTGGCAGGGATACCATGGTGATGATCTCGAGGCCGTCATCAAACTCAACCGGGAAGAGATCGTCCGGGAAGTGTCGCTCGGGTGTCTGCAGGACATCAATTCCTGGATATTTTTCCCGACGGAGGTCGAGGTATCCCTCTCGGCCGACGGGAGTGATTTTTCCAACCCGGTGACGGTACAGAACGATATCTCCCCGCGCGAAGAGGGGGGGCGACGGAAGGAATTCACGGCGGTGTTCGAAGGTGTGAACGCGCAGTATGTCCGGATCAGGGCGCGGAACCTGGGCACCTGTCCGGAATGGCACAAGGGGGCTGGCGGGAAAGCGTGGCTCTTCGTCGACGAAGTGACGATCAGGGCCCGCTGAAAGACAGCAGCCGATGGCACCGGTGAAACAGAACAGGAGGACGTTCCTCCGTACCGCCGGCGGACTGGCCCTCTTCGGCCTCTGCACGCCGGCGGGGGCCGTGCACAATGTGGAAAGGACTTCCGTCCTCCCCGCGGACGGGCCTTCCAGGATCGCGGTCTTCTTCGAGGACGGGTTCCCGGGTGTCGATGATTTTTCCACTGACAGGGCCTCCCTCACGCGGGAGCTCAGCGGGATCGGCGCCTCCGGAGTGGACTTTCTCGACAGTTCGAGGCTGCGCACGGACCTCGATGTCTCCACTCACCGCCTGTTCATCAATCCCTTCGGTTCGGCCTTTCCGGAGGCCGCATGGCCGTCGATCCGGCATTTCCTTTCGGGGGGCGGAAACCTGCTGAACCTCGGGGGAGTACCGTTCAGCGTCGGGGTCAGCCGCAACCCGGACGGAAAACCCGTGAAGGGCCAGCCCCGGCCGACATTCCACCGGGAACTCGGCATCACCCAGTCGTTCGACGTCCCGGTGGACGAGATCGAACGCTACGAGGACCGCCGCGACGGGCGGGACGGCCCGGGCCTCTCCGGGCTCGTGGAGGTGCGCCGCGTTTTCGAACTGTATGTCCGGTTCACATCCACGCGGGATTATCCCGGGGAGGACGGCACCTCGGGCCAGCGGGACGCAGAAATTTTTACCGAGGTCGGCGGATTCGACCGGGCCGGCGACATGATTGCGGCACCGGTGGTCCGGATCGAGAGGCTGCTCGGGGAATTTGCCGGGGGAATCTGGATCCTCGCCAACTTCACCGGCGCATTGAAAGAAGGCGCGATCAGGGAAATGGCGGGAATGGGGTACGGCCCCGTCCTCCGCGCGGCGGTGCAGCCCACCTTCGCCACATACATGCCGGGTGAATCACCGGCGTTCACACTCCGTGCCCCGGATCCGGAGAGATCCTTTTCCGGGCAGATCGCTGGTGACTGGACCGTTTCAGTCACAGACTCCTCCGGGAGGACGGTCCATGCCGGAGCGTTCAGCGCGCGGGATTTCCGGGACGCACCGGCCGGGCAGTATGTCCTGCCGGGTGAGACGGTCCGGATGCTCGTTCCGGGACTCTACACGGTTCATGCCGCACTGACTCCCTCCGATGCCGGATTCCGGGGGAGGGGCAGGATCCACGCGGAGAACGGCTTCTGGATCATGGACAAATCACTTCTCGCCGGGGCCCGACGGTTGAAACCCGGGCGGACATACTTCTCCGACGGCGGGGCGACGCTGCCCGTCGTGGGCACGAGTTATATGAGCGGCACGGTCCAGCGGAAATTCCTGTTCGAACCCGATCCGGTCACCTGGGAGAGGGATTTCAGGGAGATGAAGGACGCCGGCATCAACATGGTGAGAACCGGCATCTGGACGGGATGGAAGAACATCATGCTCGACGTGGGGAGTCTCGACGAAGGATCCCTCAGGGCGATCGATGCGTTCGTCCTGACGGCAGCGCGGCACGATATCCCGGTGATCTTCACCTTCTTCGCCTTCCTCCCCGAAAGCTGGGGAGGTGAGAACCCGTACCTGGATCCCAGGGCGGTGCAGGCACAGTCCATCTTCCTCTCCACGATCGCCCGGCGGTACGCCGGGGCGCCCGGTGTCATCTGGGACCTCATCAACGAACCTTCCTTCTGTTCCCCGGACCACCTCTGGCAATGCAGGCCGAATTACGACGCGCACGAAATTGAATCATGGAAGGAGTGGATGGAGGCGCGCCCGGCCTCACCCGGCGCGCGGGGCCCTGCAGACAGGTTCAGGCTTTCCACCGAAGCGAGCCCCGGTCTGCCGCGCCTGGAAGATTTTTCCGACCGCAACATCATCGGGGACACCAGACCGCTTCTCGCCTCCGAGTACAGGCTGTTCGCGCAGGAGCGGTTCGGCGCATGGGCGAAAATCATGGCGGATGTCGTCAGGAGGGAAGCAGGGGAACAGGCGATCGTCACCGTCGGGCAGGATGAGGGCGGGACTTCCGAACGGCCCGGTCCGCATTTTTTCGCGGACAATGTGGACTTCACGTCGATGCACAACTGGTGGTATAACGACGATCTTCTCTGGGACAGCCTGATGACATCCGTTCCCGGCAAGGCGAACCTCATCGGGGAAACCGGTGTCATGTTTTACGAGACCGCGGACGGCCTCCCCTGGCGGGGAGAGGAGGACGTCCGGGACCTCGCGGAACGAAAACTCGCCATCACGTTCGCTTCCGGCGCCGCCGGATTTATCAACTGGCTCTGGAACACGAACCCGTACATGGACTCGGACAATGAGGCGGGCATCGGTCTGAAGCGCGCCGATGGCACGCACAAACCCGAATTCGACAGCGTTCGCCGCTACGCACGGTTCTTCGGGGGGCAGGGGGGGCTCATGGCCGGAAGGGAGGACGAGGAGACCGTGATGGTCATTCCACACTCGAACCTCTTCACGAACCGGAACACCGCCACCTCCGCCACGCGGACCTGTGTCCGGATCATGGAGTACCATTGCCGGACACCGATGCGGGGGGTATCGGAATTCGGCCTCGACAGGCTGGATAAGCCCCCGACCCTTCTCGTGCTTCCCTCGCCCGTGATCTTCGATCGTCAGGCGTGGAGCCGGCTCATGACCCTCGTGAAGGGGGGAAGCACTCTGCTTGTCAGCGGTCCGTTCGACCGCGACCGGTATTACCTGCCGGGGGGACGGATGGCTGTTTTCGGCTTGAGCCCATCTGTTGAACCCGTTGGAACGGAAGAGTTTCTGAGCATTGACGGAAAGGAGTTTCGACTCGGGTTTCGCGGTGATAAAATGCAACGCATCGAGAAAGGTTCCTCCCGGCACGGGGAGGTTCCTTCCGTGGAAGACATTCCGCTGGGTGCTGGGAGGATCGTGTATTCGCCGGTTCCGGTGGAACTATCGGACTCCCCTGAAGCCGTGGAGGCGTTCTACCGTTATGGGATCGCTGCCGCCGGCCTCACGGGCAGGATAACGGTCGAGACCAAAGATCCGTCGGTCCTCGTCCGGACGATCGTTTTTTCGGACGCGCTCATGGTGACCTTCGTCCCGGAGGGGAACAGCGCCAGACCGGTCACCTTTACGCTGACGGAAAGTTCGAAGCGGTATACCGTGACCGTCCCCCCCCGCAGGCCGATCGTGCATTTCTACGGCCGCCGGGACGGGGTCCTTCTCGCCGCGCTGGAACCGTCGCGACGCACACACTGACCACACGCCATGAAACGAAGAAAATTCATGACCACCGCCGCACTGGGTCTCCCCGCACTGGGTCTTACAGTGAGGACACCCCGTTTGGCCGCTGCTCCGGTCCGCCAGGGGGACGAACCGGTCGTGGTTTCCACCTGGAATTTCCCGGGCGCCAACGAGGCGGCCTACGATTCACTCGCGACGGGCGGGACGCTCCTGGATGCCGTTGAGTCGGGCATCAGGGTGGTGGAAGCCGACAGGGGCAACACCAGCGTGGGCATCGGGGGATATCCGGACCGCGACGGCCACCTCACGCTGGACGCCAGCATCCAGGAGGGAACGGGGAAATGCGGGTCGGTGGTTTTTATGGAGGGGATCGCCCATCCGATCTCCGTCGCAAGGGCGGTGATGGAAAAATCCCCGCATGTGATGCTCGCCGGGGAAGGAGCCACCCGGTTCGCGAGGGAGAACGGTTTCAGGTTCAACAAAGAACTCACCCCCGGGGCCCGGAAAGCCTACGAGGAATGGTTGAAAAGAGGAGGGTACCGTCCCGCTCCCATCGGCGAGGGGAACCACGACACGATCGGCCTGCTCGTCATGCGGGGAGGCAAAATGGCGGGGGGGTGTTCGACGAGCGGGGCAGCCTGGAAGATGCATGGAAGGGTGGGCGACTCGCCGATCGTGGGCGCAGGCCTCTTCGTGGATGACGGGGCCGGGTGCGCGACCTCCACCGGACTCGGTGAGACGGTCATCAGGATTGCCGGCAGCGCGACGATCGTGGAGCTGATGAGGCAGGGCGTTCCTCCGGAATCGGCGTGCAGGATTGCGGTCGAACGGATCATGTCGAAACAGCCTGAATACCGCGACCAGGGAGGGTTCCTCGTGGCATTCCTCGCGATGTCGAGGGAGGGTGAAATCGGTGCCTGG
>QJVY01000136.1 GCA_003235555.1 Ignavibacteria bacterium | reverse complement strand
CCCTCCACCGGAAGATCTTCCGCGGGATGAACGAACTGTTCGAACGCTCCGAACCCGTGGACGCAATCACGCTGACCGAGGAACTCCGCCGCCAGGGAACCCTGGACCAGGCCGCCGACCCGGTCTACATCAACGGGCTGACGATGAACGTGAGCACCGCCGCCAACATCGAGTACCATTCGCGGATCATCCTGGAGAAATCGCTGATGCGGAGCCTCATCGCGTCCGCGACGGAGGTGGCGTCCAGGGCCTACAACGACACCGAGGACGCGCTCGACCTGCTCGACGACGCCGAGGCGAAGATCTTCTCGATCTCGGAACGGCGCCTGAAGAAGACTTTCACACCCCTCGGGCCCGCCCTCGCGGAAACGGTGGACTACCTGCAGTCCCTGCACGGCAGGCATGACGGGATCACCGGCGTGCCGAGCGGCTTCCCGAAGCTCGACGACAGCACCGGCGGCTTCCAGAACTCCGACCTCGTCATCATCGCCGGGAGGCCCAGCCAGGGGAAGACGGCGTTCGCCCTGGCGCTCGCGCGGAACGCGGCCCTGCACAAGGAGAAGAAAACGCCGGTCGCCATCTTCAGCCTCGAGATGGCGGAACAGCAGCTGATCATCAGGCTCCTGGCCGCCGAAGCGAAGGTCAACGCCCACGACCTGCGCACGGGGCGGCTCCACGAGGACAAGTGGAAGAACCTCAGCCGCAACGTGGGGCGGCTCGCGGAGGCCAAGATTTTCATCGACGACACCCCCGCCCTCTCCATCCTCGAACTCCGCGCCAAGGCGCGGCGCCTCAAGGCGGAGCAGGACATCGGGCTGGTGATCGCCGACTACCTGCAGCTGATCCAGGGACCGAAGAACCCCGAATCGCGCGAGCGCGAAATTTCGATGATCTCCCGGTCGCTGAAGGCTCTCGCCAAGGAACTGAACATCCCGGTCATCGCCCTCTCGCAGCTGAACCGCGCCGTGGAGTCCCGCGGCGACAAACGCCCGATGCTGGCCGACCTTCGAGAATCGGGCGCCATCGAACAGGATGCGGACGTGGTGATGTTCGTGCACCGCCCGGAGACCTACGGGATCACCGAAATCAAGGACGATGAACTCGGCAGCGTACCATCGGAGGGGGTCGCCGAAATCATCATCGGGAAACAGCGGAACGGCCCGATCGGTGTCGTCCGCCTCGCCTTCCGGAAGGAATACGCCGGCTTCGAACGGCTTGCGCCCGCCGGCATCGAACGCAGCCTCCCCCCTCCGGTGGTCGTCGCCGACGACACTCCCTTCTGACCCCACCCACACCGAATTTCGGCAATTTCGGCCTGGTTCGGACCTGTTGATTTTCACGGGAAATCGTTTTACTTTCCCCGATACCTCCAGTCACGCACACATGGATTCCGGGAGAGCCTGCATTCCAGGGTGTGTTCAGCAATCCTTCCCCTGATCCCGGATCTGATACCGATGATCGGTCAAACCATATCCCACTATACCATCCTCGAAAAACTCGGCGAGGGAGGGATGGGTGTGGTCTACAGAGCCCACGACACGCGCCTCGACCGGGACGTGGCCCTCAAATTCCTCCCCCCCGGCCTCACCGAGCAACCTGAGTTGCGCGACAGGTTCATCCACGAGGCAAGGGCGGCTTCCGCGCTCGAACACCCGAACATCTGCAACATCCACGAGATCGCCGAGACCGGCGATGGAAGGTCATTCATCGTCATGGCCTACTACCCCGGGGAAACTCTCGCCCGCAGAATCAGTCGCGGCCCGGTGCGGTGGCGTGAGGCCATCGGAATCGCGCTCCAGGCGGGACGGGGGCTCCAGCGCGCGCACGAACAGGGAATCATCCACCGCGACATCAAGCCGGCCAACCTCATCATCACCGATCACGAAGAGGTGAAGATCCTCGACTTCGGGCTGGCCAAACTCTCCGGAGCCGCCAGGCTGACCCGTACGGGCTCGACGGCCGGGACCACCGCGTATATGTCACCCGAGCAGCTCCGGGGGGATCCCCTCGATCACCGCACCGATATCTGGTCGCTCGGGGTGGTCCTCCACGAGATGCTCTCCGGGTCACGCCCGTTCAGCGGGGACTATCCGCAGGCGATGATGTACGCGATCCTGAACACGGACCCGGCGCCACTAACGGTCAGCGGTCTCCCCGGGGGCATCGCCCGCTCCGTCGGGAAGATGCTCTCCCGCAACAGGGAAGACCGGTACAGTTCGATGGAGGAGGTCATCGCTGACCTCGGCCGGATCGCAGCGGAGGGGACGGCGGAAATCTCGACCGGAGGAGTCGATCCCGGCAGGAAAAAGAAGTTGTTCGTCGCCTCCCTCACCGCAACGATCCTTGCGGTGGCCCTCACGACGATCATCATGGTCACGAGTACCTCGACGCGGATCCTCCCCCTCGAACCCGCCGAATATCTCCTTGTCGGCGATTTCGGAAACAGGACCGGGGATCCCGTCTTCGACCATTCCCTTACAGAGGCCGTCAGGGTCTCCCTCCGTCAATCGTCCTTGTTCAACCTCCTTCCGACCGACCGGGTCCTGGGGGCCCTGAACCGGATGAAAGTCCCCCTCTCGGGACCCCTGTCGGACACGACTGCCGTGGATCTCGCCCGGCGGGAGGGTGTGCGGGTGGTCGTCGCCGGCAACATCACCCTCCTCGGGACCAGGTACGTCGTCTCGGGAAAGATCATCGACGCGGTATCGGGAGAGACCGTCAACGTGCTCCGCCGGGAAGCGGCCGGCGCGGAAAATGTCCTGTCGGCGATCGATCTCCTGTGCGAGGACATACGGGAAAACCTCGGGGAATCGATGCAGAACATCGCGGCCTACAGTATGCCCCTGGAACAGGTCTCCACCCCGTCGCTCGAGGCGCTGGAACTCTACTCCCGGGGAAACCTCCTCGAGGGGGAAGGGGAATTCGCGAAAGCCGCGCTCCTCAAGGAACAGGCCGTCGAAAAGGATTCGCTGTTCACGATCGCCATCAGCGACCTGTCCTATATCCACCGGAAGCTGGGGAACGACAGTCTCGCCATCTCGTATCACAACCGCGTCCTCCCGCTGCTCGACCGCGTGACCGACCGGGAACGGTACTACATCCTATCGATCTATTACGGGCCCAGCTTCGAACTGGACTTCCCAAAAGCGATCGAGAACATTCAGCAGCTCATCCTCCGTGATCCACGGGACGCGGTGGCATACGCGACGCTCGGAAACTTCGCGATGCACCTCGGTGACATCAAAACCGCCCTGGAAGCCGACCACCGTTCACTCTCCCTCGATTCTATGTACGCCGGGACGGTCTACAATAACATGGGTTTTGCCCTGGCCATCGCCGGCGACACCAAAGAGGCGATGCGCTATTTCCGGAAGAGCCAGGCCGTCAGACCCGCGTACCACACCATCGACATGTACATCGCGCAATGCCACTGGCTCGGCGGAGAATTCGATTCCGCCCGTCAACGGCTGCTGTCGATCCTTCCGGACGCCGACCCGCGGGACCGGATACTCGCATACTCCATGCTCGTGTCCCTCCACTATTACCAGGGACAACTCGGGATGGCGGCCGGAATGTGCAGGGAGGGGATCGCCTACTGCCGGTCGGTGCGGCGCGGAGGGGACGAAGCGTATTTTCATTACCTGACCGGGGAAATCTCGCGCGAGCTCGGGGACATGGCAACCTATGCCCGGGAAATGGAGATGGCCGGACAGCTGAGCGCCTCCCCGTTCATGGAGCTGCCGTTGATCGGTGTGAGCTACGCTTCGACCGGGCGCTTCAAAGATGCCGGCGGAGTTCACACCCGGCTCGCGACCCTCGGGAGCATCGACCTGTATTTTCTTAAACGCCGGGGTGATTTCCGACATCTGATCAGCGGGGCGCTCGCCCTTTCCCGGGGCGACTCCGGGAAGGCCGAGGAGGAGTTCGCCGCCGTGGAGCGGGTCCACAGCGCAGATCCGTATTACCTGCTCGCCCGGCACGGTCTCGCACGTTCCCTCGCCGGACGATCCGATTCATCCGCCATCCGGATACTGGAGGATCTCCTCGGCCGGAAAGGCGAGTCCATACTGGCCCATGTCCTCTCGTACCGCAGGAGCGGTACCTGGACCGGTATCCTGTCACCCGGGACGCAACTGGAACTGGGAAAATTATACCTCAACCGGAATGACACCACCGCCGCGGAGCACCACCTCCGCAGCTGTCTGGATTGCTGGCAGCAGGCGGACGACCAGTTCACCCCGGCGAAAGAGGCGAAGGCCCTCCTCGCCGGGCTCATGAAGGCGCGATAACGCCTCCAACCCATTCCCACACCAAGGAAAGGTCCATCACATGAGAAAGATCGCGATCACCCTGGCGCTGACGATCGTCTGTTCCCTCGTCGCCACCAATTTCGCCTGCAGGGAGAGCACACACCTCTCACTCCGCTGGCCCCCGGATACCATCATCGTCGTCCAGGTATCCGGAAACATCTACGAGGTGACGACGTCCCCGGCGGCGGCGGACCCGCAGATGCTTCTCCAGTTCGTCTGGCCGCCGGATACGATGGCCGACAATACGTCCATGCCCGGCACGCACACCGGTCAACAGCCGGTGTTCAGGACGGTCAGTTCGACGACCCCCGCCGCCACGCCCGCGCGCTACGAGCCGCACGAACTACCGCTGCAGATCATGATGATCTGGCCGCCCGACACGATGAGCTACTGACCGGCCGGATCCCGGCGGGGCGCGGTCCCGGGGGGGTGGTGACATCCTCCCCGGCCGCGCCCTGTTCCGTCGGGAGTTTCGCGGAATACGCGGCCGGAATCATCCCTCTGTTTGTATCCAACACCTAAATTCTGTACCTTTTAAGCGGATATTGCCCCGTCACCCAGGGGCATACTCGTTTTAGGGATCAATGAAAAACATCTGTATACTCGGATCCACCGGTTCGATCGGCGTCAGCAGCCTGGAGGTGATCTCCGGTCTCGGTGACCGGTTCCGCCCCGTCTGCCTCACGGCGAACCGCAACGTCGACCTCCTCGCCGAACAGGTGCGCGTTCACCGTCCCGCCGCCGTCGCGATCCTCGACGCGTCCGCGGCGGCCGATTTCCGGAACCGGATGAACGGTTCGGTGGAGGTCCTCGACGGACCGTCGGGTCTGCTCGAGATCGTGAAGCGCGAGGACGTCGACATGGTGATCGGCTCGATGGTCGGTTTCTCCGGCCTCGCTCCCACCCTCGAGGCGGTCAAACTCGGGAAGAACGTCGCGCTCGCAAACAAGGAATCGCTGGTGGTGGCCGGCGAGCTGATGACCGGGCTTGCGTCGGAACGGGGCGCAAAAATCGTCCCGATCGACAGCGAACACAGCGCGATCCTCCAGTGCCTCGCCGGGGAGGACCCGGCGACGGTCGAACGGCTCATCCTGACGGCGTCGGGGGGGCCGTTCCTGGACCGCGACGCCGGCGGGTTCGGAAAGGTGACGGTCGGGGAGGCTCTGCGCCACCCGACGTGGAAAATGGGAAAGAAAATCACGATCGATTCGGCAACGCTCATGAACAAGGGGCTCGAGGTGATCGAGGCCCGCTGGCTTTTCGGGCTGGACCCCGACAGGATCGGTGTCCTGGTGCACCCGCAGTCCATCGTCCACTCGATGGTGGAGTTTGTGGACGGTTCGGTGAAGGCGCAGCTCGGCGTACCGGATATGAAGGTCCCGATCCAGTACGCGCTGACCTGGCCTGACCGGACGCCTTCCCGGTGGGAGCGGCTCGATTTTTCAAAACTCAACGGCATGACGTTCCTCCCTCCGGACACCGAAAAGTTCCGTTGTCTCCCCCTCGCCTACGGGGCACTGCGGGCGGGTGGCACGGCGCCGGTCGTCCTGAACGCCGCGAACGAAGTGTCGGTGGGGCTGTTCCTGGCAGGCCGGCTGACGTTCGACCGCATCCCGGACCTCATCGCGGACGCACTGGACCGCTTTCCGGCGCAGGCGGCCGGGGAGCTCGAGACGATCATCGACGCGGACCGCAGGACGCGGTCATATCTTGAAAAGTACAATTGAGGATTACGCCGCATGGGCGCACTGAACATGATCTTTTACACAGCCGTCACGCTCGGCATTTTAATTTTCGTCCACGAGCTCGGCCATTTCCTCGCGGCGAAACTGACCGGGATGCGGGTCGACCGTTTTTCGATCGGATTTCCGCCGAGGGCGTTCGGCAGACAGATCGGTGAGACCGATTACTGCATCTCGTGGCTGCCACTCGGCGGTTACGTGAAAATCGCCGGGATGGTGGACGAAAGCATGGACACCGATTTCGTCAACAACGAACCCCAGCCGTGGGAATTCCGCGCCCGCCCGATGTGGGCGCGCATCACGGTCATCTCCGCGGGCGTGATCATGAACATCCTCCTCGCGGTCGGCATCTTCACCCTCGTGCATTACGTACGGGGAAAGGACGTCATCGACACCACCGAGATCGGATACGTCCGGGAAGGCAGCCCTTCGTACGAGGCAGGCCTCAGGGGCGGTGACAGGTTCCTCAGCGTCAACGGACATCCCGTCACCAACTGGGAGGAAGTCCAGCAGCAGATCTACATCGAAAACATGGGGGCGGACCTGGCCCTCGTGGTCGAACGCGGGGGAGCCCCGGTCGCGGTCCACCTCGTCCGGCCGAAGTCGGCGGAATTTTCGATGGAAAACCTCGGCTTTTACATCGGTCATTCGCTCTCCTACATCCAGACGGTGGTGCCGGACATGCCCGCCGAGGCCGCGGGTGTCCAGCCGGGCGACACGATCGTCTCGATCGCGGGGGTGGTGATCCGGAGCAGGGAGCAGATCTTCGACCTCCTCCAGTCGCGCCCGGGAACCGGGGTCGAACTCGGGCTGAAGCGCGCCGACGGCATACACAGCGCCCTGGTGACCGTCAACGACAGCGGAAAGATCGGGGTAGGCCTCATGAGCTCGTACGCCGGACCGGTCACACACACCGACTACACGCCCGGGGGGGCGATCGTCGGGGGCGCCGTCGAAGCCACCGAGAGCGTCCGCCTCTTCCTCATGACGATCGGAAAGATCATCGGCGGACAGGCCTCCGTCAAACAATCGTTCGGCGGCCCGATCGCCATCGCCCAGATGGCCACACAGAGCGCCGAGTACGGCCTGATGGCGTTCCTCTGGTTCATGGCACAGTTGAGCATGAGCCTCGCCATCCTCAACATCCTCCCGATTCCCGCGCTCGACGGCGGGCACCTCGTCATGCTGATCATCGAAAAACTCATCCGGCGGGAGATCCCGCACAGGGTCAAAATCGCGGTCCAGCAGGTCGGATTCCTCCTCCTGCTCGGATTTATGGCATTTATCATCTATAACGACATCTCCCGGTTCTGATCACACGGGGTGATTCCCCTCACAGGGCCCCTCCCGCTGTACCCCTATTTTTGATACTATTATAGTAGTCTTGCGTTATCGCGGGATTTTAAGTATACTTTTTCGATTTTCAGAGGGAACGGGAATGAATCGCTTGTTTTTTGGAAAATTACCCACAGTGGCACCGTGGTTTTTCGCGGCTGCCGTATTCCTGGCCGGACCCGGCCCGGTCCGCTCGCAGACCTGCCCTCTCAGGCTCCAGGCGGTCTCCGTCCCGGTCGAACAGCTCACCATCTCCGATTTCGACCTGGATAACTTCGAGGCGAAGGGGCTCCTCTTCACCGTCAACGTCATCAATCCGCCCGACTCACCGGCGGTGGACGTGCAGATGAACATCATCCTGAACATCCAGCTTGCAACCGGGGAAACATTCTTCCAGGCCACAATCATGAGGACCGACCCGTTCACCGTTCCCGCCGGCGGACGGACGGTGACGAACCTCGATTTGGGCAAAAGCTCCGGGATCGGGTTCGAGGTGTTCGACATCGACGATGAGGCGAGGGCGGCCATCGAGGACCGGACGCTGTCGACGGGAATGCTCCCGGCCGGGACCTACGCGCTGACATTTTCACTCGAGAACTGCACGGAAGCCTTCTCAGACGGCGAGGTGGTGTGGGAAATCCGCAACCCCTCGCGCGTCGAACTGATCTCGCCGCGCGACGGGGAGAGCACGGGGGAGTATCCATTTTTTGAATTTTTCCAGGAGGGGCCCGCGGCCCGTCTGACCGTCGCGGAATTCACCGACGGACAGACGAAGGAAGATGCGATCACGCGCGACCCCGCCATGCTCACGGCGGATCTGACCACCGAGCGGTCCTTCCTCTACCAGGGCGGACGGCCCCTGGAAAAGGGGAAGTCATACGTGTGGCGCGTCGAGATCCTGACGACGGTGTCGGGGGGGGACGAGCTCCCGCTGTCGAGCCCGGTGTACAGCTTCACGGTCTCGGAGACCCCCGGGGCGACGGGGGACGGTTCCGACTATGACGCCATCCTGGCCCGTCTCGAGGCCATTTACGGTTCCCGCTACCCCGACATTTTCCGGGCAATCCGGGAGGGATCGTTCACGCTCACCGGCGATTACACGCTCGACGCCGACAGGATCACCGCGGAGGACCTCCAGGCTCTTTTCGACACGCTGCAGGAATCGGTCGACGCTTCCGAACTGACTTTCGAGGAGGACGGGCGATGAAAAGGACTGGATACACACCGGCGGCGGGCAAGGCGCTCCTCGCCGCACTGATCGTGATCGCGGCGACCGGTTTCCGGGCGCCGGACATCACCACGGGCCCGATCGGCCTCATCTCCAAGGTCGTCAGGGATGTCAGCCTGCGCCCCGACGCCGCGGAGGAATGGAACCGCGCCGAACGGGGCAACACCCTCAGTTCCGGCGACCGGGTGAAGACGGGCCAGCAGTCGCTCGCAGTGCTCAAGTTCAGGGACGCGAGCTTCGTCCGTGTCCGGGAAAAATCCGAGGTCGTGATGTCCACGGCCGCCGGGGAAAAGCCGATCGTGAAGTCGATCGAAACGGAAGAAGCCGGCGGCTCTTTCGGGTTCGACATCAAGAAACAGATCGACGCGAAATTCCAGTTTACCTCCCCCACGTCCGTCGCCTCCATCCGCGGCACGAGCGGGAAATGGAGCGCGGGTCCGGACGCCAACGACACGCTCTGGCTGGGAACGGGACTCGTCGCGCTGCTGAACAAGATCTCCGGGACTGAAATTCTCGTGCGCGGGGGGTCCATCGCGTTCTCGAACGCGGACGGAACGATCACGGTCCGTCCCATGACGCCCGAGGAGCTCGCCGAGGCCAGGCTTGCTTCCGGCGGCGGCGCCGAACGGAACCTGGATCTCCGGTTCCGCGATGACAACGGCGGGGAAAGGCATCTGAAAATCAGGTTCAGGCAGTAGGTGCGCGGACGGTCCCCGGGGGCCGGGGCGGCCTGTCCGGCCGGCCCGGCCCCCGGGAAGAGGCAATGCCTTCCGTCCGGTGTTCCGGTTGAACGGCAGCTGATAACTTCGACCCCTGACACGATGAAGAAGCAGACCGGTTTAACCGTGAGGGCGATGGCCCTCACGGTATTGTTGATGCTGGCGGCGGCACCCCCAGCCGCCGCCCAGTTCGGCGAACAGGTCCTGGGCGTCTCGGTCGGCGAGTATTCCCCGGGATCCCCGCTGCCCGTCTCCATCGATTTTACCAACCTCAACGGGATCCGGGGGGTCAACCTCGCCTACCGCCTCTTCGGCCAGGGGACCTGGACGATCCGCGAGATGCAGGTGGTCGGTAACACGGCCCTCTACATGGTCCCGGCCGGGGAACTCCGGCCGACAATCCTCGAATACTGGTTCCGGTTCGTCCGTTCGGACGGCGGCCCGGACACGACCTATCCCGCGCCCGACCCCGAGACGCAGCCGCTGACGACCGACATCGGCGCCGGTGTGCCGGAGGCGGGCGGGTTCACGATCCTCAGCCCGGAGCCCGGCGAACACCTCAACCGCGACGATCTGCTGATCTCGTTTTCGGTGGAGCCCGCGGACACGACCATCGACCACCCCCGCACACGCGTCCTCGTCGACGGCGACGACCTGAGCGGGAAACTTCTCATCGCCGACGGGCTGTACATCCTGAGGCCCGAAAACGCCGGGTACTCCCCCGACGGCGGGCCGCACTCCATCACGGTGGAGCTCTTCGACGGGGAGGGGAACCGCATATCGCTCCGTTCATGGGATTTCTTCGTGAGGGGACCGAGGGAAAGCGGCGAGGCCCTCTCCCTCCGCACGCATGCCTGGGAAACGAGGGGAACGCTCAGGATGGAGACCCGGAACGAAACGATCTCGGACCGCGTGACGCCGTACAACCGCGCCACGCTGGACGGGAGCGCGACGAACGGACTCTTCAACATCGACGGACACCTGCACGTCACCAGCGAGGAGAAGGACACCCGGCAGCCGCAGAACAGGTTCTTCATCGGCGCGGAATCCCCCTGGGTGCGGCTCGGGTATGGGGACAGCTACCCCGTCATGCCGGACATGATCATCTCGGGCAAGCGCGTCAGGGGTTTCACCGGCGGGGTATCGGCGGGCTTTTTCGATTTCGACATCGTCGCGGGGGACGTCACCCGCGGCGTGGAGAGGGACAGCCTCGGCACGTTCAGCAGGAACATGCTCATCCTGAGGCCGTCGTTCACGATCTGGAACGGCGTGTTCGGACTCACGGCCCTGCACTCGAAGGACGATGTCGGGTCCATCTCCGCCGGGGGGGCACCAGCCGAAAACCTCGTTGCAGGATCGGACCTGGCGCTTTCGTTCGACCGGAAGAACATTGAGCTGCGCGCCCAGGCGGGGTTCAGCCTCTATAACTCGAACATCCGGGGGGGGACCATCACCGACGCGAAGATCGATTCGATTTTCAGCGACAGCACGTACGACTCTTTCAGCGAGCAGGACCTCAGGGATGCGAGGGACATCTTTTCCCGGTTCATCACCGTGAATGAAAACCTCGTACCGCTGGGGACGAAAAACCTCGCGACCCTCTCGTACGAGGGAACCCTGGCCGTCAACTACGCGCCGAACAATTTCACCTTTTCCTACATCCGCCACGGGGCGAGTTACGAATCGTTCGGGCAACCGTTCTTCAGGAAGGACATCAGGGGGTTCTCCGTCAACGACCGGCTCCGCCTCGTGGAGAACCGCCTCCTGCTGTCCGCGGGCGTCGAGCGCCTGCAGGACAACACGGCGGAGACCCGGGCGGCCGTCACGACATACACCACGCTCTCGGGGGGGGTCACCTACCTCACGCGAAGCGACGTGCCGAATTTCACTCTCGGGCTGGTGTCCCTCACGAATTCGAACCCGCTGGACCCCGCGTCTCCGTACAGCGTGGACGATCACACGCTCAGGTTCATGGTCCAGCTCAGCCGCCGCGTCGAACTCGGGGCGAGGCACTTCGCCAGCCTCACCTTCAGCACCTCCGCCCGGGACGACGCCACGGCGAGGCAGCTCGACAGCCGCAACCTCTCCCTCTCGCTGAACGTGGTCACGACCTACGCGGCCCCGCTCCGCACGACGGTCAGCGCGATCTTCGTGTCCACGGAGGTCGACGCCGCCGGAAGCCCCGCGTCCGAGCTGAACTATTCCACGTTCACGATGGCCGCCCAGTACAGGATGTACCGGGAGAGGCTCCTCCTCAACGCGACCGTCAGTCCGACCGTGGGCGACATCACGCGGACACTCCTGAACGGTGGCGCGCAGTATTACTTCCTGAAAAACCTCAGCCTCGAGGGACGGGTGAACCTCTACCTCAACGACGACGCCGACACCGACGTCATCTGGAGTTTGATCCTCCGCACGGACGTCTGACCCCCGCATGGCCCGTGTTCTCTCACGCCGGGGTCGCGCGATCCTCACGAACCTGGGGATCGCAGTTTCGATCGCCCTTCTCGTCATCATTTTCACGCAGGAATTTCTCTTTGAATTCCCCCCGCTCAAACGGGCCGAACTTTCGCTGATCGACCTCCGGTTCCGGAAGCGCGGTCCCCTTCCGATGAACACCGACTCTTCGAAGGTGGTCATCGTGGCGATCTCGCAGGAATCCTTCAGGACACTCCCCGACCCCTGGCCCTGGCCCAAGGAATACTACACGCGCCTGGTGCGAAACCTGAAAAAGGCCGGCGCGGCGGCAATCGGGATCGACATCATCTTCACCACCGGAGACACCGCAGAGGCGGCCGCCGAGGCGGAACTGCGCCGGGAGCTGGCGTCGACCCCCGGCGTGGTGCTCGCGGGCAAGCTCGAACCGGGCGCGGGCCGGTACAGGATCCTCCGGGCGGAGGAAAACTACGGGAACATCTTCACGGGCTCGGCCCGGCGGCTGGGGCTCGTCAACGTCGTCACCGACGACGACGGTGTCCTCCGCCGGTACATGCCCTTCGCATTCGACCCGGCGGCCGGCCGGCGGATACCGACCTTCTCGATGGCCATGCTCAACGCCTCGCTGGGAATGAAGGCCGGGTCGACCGCCGAGACGGGCGAGGGGACCTTCACCTACGCCGACCGGACGCTCCCCGCGTACGATTCGACCTCCTTTTTAATCAACTGGTACGGACCGAGCGGCGCCTTCCGCCGCCTGAACATCGCGGACGTCCTCGACGACAGCGGATTCGCCACCAACGAGGAGCTCTCCTCCCCCGGGATGGAGGTGAACACCTTCGACGATCCGGAGATCGGGTACCTGTACGACGGCACCTTCACCGGCAAGATCGTTCTGATCGGCACGGTGATGCCGGAGGACAAGGACCTCTTCACGGTCCCGGTCGGCGAGGGCCGCATCGACGGGGACAACCAGATGTACGGTGTCGAGATCCACGCGAACGTCATCCAGTCGGTCCTCGACGCGAATTTCCTCACCCGCCAGCCGCGATGGCAGGCCTCGATGATCGTGATCGGTCTCTGCCTCTTCAGTTTCTCGCTCACGGCGGGGATCAAGGCGATCAGGACCCGGTATGGGGTCCTCCTCGAAACCCTCAGCGCCGCGGTGCTCTTCGGAGAGCTGCTGATCGTCTACTGGCTCGGGCTCATGCTGTTCGCCAGGCACAACCTGGTGATCGACATGACGGCCCCCCTCCTTGCGGTCATCGCGTCGTACGTCGGAAGCTCCATCTACAACTACGTCTCGGAGCGGCGCCAGAGACTGATGATCAAGAACATGTTCACCCAGTACGTCAACCCGACGGTGGTCGACGAGCTCCTCGAAGACCCTGAAAAACTCCGGCTCGGAGGCGAACGGAAGGAACTCACGGTCTTTTTCAGCGACATCGAGCAGTTCACGACGATTTCGGAAACCATGCCCCCGGAGGAACTGGTCACCGTCCTGAACGAATACCTCAACGTGATGACTTCGCTGATCTTCTCGAACAACGGCACGCTGGACAAATACCAGGGGGACGCCATCATGGCGTTCTGGGGCGCGCCGCTGCCGGAGAGGGACCACGCGTTCCTGGCCTGCCGGACGGCGGTGAGGATGCAGGAATCGATCGACGGGCTTTCGGCCCTGTGGCGCGAGGAAGGGAAACCGGTACTGAGGACGCGCATCGGCATCAACACGGCCGAGGTCATCGTGGGCAACCTGGGGGGGGTCAACCGGTTCGACTACACCGTGATCGGGGACGGGGTGAACATCGGGTCCCGGCTGGAGACCGCCAACAAGGAATACCGGACCCGGACCATCATCAGCGAGAGCACCCACGCCAGGGTCGCCGACCGGGTGATGGCGAGGGAGCTCGACCTCGTCCTGGTGGCGGGTAAAACGAAACCGATCAGGGTGTACGAACTCATCGGGGTCAGGGGGGAATCGAAGGAACCGCCGGACTTCACGGAGTTCCTGGAACTCTGGGACGGGGGGATCGCGCTCTACAGGAGGAGGGAGTGGGCGGGCGCCGCCGCGAAGTTTGCGGCCGCGCGTTCGCTGAGGCCCGACGACCACCCCTCGTTGATCTACCTCGAGCGCTCGAAGGCCTTCGAAAAAAAACCGCCCCCGGATTCGTGGGACGGGGTGTTCGTCCTCTCCGGGAAATGATGCCGGTTCGGATTCCTACTTCAGCGACCTGAGCAGCGTCTGCTGGAAGGCGAAGAGGCGGTCGTACGACCTGCCTCCGGAGAGTGTCCTCAGGGCCAACGCCCGGCATTCGAAAAACGACTTTCCCGCAGCGAAGAGCGCCACCCGGGTTTTCCCCGTGCCGGTGAGCAATTCATACACCGCGTACTCCCTCCCGTTGAGAGAGAACCGTCCTATCCCTCCCGTCCGTCCGTGATACGATGTATCGCGCAGCGTCCTGTTGAGGGCGGCAAGGTCCCCGAGGCCCCTCTCGGTGTAGTAAGCGGCAGCCGTTGAATCGAGGACCAGCTCGGTGATGACGATCCGGAGGCTGTCACCGCTGTCGAGGACAAGCGACGCGGACGCATCTCCTCCCCCCCGCGGAGGGGCGGTCGTCCATCCCCGGGGCACCTGCCCGGTCAGCCTCCCACCCCCCGCCCGGATGATGGTATCCGTGAGGGGAAGTGTGTCGGCATAGCGCACGCCCGACCCGCAGGATACGACCGCCATCATCAGGAGCAACGACCAAACGGGCGGGCGCACGTCTTCAGCCGCCGGGCCGGAGGAAACGTTCCGCTTCGAGCGTGAAGAGGATCGACACGCGGTGCGTGTTTCCGAGCTGTTCCCCGGAATCAAATTTCGAGAAGGAATAGTCGAGGGTGATCTTGGGAAGCCTCACACCGGCACCCATGGTCACCGAGCCGATGTCGGTATAACCCACGCGCAGCGCCGCGATCTCCCTGAAGGCGAACTCCATACCCGCGTGAAAATCGAAACTGACGGGCCCCAGGTTGAGGTTTGCCGCCGAGCCGCGCCCCTCGAAGCGCACGTCGACGTCCGCCACGGGCGAGAGGCGCTGGCCGAGGATCTCCGCGGCGTAGCTGCCGCCGATTTTCAGCGTCGGGATGATGAATTCGTTCCTTCCCGAGTTCCAGGCCACGAGGGTGGAGGTCACGTCCTGTACGTTGACGCCGAGCGTGAGCCTCTCGATGACGGCCAGAGCCCCCACGTCGAAACCGATCCCGGTCGCCGAAGCCCCCCCGTTGTCCCTCCGGATGAACTTGATGTTCGCCCCGTAGCTGAACACCGGCGATACCCTCCGGGAATAGGAGAAGTACACCGCCCAGTCGGCGGAGTTGAACCAGGTGATCCTCGCCGGGTCTATGCCCGCGAAGTTTTCCCATTCCTCCGGCGGGAGGGGGTTCCCGAACGCGTCGATGCCGGCGTTCCGGGTGTCGGGAATGTTGTCGACACCGAGCCTGATGACGCTCAGGCCGAGCGTGGAGGACGGCCCGAGGGGCATCGCCAGTCCGCCGTAATCGTAATTCACCAGGCCGGCGAACCGTTCGTCGTGCATGAGGCCCAGCTGGGGATAGGAGATGCGCGAGAGGCCGGCGGGGTTCCAGTACCCGGCGGTGACGTCGTCGGCGAGGCCGACGAATGCGGAGCCGAGCGCCAGCGCCCTGCCCCCCACGCCGATGGCCATGAATTCCCCGGCGTACTTTCCCGCGGGTGCGGCGCCGAGCGGCACCGGGCTCGCGAGGACCAGGGCGAGGAGCCCCGCCGTCAGCGCCCGGGCCGCGCCGACCGGGTATCGCAGTATGGAATGCTCACGGTCCACAATCAGTACGAAGCCGATTCCAGGGAAATTAGTTCCCGCGCTGTCAACGGATCTCTTCGGCTCCGAATTCCGTGATCAGGGCCCGGACGAGGGGATGGTCTCTCAGGTTCGTTCCGGGGGTCTCCACGGAGGCACCGGCCCCGTCGTTTGCGCCGGCCGGTTGAGGGTTGTCGGGAGGATTCCCGGCGAGGATGGTGTCGATCTGAATTTTCGCGCCGTACATTCGTTCGGCAAGAGACGAGATGTAGTGCCTGTTCCGCTTCAGGATGTCGGCGTGAAAATCGTCGGGGCAGGAAATGCTGACGTTGTTACCCCGGACGGCATGAAAGGTTGTCTCCCCCAGCATGGTGCCGATCCCGATCTTTTCCTTCCGGACCTCCTCGACCAGGGAGCGCCAGCTCCCCGCTGCGCCCGGTCCGGAAAATATGGCGGCGGTCGGGGGGAGGTTCGCGTCCTGTGCAGCCACCGGCGACGGAGGCATCATGGTGGCGATCACCGGGGGGGGAGTCTGCGGGTTGACGACCTGGTCCGCCCGGAGGGTGGGTTGGGACGCCCGTACCGACCCCATGACTGGGGCGGGAGATTTCCTCCCGGCCCGCGGGTTGATGCCCGGGGTTTCCACGTGCGCGCCGACCACCGGCGCCGTCGCGGCCTTCATCGGTCCCGGAGCGCCGGGGGAGGCTTCAACCTTTTTTTTTAAGGCCTCGATGCCGGAGAGAAGTTCCCCGAGACGGACACCCGGCTCCATCCTGATCATCAGCAGGAGCCCCAGCTCCAGTTTCAGGCGGGGTTGCTGGCTCCAGCGCATGGCCGACTCCGCTTCCGAGGAGATTTTCATCAACCGGAGAAGATCGTCGCCGGTGAACGCCTTCGCTGTTTCCGCGTACCGATTCCTGAGCCGCTCCGAGCCGTCCACGAGCGAGGTCTCGCCCGTCGCATTCACGACGAGAAGGTTGCGGAAATGCTCGGTGACCCCCCCCGCAAATTCACGCAGGTCGTGACCCGCCCGGCTCACCTCGTCGACGATCAAAAACCCCGCCCCGGGGTTTTTCGCCGTGACGGCGTCGGTGACCCGGAAATAAAATTCGTCGTCGACGATCCTCAGGAGCGCGCGGACGTCCGCAACCCCGATTTTCCCGTCGCAGTACGAGACGATCTGGTCAAAGATGCTCTGGGAATCGCGGAGACTGCCGTCGGCCCTCCTGGCAATGAGTTCGAGTGCCGGACCGTCGATGTCGATTTTTTCGGATGCGGCGATCTCCGCGAGCGTGGTGACGATTTCCGCCGACGAGATCCTGTGGAATTCGAACCTCTGGCACCGCGAGAGGATGGTGAGGGGCACCCTGTGGACCTCGGTCGTCGCGAAAATGAAGATCACGTACGACGGCGGTTCTTCGAGGGTCTTCAGGAGGGCGTTGAAGGCCTCCTTGGTGAGCATGTGTACCTCGTCGATGATATAGACCTTGTACGCGCCCTTCCCCGGCCCATAGCGGACCGCCTCGCGCAGGTTCCTGATTTCCTCCACGCCGCGGTTGGACGCACCGTCGATCTCGAACACGTTGACGCTCCGGCCCCCGGCTATCTCCAGACAGAGTTCGCAGGTGTTGTCGGGATCGGCGTCCTTCGGGTGGAGGCAGTTGATGGCGCGCGCCAGGATCCTGGCCGTCGTGGTTTTTCCGACTCCCCTCGGTCCGCTGAAGAGGTATGAATGCGAAAGCCTCCCGCCGGCGATGGCGTTCCGGAGCGTAGTGGTGATGTGCGACTGGCCGACGATGTCGCCGAACACCTGCGGACGCCATTTCCGGGCCGTGGCGAGATGGAGGGCGTCGTCGGTCTGTTTTTTCATCTCTTTCATCGCATCGTCAGGGGATCGGGTCAATATAAACGAATGGGGGGGGAATATCAAGACCCTCGCGGGCGCGGCCCGACCGGCCTGCGCCGCGTCATTTCCGGAAGACGTGGGGGACCGCATCCTCTATTTTTTCCAGCGGGATGATTTTCAGTCCCTCGAGCACACGGGCGGGTATTTCCGACAGGTCCTTTTCATTTTCCTTCGGGATGAGCACGGTCCCGATTCCGTTGCGCTGCGCCGCCAGGAGTTTCTCGTTGAGCCCCCCGATCGCGAGGACGTTCCCCCGCAGGGTGATTTCGCCCGTCATCGCCACGTCGCTGCGGGCGGGACGGTTCGCGGCGGCCGATATGAGGGCCATCGCCATCGTGATGCCGGCCGACGGTCCGTCCTTCGGAATGGCGCCTTCGGGCAGGTGAATATGGATTTCCTTCTTCGAGGCGAAACCGGCAGGCACTCCCAGCGATTTCGTGTTGGACCGGATGTAGCTCAACGCCGCCTGGGCTGATTCCTTCATGACCTCTCCCAGCTGCCCGGTAAGCGTCAGCTTTTCCGTCCCCTCCATGATCGTCACGTCCACCGGGAGGATATCCCCCCCGACGCTCGTCCAGGCCAGCCCCGTTACGGACCCCACCTTCTTCCGGGTGTCCGCCCGGCGCCTGCGGAATTTCGGGACCCCGAGGGTGGATTCGATTTTTTTCGGATCCACGACCACAGTGCGGGATTTTTTCTTCCCGCCGTTGCGCCGCGGGCCGAGAACGATCTCCTTCGCCACCTTCCGTAAGACGGAGGCGATCTCGCGCTCCAGGTTCCTGACCCCCGCCTCCCGCGTATATTCCCTGATGATCCTCTCCAGCGCCTCATCGGTGATCCGAACGTCGCTCCTCTTCAGGCCGTGTTCGGCAAGCTGTTTCGGGATGATATGCCGTCTCGCGATCTCGGTCTTGTCGTAGTCCAGGTAACCGGGGAGTTCGATGATCTCCATCCGGTCCTGGAGGGGAAGAGGGATGTTGTACCGGACGTTGGCGGTGGTAATGAACATCACCCGGGAGAGGTCGTAATCGACGTCGAGGTAATGGTCGTTGAACGACGTGTTCTGCTCGGGGTCGAGAACCTCGAGCATTGCCGACGCCGGATCGCCGCGGAAATCCATCGACATTTTGTCGATTTCGTCCATGAGGATCACCGGGTTGACGACGCCGGCCCGTTTCATCGACTGGATCAGCTTTCCGGGCATCGACCCGATGTAGGTCCGCCGGTGCCCGTGGATCTCGGCCTCGTCCCGCACTCCCCCGAGCGAGATCCTGACGAATTTCCTCCCAAGGGCGCGCGCGATCGATTTCCCGAGAGAGGTCTTTCCCACGCCGGGGGGACCGACGAAGCAGAGGATCTGCCCCTTCATCTCCTTGACGAGGTTCAGCACGGCGATGTGTTCGAGGATTCGTTCCTTGGGTTTCTCCAGGCCGAAATGGTCCTCGTCGAGAATCGACTGCACGTGGCGTACATCGAGGTTGTCGCGGGTCTTCTTCCGCCAGGGGAGGCTCACCAGCCAGTCGAGGTAGTTCCGGCCCACGCCGAATTCCGGGGACTGCGGGGGGGTCTTCTTCAGCTTGGCGAACTCCTCCATCGCCTTGTCGTTGACCGCGGCCGGCATCCGCGCGGATTTTATCTGCTTCTTGAGCTTCTCGAGTTCGGGGGAGAGGACGTCGTCGGAGCCCAGCTCGTCCTGCAGGACCCGCATCTGCTCCTGGAGGAGAAATTTTTTCTGGGCCTTCTGGATGCTGTCATGGACCTTCGTGTCGATGTCCTTCTCGATCCGCAGGATGTCCAGTTCCGCGGTCAGGATTTTCGCGATTTCAAAAAGCTGGTCGCGGAGGCCCCTTCGCCGGAGGATCTCCTGCTTCACCTCGACGCCGACCGTCAGGTTCGCCGCGATGAAATAGAGCCGCCGGACGGGATCGTCGATTTTTTCATACGAGAGCAGGACTTCTCCCGCGAGGTTCCGGTTGAAGTTCACGTAGTCCGAAAAGAGCGACGAGGCGTGCCGTCCCAGGGCGTCGATTTCCCTCGTGATGACCTGCTCCTGCGGGGCGATCTCCACGTCCGCTTCGAGGAATTCCCCGTTCGACGCGCAGGAGGTAAAGGACCCCTGGAAGACCCCGTCGACGAGGACTTTCATGAGGCCGTTCGGCAGCTTGACGATCTGGACGATCTTCGCGACGGTCCCCTCGGGATGGATCGCGCCGGGACCGGGGTCGTCCATCGCGGCGTTCTTCTGCGTCGCGAGGAACACGAACCGGTGGTGTTCCCACGAGTGGGAGGCGGCCCGGAGCGATGAGTCCCGCCCGATCAGGACGGGATATGCCATCGAGGGGAAAACCACGACATCGCGCAGCGGGATGACCGGAAGAGTTCGGGGGACCTCGTCGACGGCGACATCGGTGCGGTCGTGATATTTAATCTCTTCTTTTCTGGCCATGGGAAAAACGAAGGACGGATGACGGGGATGACCGGAAACCCGATCGGTAAAAATATACGAATAACCCCGCCTTTTTGCAAGAATCAATCGGAGGGTGAAGGGAAATTCGTATATTGGCGGTTGTCCGGATGTGGATGCGACAGCCAGCTTGACATAAGATGAAAACGCCCAGGGGTACATCAACCACCGACATCGGGGGATTTCGGTCGGCATTCGAAAAGTGCCGGGTCCCGGAGTTCTCCCCGCGCCATATCACGCCGGCGATCCTCCACCCCGTCATCGAACGGATCGCCTCGGGAAGCGGAGGCGTCGTGCGGCTGGAGCGCGGCGGAAACTCTTTCGGGGGGATGCCGATCTTCACGGCCGCCGCCGGAAGCGGACCGACGCGCATCCTGCTCTGGACGCAGATGCACGGCGACGAATCCACGGCCACCCGCGCCGTCGGGGACCTTCTCTCGCATTTCGCGGCCACTGCCGGTTCTGACCCCACGCGCGACCTACTCTCGAAGCTGACGGTCACCGCCGTCCCGATGCTCAACCCGGACGGCGCCCTGAAGTGCATGCGGCGCACCGCACAGGGGATAGATCTGAACCGTGACGCCATCGCCCTCCGTACTCCGGAGGCCCGGTTCCTCACCGACCTCTGCCGCCGGGTCTCGCCCCATTACTGTTTCAACCTGCACGACCAGGAACTCAGCACCGTCGGCGACTCCGCGGAAATCACTGCGGTCTCCCTGCTGGCGCCCGCCTGCCACCCGGACCGGTCGGACAACGCCGCGCGCAGGAGCGCCCGGAACCTCGCATCATTCATGGCGGGAATCGCCACGGCACTTGCCCCGGGGAAGGTCGCCAGATACGACGACGCCCACGAACCGAGGGCGTTCGGGGACACGTTCCAGGGCGCGGGATATCCGACGGTACTCCTGGAATCGGGGCACATCAGGGGGGACGTCGACAAGGAGGAGGTGCGCAAAATCAATTTCGTGATGCTGTCGGCGGCGCTCACCATGATCGCCGGCGGAAACGTGGCCGGCGCCGGTACCGGGAACTACGACCGGCTCCCGGTGAACGGCAAGAGGGCGTATGACACGATCATCCGGGAGGTGACCGTCGGATCGGGGTCGGACGCCTACAGGACGGACCTCGGGATATCGCGCCAGGTGGACACCCACCCGGAGGAACCACCGCGCCTCGTGGACGCGGGCGACCTCCGGTTGTTCGCGGCCCTCGAAGAGATCGACGGTTCCAGGATTTCGGTGGAACCCGCGGACCTCGTGTTGAATGCACCCTTCGAGTACAGCCGGCTGATGCGACCCTGACCGGCCGCGGGGCCGCCGACGGCCCGGTGCGGAATCAGCGCGCTCCCCACCCCATGAACGAGGCGATCACGACCCAGACGAGCCACACGCCGAATGACAACCCCAGGCCGGCGGAGGCCTTCTTTCCCGACAGCACCGAAAGCCCCAGCCCGACCACCGCTATCTGCCAGATGGTGAAAACGTTCATGCTCGCGAGGGCGTTGTGCACGAAGTTCCCTTTCTCGTAGCTGTCGCGGATAAAAAAGGCCCCGGATGGCTGGGCGTAGAGGGAATTGAACATGTTGATCATGATGAGGCTGACGAGCGTTCCGGCGATGCCGATGACGTTCGAAATCCCGTAGAGCTCGAGAATTTTCCTGTACCCGCCCGCATAGTTCAGAAACCCCTTCGCGAGGCCCATCAGAATCAGGGGAACCAGGAACATCACCGCCGACAGGACGAGCGTCCCGCCGAGGATCCCGAACGCGAGAAAGACCGTGGGGTTGAGGAAGCCGGCGGCCGCGTCCGCCTGAGCCTGTGTTATCTCGCCTGCGTCGACCTGGGCCCGCATCTTGGCGGTCTGTTCCCTCATGATCGTGTCGTAGAGGGCGGGGTTGTTGGTGATCGAGTACACCATCAACCCGACCATGACCACCAGGAGGAGGTAGGGAATCAGCCACGACGTGCGCTGTACCGGCGCGACGGCCATCTCGCCGAAGAGCTCACCGGGCGAGGTGAGGACGTTCACTGCGCGGGTGGAAAAAGAACTGATTTCGATAGTGTCCTGTTGAACGGTTTCGGTCGGTTCCATGGATGCTCCTTCGATTGTCCTTGGTGTGTTCCCGGGGTATCCCGTTTCACCGGGGTGTCTCACGAACACTCGCGGGATAATAACCAAAATCGGGGCAATCCGCAATGTGAGGCCGGCCGATGCCTTGATTTTCAGGGCATTCTTTTCTATTATTTCAGTTTACCGTACTTGCCGAAAGAACACAAGCCCGGTCCCCTGCTGGACACCGGGGGTTCCACCCAAACCGAACGCCATCACCACAAGCCGACTCCGGTGGACGGCCGTTCCCAGGATCCGATGAAGATCGAGGAAATAAAAAGACGGTTCGAATTCTCATCAGACTTCAACGAGATTTTCGACGCGTTCGAAGAGTCCCTCAGGCAGAAGGTCCGCGAAATCGACCTCTACCGCCTGCTCTTCATGAACCCGTCCCTCTCCCCCGATGAACTCTGCCTTTTCGGGGAAAAACTCGCGAAGGAGACGCGGGAGTTCGCCTTCGACATCTATATCTGGCTCGCGAGGATCTTCGAAGCGACCCACTCCATGCTCGACAATTACGAGCTCACCTTCTCCTATTACCGCAAGGCCGCAGCGGTGCGGCCCGACATCATCGACTCGTACCTCCGCGCGGCCGACTGCTACGAGCCGGACCTGAACATCCCGCCGATCGCCAGGATCATCGAATTCCTGAAGTCCGGGACCGAACACGTCGGCCGGCCGAAGGAACTGTATGAACGGCTGGTGTATTTCTACGAAATCCTCGGCAACGACGAAATGCAGGAGTATTTCGGGCGAAAGGCGGCCGACTCCGGCGGCGGGGAGGGACCGGAGCACGATGCCGTACCGCCCGGGGGACCACCCGTCGCGTGAGACACCGGTTCCGCGGATACCTGTTCATCCTTGGCGGTGCGCTCTTCTGGGGGGTGTCCGCGACCGTCGCACGGTTCCTCATCACCAGGCAGTTCGAGACGCTGATCCTGGTACAGATGCGGATCACCATTTCCTGCCTGATCCTCCTCCCCTTTTTCCTGGCGTTCCGGCCCCGCCTCCTCCGCGTGGCCCGCGGCGACCTCCTCGATTTCGCCCTCCTTGGAATCATCGGGGCGGCGGGGTCCAACTTCACCTATTACTTCGCGATCCAGGAGACGAACGTCGCCACCGCAATCCTCATGCAGTACCTCGCCCCGGTCCTCGTCCTCGTCTACACGGCCGCGACACGGGAGGAAAAACTGACGCCGCTGAAAGTCACGGCGGGCGTGGTGTCGCTCGCCGGCTGTTTCCTCGCCATCGCGGGGCGGGACCTGAGCGTCATCAGGCTGAGCACCGCCGGCCTCGCGAGCGGGATCGCATCGGCCTTCTGCTGGGGATTCACCAACGTGTGGCTCCGCCGGATGGTGAAAAAATACCACGTCTGGACATGCATCATCTGGTCGTTCATCTTCGCATCGATCTTCTGGCTCTTCGTCAACCCCCCGTGGACGATCGCCGCGGCCGGGTATGACGCTGAGGCCTGGGGCGTGCTGGCCCTGGTCGCGGTCATCTCGGTCCTCATTCCCCACTCTCTCTATTTCACCGGGGTGCGGTACCTGACCGCGTCGCGCGCCATCATCACCGCCACCTTCGAACCCGTTGTGGCGATCGGGACCGCCGCGCTGTTCATCCGGGAGATCCCCGAACCCGTGCAGATCGGGGGCGCCGTCCTTGTCCTGGTGGCAATCGCGATCCTGCAGATCAAACATGAAACGGACCTGGAGCCCGTCGAACCCGGCACGCCGCCCGAGGCCAAGGCCCCGGTCCACATCCCCTGAACGGCAGGTACAGATGACGGAAAAGAGAAGAAAAAAGCTCCTCAGGGTGCTGGCCCACCGGAGGCCCGACCTCACGCTGGTCCTCGAGGACATCCACGATCCCCACAACGTCAGCGCGGTATTACGGAGCGCGGACGCGGTCGGCGTGATGGAAGTGCATCTCGTGTACACCAAATCCCCGTTCCCGAAGCTCGGTAAAAAAAGTTCCGCCAGCGCGACCAAATGGGTTGTACGGAAAAAACACTCGTCCATGACGGAGTGCGTCGCGGCTCTGCGCGCGGACGGGTTTCGGATACTCGGCACCTACCTCGGGGAGCTTCCGGGGTCCCCTCCCGGCCGGGGTTCCAGGCGCCGGGGACAACCGGTGAAACCCGTATCCCTCTACGACCTCGACCTGACCGGGAGGGTCGCGTTCATTTTCGGCAACGAACATATCGGCGTGTCGCGCGGGGCCGCGGAGCTCGCGGACCTGAACTTCCACATACCGATGGCGGGCATGATCGAAAGCCTGAACGTTTCGGTGGCCTGCGCGGTCACCCTCTACGAGGCCTACCGTCAGCGGGCGGCGTCGGGCGTCAGGCGGCTGCCGAAGAAGGACAAGGAGGCGGTGGAGATGCTCGGCAGGGACTGGCTCTCCCCACCGTCGCGCGGGAAATGAGAATCGTCACCGGGAACGGCATGGTCGTCGAGACCCGGGGCGGCGGTCCCCCGGTACTCCTGGTGCACGGCGTGGGCGGGCCGATGATGTGGGAGAAGCTGGTCCCCCTCCTCGCCCGGACACACGAGGTGGTCGTGCCGCACCTGGCGGGTTTCGGAGAAAGCGCGGCTCCCGCGAAGCCGATGTCTTCGGATGATCACGCGGCCGCCCTCTCCGCCCTGGTCGGGACGATGGCAGCCGGCCGGATCTGTGTCGCGGGTGTATCGTACGGAGCGGAGATCGCGATCCGGCTGGCGGCGCTGGCACCCGAGATTATCGCACGGCTGGTCCTCGTCTCCCCGACCGGGATGGGGTACGGGAAAACGGCAGGGCCACCGCGGTCGCTCCCGGGACTGGTACCCCTCGCCGACCGCTTCCCACGGCTGACGGCGAGGTTGCTGAGAATGCCGGCCCTGGTGGAACTCTCCAGCCGGAGGTCGTTTTTCGACCTCGCGAACCGTCCCCCCGACCTGGTGAAACGATACCGCGAAGAACTCTCACGGGACGGACATGCAGACGCTCTCCGGACCGCGCTCCGGGAGATCGCGTACGGCTCACCCCGGGGCGCCCGTCTCATCGCAAACCTCGCGCTGCCGGTCACCTTCGTCTGGGGGCAAAACGACAGGGTCATTCCACCCCCTGCAATCATCGAATCGGGGACGGTGGGGGGGGAGGCGGGACACCCGCGCGACCTCCGGATATTGCCCGGATGCGGCCATTCGGTCCCGATGGAAAAACCAGACGATCTCGCCCGGATTATCGCCGGTCCGCCCCCTGACGGGGGGGGACCGCGTTCCTCCCTCCCCGAATTACGCGTTTGATTGAATGTCGATTCCCGGAGGCGTATATTACCGGTCCGACGTGGTTCCCGATATTGTGAGCGTTCTCACACGCTCGTCTCCCGGATATTGGTATCATGGTGTTCACGGATTCATCAGGTGACTTCTCCACTCCCGGAAAGTACACGAAAGCGGATGCGGCAGGTCTTCCGGGCAGCCGCCGGACAAGGTGAGCCGTGGAGCGCCTGCCGGGGCTGCCTGCCATCCCCCGTTTTCCGTCAAACCGGCCGATGGACGGCCCGACAAGACCCGTTTCCGGGCACGGTTCACCGGGGAACTCAGATCAAACGGCCGCAACGCGGCCCCTAAAACAGTTCGTGAGCATGAATGGGGTACAATTATTTATTGCCGGACACGGATAGTGTGACTGCAGCCGAGGCAACCGTCATTTCCTCTGAAGAAGGGTTCCGGTCACTCGAGGGCGATTGGAACGGGCTGCACGAACGTGCCCGCGGGACGGTCTTCCAGTCATTCACCTGGTGCTGGAACTGGTGGCGGATCTACGGGAATGACGGAGCCGGTCTGCACATCGTCACTTCAAGGATCGACGGCCGGCTGAGCGCTGTACTCCCCCTCTACCTGGAACGGATCGGGGGCCTCGGGGTCAGTCTGGGCCGCCTGAGAATGATCGGCGTCTACGAAACGTACGGGGAATACTCGATCCTCGCCGAAGCCGAAAGCGCCGAAGCCTCCACGGCGGCGATCGCCCGCGAACTCGCCTCGCAGCTGGGAAAACCCGGTTACGACATCCTTTCCCTCTTCCGCTTCCCACCCGAATCCCCGCCCATGGAAGGGCTCATGCGCGGTCTTCGCGCGAGCGGCCTTCGCGGACGGTTCGTGCCGCAGGTCATCAGGAGGGTCATGATGAACCTCCCCGGGAGCTGGGAGGAATACCTCGCGGCGCTGAGTTCCAATGAGCGTGAATCACTGAGACGGAAGACAAAAAAACTCCTGAGGACCGGCGCCGAAATCGAGGTGGTGGAGACGCCCGACGACGGGGCGTTCTCCGACTACGTCCGTCTCCATTCCGAGTCCTGGAGACCCAGGGGTGTGAGGGGGTATTTCGCCTCGGAAAATTTCACGATGTTCCTCCGCACCGTGACCCTCGGGATGATGCCCCGGGGCAACGCGAAACTGTACTTCCTCAAGAAGGACGGGAAACGGTTCGCCGCAGTCCACGCATTCTTCATGCACGACCAGTGTTGTTTCTACCTCAGCGGGCTCGACCGGAACCATCCGTTGCTGAACATGAGCCCCGGGAAGGTCCTTCTCGCCCACGTGATACACGACGCCATCGACCGCGGGTACGGTGTGTTTGATTTCCAGGGCGGGGACGAGGAGTACAAGTTCCAGCTGGGCGGCAGGATGACCTCCTTCGCGAAGGCCCTTTTCTGGCCCAACGACCGGAGGTCGTTCAAGATCATGGTCTTCCTCGGACTGCAGTCCCTCAAGCAGGGTTTACGGTGGCGGATCAAGGAACGCCTGATACCGACCGTGAAATGGCTCGTGACCGGAGCCCGGCATGGCCGGCCGGGCGCGGCCGGACAGAGGGAATAGGCGCCGGCGCGGGTCGGGACGCTGATCAGACGGTCTCCACCTTGATCGTGTTCGTCGGGTGACCCTCGAACAACGGCAATCCCGCCACCATCACCACCGTTTCCCCCTTCGTGACGTAACCCTCCCGCAACAGGTCTTCCCGGATCTGGCGGAATGCGACGTCGGTGTCCTTTTTCAGGTTTTCGACGATGAGCCCCCTGATGCCCCAGACGAGGTTCAGGCGACGCATGATCTTTTCCCGGTCGGTGACCGCGATGATGCGCGACGGGGGACGGAACTTCGCGACGTGGTAGGCGGTCCTCCCGGAATGCGTGAGGACCACGATTGCCGACGCCCCGAGCTGGTCGGCGAGGATGCAGGCCGAACGGCTGAGGGGGTCGTACTCGTGCGTCGAGGGAATCCAGTCCGGGTCGAAGGCCGACGAACCGCTCAGGTGCTCCTCGGTCTTCATGATGATCCGTTCCATGACCTCCACGGACCGCAGCGGGTACCTGCCCACAGACGTCTCCCCGCTCAACATCACCCCGTCGGCGCCGTCGAGCACGGCGTTGGCGACGTCGCTCGCCTCGGCCCTCGTGGGGGTGGAGTTCACGATCATCGACTCGAGCATCTGGGTCGCGATGATGACCGGTTTGCCCGCCATGTTGCACTTCCTGACGATCATTTTCTGGAGAAACGGGACTTCCTCCGGGGGAAGCTCGACACCGAGGTCGCCGCGGGCGACCATCACGGCGTCGGCCTCGCGGAGGATCGAGTCGAAATTTTTAATGGCCTCCTCCTTTTCAATTTTTGCGATGATCGGGATTTTCCGTCCCTTCGGGCCGTGTTCAATGATGTGGTCGCGGAGGTGGGCGACGTCGTGCGCCCTGCGCACGAAGGATAGCGCGACGTAATCGACGTCATGCTTGAATGCGAAGCGAAGGTCCCCGACGTCCTTCTCGGTGAGCGAGGGGACGGAGACACTGACGCCCGGCAGGTTGATCCCCTTGTGGGGGGTCACCCTTCCGCCGGTGTCGACGCGCAGGACCACCTTTCTCCCCTCGGTTCTCACGACCGTCAGCTCGATCTTCCCGTCGTCGATCAGCACGCGGTTCCCCGGTTTCACGTCGTCGGGCAGTCTGGTGTAGGTCGTCGTGAGCCCGCCCCCGTCCCCCCTTCCACCGCCGGCGCTGATCACGACTTCCGAACCGTCCGCGAGGTCCACGTGGGGGGAGCCGAGTTCGCCGATCCGGATTTTCGGTCCCTGCAGGTCCAGGACGACGCTCACCGGTTCGCGGGAGGCCGCCGCCGCCGCACGCACCCCCCGGAGGTTCCGCAGATGGTCTTCGTGCGTCCCGTGGGAAAAGTTGAGGCGGGCGACGTCCATGCCGCTGCGGACCATCGCCTGGAGCGTTTCGGCCCCGGAGGTGGCCGGCCCGAGCGTGCAGATGATCTTGGTCCTCGCGTCGGATTTTTTCAAAGGCATTCAGTTTTTCCTCATGTTCCGGGGTGAAAGTGAATCCGCAACGGCGACGATCGCCGGCAGGAGATCTCCCGAGGCCCCGAACAGGCTCTCGTCGAACGCGGGGGTGAGGTCCGTCGGGCCGGTGTTGATTTCAACGAGGAACGCCCCGGCCCGCTTCGCCTCTCCGGGGAGCGACGCCGCGGGATAGACGACACCGGACGTCCCGACGCAAAAAAAGACGTCGGCCCACCGCGCGGCGCCGACACTGTCGTTCCATTCCTCCTCCGGGAGAAATTCCCCGAACCAGACGACGTCGGGCCTGATCATGCCCGAGCATTTCACGCACCGGGGGACGCCCTCCCCGTCGGCCTCCAGCCTGTCATCGGGGTAATACGCCCCGCAACCCGAGCAATAGTTCCGCTCGATGTTTCCATGCAGTTCGTGCACGACCGAACTGCCCGCCCTTCGATGCAGGTTGTCGATGTTCTGGGTGATGACCGTGACGTGGTAATGCCGCTCGAGGTCCGCGATCGCCCTGTGCCCCGCGTTCGGTTCGACACGGGACATGATCTCCTTCCTCATACGGTACCATTCCCAGACCAAACCGGGGTTTTTCCTGAAACCTTCGAAGGAGGCGAGATCCTCCGGCCTGAACTTTTCCCAGATCCCCCCGGCCCCCCGGAAGGTCGGAACGCCGCTCTCCGCCGATATCCCGGCCCCGGTGAAGAAGACGAGCCGGGCGGCCGAGGAAAGCCGCCGTGTCAACGTCTCCGGGAGCGCCGTCTCCCCCCGGCCACCGGGAGGCCCGCTCACCGGGCCGGCTCCAGCGTCAGCCTGTCCCAGGGTGCGGACCGGATCTCGTCCCAGTCCGCGCTTACCCTGATATATCCGCCGTTGAGCCAGAGGGGGGTCTGGTCGTCGTAGTGTTCGTGGAGCGGCTGCCCGGACTGGCCTCCGGTGATGACGAAATAGCCCTCGGAAGGTCTCGCGAGGTCCACGACCTGCCGCATCGACGCGCCCACCCTGACGGCGTACGGGTCGGAGTCCGCGTACTCCGTTTTGTTGATCGTCGTCAACCCGCCGGCGACGGGGAAGGGGCCGACGTTGAAGATGCGCTCGAGCGGCGAGCGGGATCCGAACGGATGGCGGAAAGTCACCGTGTGCAGGTTTCCCCACCTCCACTCCTTCATCACCGTCCCCATCTTCCGGGTCAGGGCGTCGAGGGCGTCGTCGAGGCTTTTCACCAGAATGTCGGCCCTCGTTTCCCGTCCGGGGGTCCGGACGTCGTCGAACCAGAGGGAACTGTCAGACGCCAGGAGAGCGGAAGTGACCCTGTTCGGTATGGCCCCGAATTGCGTGAAGCTGTTGAAAAGACTGTCGCCCATCTCGTCACAGTAGATGTTCTCGAGGAGCTTCACGTAAAATTCATTGAAGATCGTCGTCGTGATGTCGCCGGCGGCGAAACGGAAATCCCAGTTCCTCAGGTAATCGAGCGCGACCGCCCGCGTGGAATCCGTCCCGGGCATGGCCGCGAAGACGCTCAACAGGAGCCGGGTGGTCTCCCGGGCGTAGGGGGAGGTGACATCCTGCTGCATCCGTTTGAAATCGTCCGCCGTGAACTGGGCGGCCCCCTGGAGCAGTTCCCTGATCCGGAGGATCCGCGAGGGAGGCCCCCAGAGAGTCGAGAGGTACCACCGGTATCCGTCGTCGCTCAGTTTCTGGTTCGCGCAGGCGATCACACCGTCGGGGGGGTTGAGCAGACGGGGGAGGGACTGGAAATCCAGGTATCCCTTCCACTCGGCATCCCCCGTCCAGCC
>QJVY01000116.1 GCA_003235555.1 Ignavibacteria bacterium | reverse complement strand
GGAGATCCGTCGCCTCCCGGGAGGCTTCGAGGACGTGCTGCGGGCCGTGTCGATCCTGCCGGGGGTGGCCCGCGTGGACGGCGGCCGGAACGACATCATCGCACGGGGAGGGGCGCCGTCGGAAAACCTGTACATCGTGGACGGAGTCGAGATTCCCAATATCAACCATTTCGGGACGCAGGGATCGGCGGGGGGGCCGCTGAGTTTCATCAACCTGGATTTCGTCAGCTCCACACTCTTTTCGACGGGGGGGTTCGGTCCCCGCTACGGGGACAGGCTCTCATCGGTCCTGCAGATCGACCTGCGCGACGGCCGCACCGACAGACCGGGGGGCAAGCTCACGCTCTCGGCGTCACAGTTCGGCGTGAACCTGGAAGGGCCGACCGGCCCCGGCGGATCGTTCCTCTTCTCGGCCCGGCGGAGCTACCTGGATTTCATTTTCAAAAGCGCAGGTTTCGGGTTCGTTCCGGAGTACTGGGATTTCACCTCCGGCTGGCGGTACCGGCTGGGGCGATCGGACGACCTGAAGGTGGTCGCGATCGCCGCTCTCGACAACGTGAATTTCTTCAATGACACCGACGAGCAGGTCTACGACAATTCGAAGATCCTCGGCAGCGATCAGACCCAGGTTTCCGGCGGGGTGACCTGGAGACATCTCTTTCCCTCCGGTTATTCCTCCCTGACCTTCGGGCAGTCGTACACCGAATTCCGCTATGGACAGCGCGACACGCTCCAGAACCCGATTTTCACCAACAACTCGATCGAATACGAGTCCTCGCTTCGGGCGGACATGCTCTTCCAGGCGGCCCCGTCTCTGGAGCTCTCCCTCGGGGTCCAGGGAAAACGCGTGCGATTCTCCAACGACATCCAGCTCCCGCAGTTCACCACCCCTTTCGGAGACTCGCTCGCGGTCGCCGCGCGGAATGATACCTCGGCGTGGAAGGCCGGGGCGTACGTCCAGCTCTCGGGCCGGCACAGCTCCCTGACCGTCAACGCCGGCTTCCGCTGGAATATCTTCAACCTGATCTCCGCATCTTCATCGCTCGACCCGCGCTTCTCGGCATCGGTCAGAGTATCGCCACGGGTGACGCTGAATGCAAGCGCCGGAAGATATTCACAGTCACCGTCATACGTCTGGCTGGTTTCCTACCCTCAGAACCGCGGATTGAAATACCTGACCGCGGACCAGGTTGTCGTGGGGATCGACTACGGGGCGCGTCCGGACACCCGCGTCACACTCGAGATGTACCTGAAACAATACCGGGACTACCCCGTCTCGTTGACGCAGGATTTCCTCGTCCTCTCGAACACGGGTGCCGGTTTCGGTGGCTCGGAGGAATCCTTCTCGTCGTTCGGCGTGGAACCGCTGGTCAGCAGGGGATCCGGATTCGCGAGGGGGGTGGAGCTGTCCGTCAGCAAGAAACTGTCGGAGGTACCATTTTACGGACTGCTTGCGGTGAGTCTTTCCGATACGCGTTTCACCGCACTCGACGGTGTGGAGAGGCCATCCTCATTCGATCAGCGGCTGGTCGTCAACATCGGCGGAGGGTATTACTTCAACGAGAGGTGGGAGGCGAGTGCGAGATTTCGCATCGCCACGGGGAGGCCGTTCACGCCCTTCCTGCCCGACGGCAGCCGTGACAGGGCCTCCTACAACAGCCGCCGCCTCGACGCAAACCACAGCCTGGATGTCAGGGTGGACAGGCGCTGGTTTTTTGACGACTGGATCCTGATCGCCTACGTCGATATCCAGAATATCTACAATAAAAGACCCTCCCGGGTGCCCCGTTTCAATGAGCGCACCGGCCGAACGGAGGAGGAGGAATCCATCGGCATCCTGCCCTCCATCGGGATCAGCGCGGAGTTTTGAACTGTCCCCCCGGGTATCCAAAAAATTGTACGAATATTAACAGAAAAGCAGGGAAATTGGGTATCTGCGTGTTGAATCTCATTGCCCATTATCGATTATTACATCTCAAGATGGTGCCCCGATCATCACGGGCCCGGCGCGTAGAATCCAGGTCTCCAGGGAGGCCTCTCAGCCGGCGAAAATGGGACGCGGATGACCATCGCTGCTTGCATTTATCACGAAATTTGTTCATTTTAAAACACTTCTCCACCTGAATCCCCAGGAACTGAACCCGGGTTGAATTCCCGTGGAGTTCAAGTTTCGATCCTCGACTGCGAACGGGAGAGGTTCAATTTTCCATAACACAAAATCCAATTTTACCGGAGTCACTCGTATGAAAAATCGCATGGGGCTTACCCTCATCTGTGCCCTCGCACTGTCCATCTCCACACTCTCGCTGACGCATTGGTCGGCCGGTCAAACGAAAGCCCTCAAGACAGACGAGTTGACGAGCCGGTCCGAGGTGATCGTGGCGGGGAAGGTAAACGCGCTGAGATCAGAATGGACCGGGGACAAATCCCGAATCCAGACCAGTGTCACCATTACGGTTGACGAAACCATGAAGGGCGCCGTGGAAGGGGGGACATTGACCGTCGTGATCCCCGGCGGCGAGGTGGATGGGGTGGGTGAATGGTACAGCCACTCGGCCGGGTTCAAGACCGACGAAGAGGTCGTGGTCTTCGCGGTGAAGGACCAAACCGGGAAATACCGTGTGACATCGGGCGATCGGGGAAAATTCCTGGTGGAGAGGGATGCAGTAACCGGCTCCAGAATTATCCCGAACGTCGGCTCCCTCACCGAGTTCACCAACCGGATCAAAAAGAACGTCAAGGACCAGCAGTCGGTCGGGAAGGACGACTGACCGGGACCGGTCAGAGATGTTCGGGTGACTACCGCCGGGCGATG
>QJVY01000092.1 GCA_003235555.1 Ignavibacteria bacterium | reverse complement strand
TGCGCACCGAGGAGGACCCGTACGTCCTCCACCTCCACGACTGGCACACCGGGTACGTATTTCTGCTTGCCGAACTCCACCCTGCCTTCGTCCACCTCCGCCACGTCCGGAAGATTTTCACGATCCACAACGTGGGGTACCAGGGAACGCGGCCGATGCGGAAGTTCTCGCCGTCGCTGGAGGACTGGTTCCCGGAACTCTTCAAAAGGAAGCAGTGGATCCGCGCCTGGGAGGACACCCGGTACGAAGTGCCCACCTTCACGCCGATGCTCGCGGCAATCAGGCACGCGTCCATGGTCACGACCGTCTCACCGACGTACGCGAAGGAAATCACCACGGAGTCCGACCGCGCGAATGCCGTCTACGGGGGCGAAGGGCTGGAGGTGGCGCTGAGGGCGGCGCACGACGAGGGCCGGCTCGTCGGGATCCTGAACGGCGTGGAATACCCTGCGCGTCCGGAGACCGCGTCCAGGGCGGCGGATCCGGGCGTCGACGACGAAGCACTCGCGAAGACGATCATCGCCGAAATCTCCGGGGCCCCGGACCGCATCCGGGCGCCCTTCGCCGACGAGATCCCCCGCCGCGTCCGCAGGATTCTGGACGGCACCGGGAGGTTCGTGCTGTCGAGCGTCACGAGGATTTCCGAACAGAAGGTCCGGTTGATGTTCGAGAAGGGAAGCGACGGGAGGACCGCGCTGGAGCGCATCCTCTCCCTGGTCACCGAACGGGGGGCCGGGTACATTTTCATCGGTTCCGGCGCGGATGAATACGAAAAGGCCCTCGGGGAGGCCTTCCGGAGGTACGAATCTTTCATCTTTCTCAACGGTTTCTACAGGGAATCGGCGCGCGGCCTGTTCACGCGGGGTGACCTATTCGTGATGCCGAGTTCGTACGAGCCGTGCGGGATCACGCAGATGCAGGCGATGCGCGAGGGTCAGCCCTGCCTCGTACACGCGGTGGGGGGGCTGAAGGACACCGTCATCGACGGCGGGGACGGGTTTACATTCGGGGGTTCGACGCTGGTCGAAAAAGTGGACAATTTCGTGGGGACAGTCAGGCGGGCCCTCGATCTCCGCCGCGACGATCCACGGGGGTGGAAAGAGGTGGTGGAGGCAGCCCGGAAGGCCAGATTCGGATGGGGGGAAAGCGCGAAAAAATACGCGAAAATCTACGCCGGGGAGGGCCGCCCCACCCGCCGACGGTGAACCGGGAACCGCGTATGGGTTGATTCAGAGGCCGGGACTGATTACATTGTCGGGTTAATCACCCCAGTCACGTTTGTTCCACCCTCAATATATTATCTAAGGAGTCAAAAATCATGAAAATTTCGCTATTGGTTACTTTCGCGGTCATCCTGTCGCTTTCGATCGCGTCCACAGCCTTCGGGCAGGGCTCGTCCGGCGAGGCCGGGTCCCCGTTCATCAAGGATTTCACCGGCGCTGTCGAAGCGGCCGAGGGAAAACTCCTGGCCCTCGAGGGGGCGATGAAGGGTAAGGAATCCTGGCGCCCGATGGAGGGCGTGAGGTCGGTTAGCGAAACCTACCTCCACGTCGCGTTCGGGAACTATCTCATGATGAAGCTCGTGGGATTCGAACCCCCGGCCGACGTGAATTTCTCCATGGACATAAAAAAATGGGACACGCAGACAACCGACCTGTCCACAATCGCCGACATCCTGAAGGCGTCGTTCAGTTTTCTCCGCGCCTCCGCCCAGAAAGTCACCCCCGCGCAGCTCGATGAGACGATGAATTTTTTCGGGACCGAAATGACCAAGAGGCACGCGATGCTCGAGGCGGTGGGACACATTCACGAACACCTCGGGCAGTCGATCGCCTACGCCCGGATGAACAATGTGGTGCCGCCGTGGACCGTCGCGGAACGGGCCGCCGAACAGGAGACGATGGACAAAGCCGGGAAATAATTCCCGCGAACACCGGATTTCGATTCACGGTTGTCCGGCGTGTGTCGGCGGCGGCCCCTGTCGGGGCCGTCGCCAGTTTTGACCCGGACGACCATCCAACCGAACAGAGGAGACCGACCCCATGCCGCGAAAAAGAACAACACCCGCCTCCGGACCGGCGATGAAAGCCGTCCTGCGCCTCATCGACGAGGGATACGGCAGGCGCGCCTGGCACGGCCCGAACCTGCGGGGAGCCCTCCGGGGGCTCACCGCGGAGGACGCGTCGCGCAGACCCGCCCCCGGCCGTCACAACATCTGGGAGATCGCCGTCCACGCCGCCTACTGGAAGTACGCGGTGCGGCGCCGCATCCTCGGCGAGAAGCGGGGGTCCTTTCCCCTCCGGGGGAGCGACTGGTTCAGGCGTCCCGCCCGGGGGGCCGACTGGAGGGAGGACCTCAGGATGCTGGAGGAGACCCACCGTTCGCTGCGGAGGGCGGTCGCGTCCCTCGGCGACCGTGACCTCGGCAGGAAATCCCGGGGGAGCCGCCAGCCCAACATCCACATGATCATCGGCATCGGGGCGCACGACGTCTATCACGCCGGGCAGATCCGGCTGATCAAACGGCTCGTCAAAAAGTCACGGGGTCGATGAGAGGGACGGTCGGTGTCCGCAAAGAGACGAAGGACAACACGCAGCGAAGGGCACCGCTCTCCCCCGCGAACGTCCGGCGCCTGGTGAGCGACCACGGCCTGAAGGTCGTCGTCGAACCGTGGAAAAACCGGGTTTTCCCGGACGCGACGTACGCGGACGCAGGGGCGTCGATCTCGCACGATCTCTCCGGCTGCAACGTCATCCTCGGCGTCAAGGAGATCTACGCGCCCCACCTCACCCCCGGTTCGGCGTACTGTTTTTTTTCGCACACGGTGAAGGGGCAGGATTATAACATGCCGATGCTCCGCGAGATCCTCGACCGCAGGGTCACCCTGTTCGATTACGAGCTCGTGCGGGACGACCGCGGGAAACGGCTGGTGTTCTTCGGGCCGTTCGCGGGCTATGCCGGCATGATCGATACGCTGTGGGCGCTGGGAAAGAGGCTCGCGTGGGAGGGTATCCCGAACCCCTTCTCGTCGGTGCGCTACGCGACCGGATACGACCGCCTCGAACGCGCGAGGGCGGCGCTGCGGGTCATCGGGGACGAGATCTCCTCGAAGGGGCTTCCCGGGCGCCTCGTACCGTTCATCACGGGATTCACCGGGTACGGACACGTTTCGAAGTCCGCGCAGGAGCTCTACGACCTCCTCCCGTCGGAGCCGGTCGCGCCCTGCGACCTCGCGTCGTTCATCGCCCGGGGGAAATTCTCCGACAGGAAGGTGTACAAGTGCGAGTTCCATAAACCCGATCTGTACGCCGATACGGAGGGCGGGAGTTTCAACCCCGAAAAATTCGCATCCCGTCCCGACCTCTTCCGCGGCAGGTTCGCGGACTACCTGCCGCACCTCACCGTCGTCGTGAACGGCATTTACTGGGAGCCGCGTTTCCCCCGGCTGATCAGCAGGGACGATGTGAGGCGGCTGTTTTCCGGCGCGGGAGAGGGGAGTGCGGGAAAAGGGGGGACGGCGCCGCGTCTGCGGGTCATCGGCGACATCACCTGCGATATCGGCGGATCGGTCGAGGTGACGGTCAGGGAAACCAACGCGGACAACCCGGTGTTCGTCTACGATCCACGGACCGGCCGCGTCACCGACGGGTGGAAGGGCAGGGGCCCGGTGGTCATGGCCGTGGACAAACTCCCGACCGAGCTGCCGCACGAGGCCTCCGAGTCGTTCGGGAACGCCCTCGAACGTTTCGTCCCCGGTCTCGCCCGGGTGGATTTTTCCGGGCCCGCCGCCTCGCTAGACCTTCCGGACGAATTCCGCCGGGCGCTCATCGCGCACGCGGGGGAATTGACGCCGGAATTTTCGTATCTTCACGACAACCTCCTCCGCGGGGGAAGCGCTTCCAAAGATTCCAGGGATTCCTGAGCGACGGCCATGAAGCACATTCTCGTCCTCGGTGCGGGAAAGAGCACCTCGTACCTGATCTCACACCTGCTGGAGGAGGCACAGGAACAGGACTGGTTCGTCACCGTCTGTGACAAGGACCTCTCCACCGCGCAGAGCCGCATTCGGAACCACCCGAGGGGCCAGGCGATCGGGCTGGACATCAACGATACGACCGCACGTGCCTCGATGATCGGCAAGGCCCACATCGTGGTCAACATGCTGACCCGTCCCTACCAGTACCTCATCGCGGTGGACTGTCTCAACAACAACGCACACATGCTGAGCGCTTCGTACGAAGACATCAGGGTCCGCACGCTGGAACCCGATGCGCACCGGCGGAATATTCTCATTTTGAACGAGATGGGACTGGACCCGGGCATCGACCACATGACAGGCATGGCCATCCTGGAAAAAATCAGGTCGAACGGCGGATTCGTCACGAGTTTCCGGTCATACGGAAGCGGACTCCCTGCGCCCGAGGTGGCCGCGGGACCCCTGAAGTACGCGATCACCTGGAACCCCCGGAACGTCCTGATGGCCGGGGAGGACGGGGCGATCTTCAAGGAGGACGGCAAGATCAAGGTGCTCCCCTTCCACCAGGTCTTCCAGCGGACGTGGATCGTCGAGGTCGAGGGCGTGGGCACGATGGAGGCGTACCCGAACCGTGACTCCCTCGCCTACGAGCACATCCTGGGACTGAGGCAGAACCACACGATCGTCCGCGGGACGCTCCGGTACCCGGGATGGAGCGAGACCTGGCAGTGGATCGTCCACCTCGGCCTCGCCAACGAATCGCTCCGGATTCCCAACCTCCGGGAGATGACCTACCGGGAGCTGACCGAAATGTTCGTCCCGGCGATCGAGGGGAAAATGAAGCTCGAACAGCAGATGGCGAGCTACCTCGGCATCAGCCCCACGGGCCATATCATGCAAAACCTGAAATGGCTGGGGCTCTTCTCGAAAGACAAAATCGGGCTGGACGTGGAGACCGCCGCCGACGTCATGATCCACCTCATGCAGGAAAAACTCCGGCTTCCGAACGGTGCCCGGGACATGGTGATCCTCGTGCACGAGGTCGAGGCGCTCTACCCGAAGGAAAAAAACCGGCTGGAGAAAATCACGGACACGATGATCGAATACGGAAAACCCCGCGGCGAGACGGCGATCTCCAGAACGGTGGGACTCCCCCTGGCCATCACCACGCGCCTGATCCTGAACGGGAAGATCCCGCTGACGGGGTGCCATATACCGACCCATCCCGCGATCTACCGTCCGGTCCTCGTCGAGCTCGAAAAAGCCGGGCTTCGTTCACACCTCACGATCAATCTCAGGGCGGAATGATGGAAACAAGTTCAACTGACACGGGAACCACCGGTTTGGGCGTCCCGCCCGGGGCCGGACGGGCGCCGCGAACAGCGGTCATCCTGGCCATTCTGACGATGCACACACTGTCGTTGTCCGCCGCGCCCCCGGTCGCACCCGATAAACCGCCCCGGGAGGGCCCGGTGGGCTACACGATATCCTTCGACAACGCGGTCCACCACGAGGCGGAGGTGACGGTGCTGTTCAGGGACGTGAACCGGGATACCCTCGAGGTCCGAATGAGCGTCTCCTCGCCCGGCAGATACGGCCGGATGGATTTCTCGCGGAACGTCTACAATTTCAGGGCGGTCGACGGCCGCGGGCGCGAGCTCGCGGTGACCCGGCCGGACCCCCACCAGTGGAACGTCGCGGGGCACGACGGCACCGTCGAGATCAGGTACACCCTGTACGGCGATTACGGGAACGGCACGTTCACGGGGATCGACGCGAGTCACGCGCACCTGAATATGCCGGCCACCTTCGCCTGGGCCCGCGGGATGGAATCGCGGCCCGTCGAGATCGAATTCAAAATCCCGCATGGATCGGGATGGAAGATCGCCACGCAGCTGTTCGGGACGCACCATCCCCGGATGTTCACCGCCCCGGAGCTGCAGTATTTCATGGACAGCCCCACCGAGATCAGCGATTTCACACTCCGGACGTGGGAGGTGAAGGACCGCGACAGCACGTACACGTTCAGGCTCGCCCTTCACCACAAGGGCTCGGAGGCCGAGGCGGAGGCATTCGCCTCGATGTGCAGGCGGGTGGTGGAGGAGGAATGGACGGTGTTCGGGGAATTTCCCCGGTTCGACAACGGGACGTACACCTTCATCGTGGACTACCTCCCCTGGATCGCCGGCGACGGGATGGAGCACCGGAACTCGACGTTCATCCTGTCCACCCGGCCGCTGAAGACGGACGCCGTAGGCCACCTGGGGACGGTCACCCACGAATTCTTCCACGCGTGGAACGTGGAGCGGATGCGACCCCGGTCGCTGGAACCGTTCGACTTCGAGCGGTCGAATATGTCCGCCGAGCTCTGGTTCGCTGAAGGTTTCACGAATTATTACAGCCGGCTGCTCCGGATGCGGGCGGGGATCTTCGGGATCGACAGGTTCGTATCGAGCCTCGGGGGGAACCTCGACGGCGTCGTGCGGGCCCCCGGGAGGAATTATTTCAGCGCGGAGGGGATGAGCGCCAAGGCGGCGCTGACCGACGGCGCCCAGTTTCCCGACAGGATGAACTGGGCCAACACCTTCCTGTCGTACTATTCATTCGGTGACGCCATCGCCACCGCCCTCGACCTGACGTTGCGGGGACGGGGGAACGGGTCGGGGGGAGCGGAGCCGCTGTCGCTCGACGGCTTCATGGAAAGAGTCTGGATCACGCACGGCAGGACCGGCACGCCCTACACGAATGACGACCTCCGGATGCTGCTCGGAGAGTACGCGGGAAAGGAGTTCGCGGAGGATTTCTTCCGGAGATATATCGGGGGACACGAAGCCGCCGATTACCGGCAACTCCTGGAGTCCGCGGGTCTCCTCTACAGGATGAAGGACAGCGGAAAAACCTCCTTCGGACCGGGGACCGTCGGGTTCCACGACGACAGGGTCGTCATGGAGTCGGGCACAGTCGAAACAAGCGCCTGGTACCGGGCCGGCCTCGACCGGTTCGACACCGTCCTGACGATCGCCGGCGGGAAGGTCGCATCGCAGGCGGACCTCGATTCCCTGTTCGGTAAACACAAACCGGGACAGACGGTCGACATCGAATACGTCCAGCGCGGAGTGCATCGCACGGGCCGGATCACCTTCATCGAAGAGCCGGCCATGGAAGTCGTCACGTTCGAGAAGGCCGGCCTCCCGGTGACGGAGGGGATGCTGTCGTTCAGGAGGGAATGGCTGGGGAGCCGGAACCCGGCGGCGACGCCGCTGGTGAAATACTGCCCCTCCTGCCAAAGGGAGTACGACTTCGGGTACGAATACTGCCATTACGACGGCGCGGAGCTGAAAGTTACCCGGGAGAGTGATCACGAGTGAGCCGGACGGCCGTGCCGCATCCCGGCGCGGATTCTTTCGTATATTAAGGGACCCGGGGCGGGGATTCAACGGCGATCCGGGCATATCGGGCTAAAATCGACAATAGGATGAAACGGAAAATATCACTCTGGATGACGATGGTCCTGGTGGTGACGGCGCTGGTCGTAGGCATCGGCGTTTCGAACTTCCTCGACGACGGCAACATCTTCACGCAGCTCAACAAGATCAAGGACGTGCTGTCACTGATCCAGAACAACTACGTGGACACCGTCGACGTCCAGGAACTCACGTCCAACGCGATCACCTCCATGCTCTCCCAGCTGGATCCCCACTCCGTCTACATGACCCCCCAGGTCACCGAGCAGGAGGGGGAACGGTTCCAGGGATCGTACCAGGGCGTCGGCCTCGAGATCCTCGTGGTGAACGACACGCTCATGGTGGTGAACCCGATGGGCGGAGGGCCCGCCGCGAGGCTGGGAATCCTTTCGAACGACCGTATCATTGAAATCAGCGATACGGGCTGCATCGGCATCACGACACAGGGGGCTGCGAAGAAACTCCGCGGGCCGAAGGGGACGAAGGTGGGCGTCACGATCCTCCGCGCGGGCGAGAAAGAGCCCCTGAAGTACGACATCGTGCGCGACAATATTTCGATCACATCGGTGGACGTGGCGCTCATGCTGCGCGACGACGTGGGGTACATCAGCGTCAACCGGTTCGCGGCCACGACCGACGATGAGATGCGTGCCGCCCTCGACACCCTGCGGCGACAGGGGATGAAGAAGCTGATCCTCGACCTCCGCGGGAACCCCGGCGGGATCCTGAACGAGGCGGTGGACATGGCCGACGAATTCCTCGACGGCGGTCCCGGCGGGGCGCAGCGGAAGGTGGTCTACACGAAATCGCACGACGGCCGGATGGACGAAACGTTCTACGCGAAAACCGGCGAAGCCTACGAAAAACTTCCGCTGGTCGTGCTCATCAGCCACGGTTCGGCGAGCGCGAGTGAGATCGTCGCCGGCGCGTTGCAGGACTGGGACCGGGCGCTCATCGTGGGGGAAACGAGTTTCGGCAAGGGGCTGGTGCAGAGGCAGTGGGAACTCCCCGACGGATCGGCGGTGCGCCTGACGGTCGCACGGTACTACACGCCGAGCGGACGGCTCATCCAGCGTCCCTACGACGGCCTCGACCGGGACGAATACGTGATGCAGGCGTATACGACGGACGACACCACCGGAGTGGAGGACCGCCCGCGGTCGGGAGGGGACCCGGCGGGGGCGGTGCCGGGACGGCAGGACTCCGCGCGCCCGGAATACGCCACGGGCGCCGGCCGGATCGTCTACGGGGGGGGCGGCATCACCCCGGACCACATCGTGAAACCGGGAACCCTCACGGGGACCACCTCCAACATGCTCCGCCGGAACGTGTTCTACCTGTTCGTCTCCGCGTATCTTGACGGCGACGGGCGCTCCCTGCGGGCCGACTTCCCGGACCTCGATTCCTTCACGGACCGTTTCCACATCGATGATGCCATCGTGAAATCGTTCGTGGATTTCGTGAAGAGCAAGGAGATCGCCGTCGACGGGGATGAGTTTTCGACCGACGAACCGTACATCAGGACACGGTTGAAGGCCCAGATCGGACAGAGCCTCTTCAACGATCCAGGATGGTTCCGGACGATGCTCCCGTCCGACAACCAGGTGGGGAAGGCCCTCGAGCTCCTCCCCGAGGCGGAAAAAATGGCGCAGGTGAAACCCACCGGACCCCGCAAGAAAGTCAACTAGCCGAACCAGGGCGGGCGGCGCCGGTCGCTCCCGGGTCGTCGTCCGGCGCTCCCGCGACCGCACCACCTACCGATCATCGAGCCACCCGTGCTCGACGTACCACCGGTACGTTTCCTTCATGCCTGCGGAGAGGGTTTTCTTCGTTGCGAAGCCGAATTCCGCCGCGGCTTTTCCGACGGAGCACACCCAGGCGCTGCACACCGATTCCCTCACCTTCTGGAGGTTGAAAAAGACCTGCCTGCCGGACAACCGCGCGATCACCTCCATGACACCTCCCACCCCGAAGACCAGCGCGTGGGGGAGCCGGACCTTCAGGGGCTTCTTCGAGAGTGTCTCGGCGATCGCATCCCCGATTTGGGAAGTGGTGTGCGGGTGTTCCCCGGCGAGGAAATAGGTCCGGCCGACCGCGACCGGGCTGTGCGCCGCCGCGATGATCCCGTCGACGAGGTCATCGACGTGGATGAGCGAGAGCAGTTTCTCCCTGAAACCGACGAGCGGCTGGATTCCCATCCGGATCATCCTGAAATATTCGTACATGTCGCGCTCCCTCGGGCCGTACACGGCCGATGGACGGACGATGGTCACGGGAAGTTCGCCGCTCCATGAGCGCACTTCCTCCTCCCCGAGGAGTTTGCTCCTTCCGTAGTGGGAGACGGGACGGCATGGCATGTCCTCGGTCACGGGACGTCCGTCCGGAGAGGGGCCGGCCGCGGCCTGGCTGCTCACATGGACAAACCGGCGAAGGGCGGGGGCGTGCGCCGCGCACGTGCGGATGAACCTGGCCGTGGCCGACCGGTTTTCCCTGTAGTATTCCTCCGCCTTCCTGGCCCGGGTCAGTCCGGCCAGGTGAAAGACAATCTCCACGTCCCGCAGGGTCCTGACCCAGTTGATTCCGTTTCCCAGGTCCGACAGCACCACCTCCATTCCCAGCGATTCCAGATACCTGCTGTTCATCGCATCCTTGGAAATACAGGTCACGCGGTCCCCCCTCTCATGGAGCTTCGTCGCGAGGTGGCTACCGATGAATCCCGTCGCCCCGGTGATGAGTACGTTCATGGCTGTTTCTCCTTATGTTGTCAGAACGATGAAAGAATCGAGGGTCGTGCCGATCAGGCAGTGCAGGATGAATGGCCAGAGGATCGACCGCGTGCGGACCGCCATCATCCCGAAGAGAATTCCCCCCGCAATGGAGGAGACCAGTTCGGATGTCGGCATCCCGATGTGCCAGAGGCAGGAGGGGATGGTCTGCGCGGCGATGGCGATCCACGGCCCGGCCGATTTTTCCACCCCGAAGAGCATGAATCCCCGGAAGATGAACTCCCAGGCGGTGTAGAACACCACGATCCGGGTGATCTCGAGCCGTGCGAAGGCGCCCCAGGACACGAGGGCCGTGCGGTCGATCGGATAGAAGTCCCTGATCTCCGGGGTGAGCGCGGCGGGAAGAAGCAGCGCGAGGGCGATGACAGGGTAGGAGACCGCGAGCAACCTGAGGCCGGCCTTCCAGTCGCCGACGCACAACCCGAAGGACCTCCACTGTCCCCCGAACAGAACCCCGACACCCGCGGCGGGCAGGACACCGAAGAGCAAAAACGTCGGCAGGAAGAGGGACAGAAGGGAGCCGATACTCCCCGTCCCCGCGAAATCCGCGCCCCTGAAGGGCACCGCCCCGGTATGCCTGCTGATCACCACCATCAGCGTTCCCACGATCAGGACCATCGCAGGCCTGGCCCGCCCGGCGGGGATGAGAGATCTCATTTCAGCGAGCACCCCGGGAGCGTTCACTTCGAACCTCCCCGTTTCCGCAGGTCCGACAGCCATCTGACCGTTTTCCCCACCGCATCGGCAAAGGGGGTCGTTTCGTACCCCAGTTCCCTCCGGGATTTCTCCACGGAGACCTCCCAGTTCCCCAGGAACGTCCTCATCCAGCCTGGTGTGATGAGGGGATGGCCCCCCAACACCGAGCGGAATTCCTCGAACCGTGAGAACGTCATCGCGAGGCCGCGGGGAAGGTGGAACATCTTCCGTCGCCTGCCGGACACGAGGGAGACGGTGCGGAAGAATTCATTGTAGCTCACGTTCTCGCCCCCGAGGATGTACCGCTCGCCCGGCCTCCCATGCTCCATGGCGAGGATCATCCCGTTGACGACGTCCTCCACGAAGGCGTAGTTCCCGACCGCCTCCCCGTCGCCCGGGATGAACCGGAACCTGCCGGCGAGCGTGAGCGCGATCATCCGGGTGACGGAATTTCCTTCGTTGAGGACCCCCGGACCGAAGACCCTCGAGGGGTTGACCGTGACGACCTCCAGCCCGCTGCCGGTAAATTCCCGGACCCGCTGTTCCGCAGCGTATTTCGATGCTTCGTACGGCGTGTAGAAGGAATGTTCCCGGAGGGTCGACTCCGTGACGGGTGTACCGTTCGAGGGTCCGGGGGTAACCGCGCTCGAGGTCCAGACCACCCTCCGGACGCCCGAACGGCGCGCGGCCTCGAGGATGTTGCAGAGCCCGTCCACATTGACGCGCGTAAAGGTGGCGGGGTCGTTCGCCCAGTTTTTCGCGTACCCCGCAAGGTGGTAAACACTGCCGCAACCCGCCATCGCGGTTTCGAGTGACCGGAGATCGAGGATGTCACCAGTCACCGTCTCAACTCCGGGCAGCCCGGACACCGGGCACACCGGACCCTCCCGGCGCAGAACGACGAGTTCACCCCCGCGCCGTGACAGTTCCCCGGCCAGCCGGCCGCCGATGAACCCGGTGGCTCCCGTCATGAATGTTTTCATATCGTTTCCCCCCGTTGTTCGGCGGGCTGCAGGAACGCACGTTCCGGTTCTTTTGTGAATGCGATTCCCAGCACCCAGCGGTCGAAGCGGTGGTGGAGGAGCGGCGCGAAACGGTAGACGGCCGCCGCCACGAGAATGCCGGCGATGGCGTCGACCACGTAGTGGAACCGGCCGTACACGGTCGAGATGTAGATCAGGGCCACGACGGGGCTGAGGAGGATCCCGGTTTTCCTGTTGTACCGCAGCGCGGCCAGGAGGAACGTCGTGGACGCCGCGCAGTGGGCGCTCGGGAACGCTCCCCCCGGAAGGTGGACGTTCGCCGCCATGTATCCGGTGACCGATGTGAAGAAATACCCGTCGAGCGGCCCCGAAAACTGGTCCGCGAGCGCGCGCGTGGGACCGGAGACCGGAATCAGGAAATACGCGAGGTAGCAGAGAAAATTGACGAGGGTCAGCTCGAAGAGAAATTGTTCCATCCCGTCCCGTCCCACGCTGCGGTAGGCCATGAACGCGACAGCGGGAAGGAGGGGAAGGTAGACGACATAGGCGAACATCATGATTTCCGTCAGCCAGGGCCGGGCGAAGGACTCAAACCAGAGCGTCGGGAATCGGCCGAAGACGGCCAGGTCGATCGCGTGGATCATCGAGTCCCACGAGAAGGGGAAAATGGCATGGATGAGATGGCCGACCTCACCGTAGATCACCGAAGACGCAGCCATCACCAGGGTGATGCGCAGGCAGGATATCAGGAATCCGGACGCGCGCCCGCTCCGGCCGATGACCATGACCGCGGCCGCATACCCCGACGCCAGCAACATCGCAGTCAGGACCCGTGTCCCCCACCCCCCGATGTTCGACCGGAAGGCCGTCTCCACCGCCGCCAGGAGGAGGATGAATGTCAGTATCAGGAGATCGACACTCCGCAATTCGATGAACAATCGTCTGATGCGTGATACGGTCGTTTTCATCGCCCTTTTCCTCCTTTCTGTCCGTTAATCAAGGCGGGAGTCCAGTGAAAGCGGCGGCGTCCAGCCACTCCGTTTCCACTGTTCCAGTTCGATGGTGATGGAACCGAGCGCGATCTGCATCTCGGCACGCACCGGTACCGCGGCGGGATCGTCGCTCACCCAACCCGTGAATTCGCCGGAAAGTCCGGCGGAGCTCCCGCCGGTCCATTCGGCCCGTCCGGTATATTTCCGCACCACGACGGGACCCGGAATCGCGTCCACCTCGATAGCTTCCCGCTCCCCCGAAAAAGTGAGGGTCGTATAACTCAATTTCCCGTCCACCACCGTGGGGACCCGGAAGGACTTTCCCGAACTGGACCTCCACCTCGCGTAGAAGAAGAGCGCGTTCCCGTCCACGAACGGTGGAATGTCGTTACTGACCTCCCGGTGGAGGGAGACGTTCTCGGTGAGATCCCACTCCGAAAAAGTGAGCGTTTTCGTCTCCTGGTCGTACACGTATTCGATGGAGAGCGTGTCGTCCCCCTTCCAGTGTTTTCCGGTGTACCGGAGGGTATTGGAATGGTTCCTGTCGATGACGCTCCTGTTGACGTCCCTGATAGAGATGAACGGAAGGCCGGGCGTGGACTCGACAACCATGAGCACCATAACGCGGTTGGTGTCCGCGGAGTCGATATTCGTCCGGATGATGATCCTGCCCAGGGGGATGAAGTTCCACTTCACCGCATAGACAAGCTCCTCCCCGGCGCGGAAGACGGCGTTGTTTCCGGATTGCGGGACTGCCGGCCCGAAGACCGGAAGAAGCATGCAAAACACCGTGATGATGGCTGTTTTCATGATGTTCTCCTTTCACAGCGGTACTTGATGGTCAGGGATCATTACCGTGTCCTCAGGATCGACGAGATGGCGCCGAGACATTCAAAGGCGGTCCGAACGAACTTTCTCAGCAGGATTCCTGCGAGTGTCAGGGCCAATCCGGTAATCAGTACGAGTGTCATCGTTTTTCCATTTTCCTTGATAATGTTCTTCGGGAAAAGTACGGCGGGAGGGAGGGAGGAATGTCACCAAAATGTAAAGGGTGCGTCAAAATACCCCCGGGGGGGGATCGCGTCCGGACGGTTTGAATACTCTGGAGTAATGCCTATCTTTGCAGGCAATGAAGATTCTGTACCTCGTCCGCCACGCAAAATCGAGCTGGGACACTCCCGGAATGAGGGACGTCGACCGGCCGCTCAACAATCGCGGACTCCGGGACGCCCCCTTCATGGGGGGCGTCCTCGCGGGCCTGCTCGCCGGACGGGGAGATTCCGTCGGACTCATCATGACCAGCCCGGCGAAACGGGCGGCGGCAACTGCGAGGCACTTTGCCGGGGCGCTCGCCGTACCGCCCGCGAACATCCATGAGGCCAGGGGTATCTACAACGCCGATCCCGACGCGCTCCAGGACGTCGTCTACGGACTCGACGACAAATTCTCGAGCGCCATGCTGGTAGGACACAATCCCGGGATGACCCGGTTTGCGGCCCTCCTTTCCCCGACCCCCATCACCCACATGCCCACCTGCAGCATCGTCGCTCTCCGGTTTCCGGTCGAAACCTGGCGGATGGTGCGTCCCGGCGCCGGAACACTCATGTTCTTCGAAATGCCGAAGAACCACCTTGGGTGAGGTCCGTTCCGATCCCTCGAACGGGGGGGTCCGCGTCGCCCTCATCGTAGCCTTCCTCTGCCTGCCTGTCGCAAACGCCACCGGCCGGATCCCCCGGCCGGAGAGTGACTCCGCCCGACAGTCACGAGATGCGACCATCCCCGCCACCGTCGTCGGGGATATCCGAACGGCTTTCGACGACGTTCTCGGGTTCTTCACCGCTCCCCTTCGCTTCGGAAAATCGGACTGGGACCGGACCGCGACCGGAGCCGGCGCGCTCGGAATCATCATGGGAATGGACGAGCCCCTCAACGGGCTTCTGGTGAGTCACCCGGGCCGGGGTTTCCTGGAGGACCCGCTCGAGTGGGCGAAGGAGTGGGGGAGGCTGCGTACGATGCAGTACGCGAGCCTGGGATTGTATTTCGGAGGGTTGTTCGCCGGGAACGACGGGATCCGCGTCACCGGCCGCCTGATGGGCGAGGCGCTGCTGCTGGCCGGAACCCCCGCGATCACGATCCAGTACGGTCTGGGCAGGAGCAGGCCGCACGAAGGCAGTGGAGCGTACCGTTACAATTTCTTCGAGTGGGGGAACGAGCACCAGTCACTCCCCTCCGGACACGCGACGGTCGCGTTCGCCATCTCGACCGTCCTCGCGAAACGGATCGACCGGACGTGGGCGGGCGTACCGTTGTATTCGTTCGCCGGGCTCACGGCCCTCGCGATGGCGTGGGGGAACGAGCACTGGCCCTCCGACGTCCTGCTCGGCTCCGCGATCGGCTACCTGGCGGGAAGTTTCGCCGTTTCACGGGAAGCGGAGAGGAGGTCGGGCGGGAAAGCCGGTGGTGATGAAGGATCGGCCGCGGAGCATGGCACGAGCCGTTTCGGCTGGGGTTTCGGCCCCGGGGGACTGACGCTGACCTGTATTATTTTTTAGCGGGGATCCACCGTTCGAACAACACCCTTCCTTCCGTCTCCCCGCCGGGGAATCCGACCGTTTTCAGGAGGACACCACCGTCATCGTATATATCAAGCGTCATAAATCCCGGTATCTCGGAGGCGAAGACCGTATTGGCGCCGGGGGAGAGAGGGGACGCGTGTTCAAGGATACCGTTGCCGCTCACGAGGAACCAGAGGTCGTCGGTGGGCCGGATCACCTGCAGGTCGTGTTCATGGCCGGAGGCGTAGATGACGCGGCCTCCGCGGACGAGGAGGGGTCCGAGCGTGTGCACCATCTTTCTGTAGCGTCCGTTGGAAATATCCTGCCCGGACCAGCCGGAGGTGCGCAACCAGGGGTAGGCCGATCCGATGAGCGGCAGGGGGAGCCATAGCCAGGGGGCGAGGTTGCGCAGCGGAAAGATGTGGTCACGCCAGTCGAAGAAGCCGCCGTGCGGGCCGTGCGTCTCAAAGGGATGGTGCCCGAGGATGACCGTCACCTTTCCACCGAACTCTGACATCATGCCCCAGAGGGAATCCGCCAGGAATTCGGCGGTGGCGGAGTCCGACGATTCCCCCGGATAGAGCGGTTTGTCGTATTCGTGGAGCCACCACTGGGTGTCCAGGGCGATGACCTGTACGACATCGTTGCGCATGACGAGCGCCGGGCCCGGTCCGGCGTTCTCCGGGACGAGACCGATCCGCGATGCCGTGGCCGCGCGGAGGTATGCACCCTGCAGGATGACCCTCGCGCGGCCCTCCCTTCCCATTCCCCCCCAGTCGTGGTTGCCTGGGATGAAAACCACATCCATGGTCGTATCGGCCAGGAACGGAGCGATCTGTGTGTCGAGGACCCGCTCGGTACGGTCGCGGTCCGGGTCGTCCAGGCCGGGCATGCCGTCGGGATACACGTTATCCCCCAGGTATGCGATGAGTCCGGGCGTCGTAATGGATCTCGATTCGGCGGCGAGCGCCCGGATGGGGGCGTCGTTTTCCGGTCCCGCGTACCCGGCGTCGCCGATCAGGCCGATGTGGAAGACCGGTACGGTGCCCGGGGCCGGACCGGTGAGTGAGTCGGGCGCCGCCGACTCACCGGGGTGAAGGTAATACGGCCCGACACCGCACCCACAGAAGACCGACAATGCAAGGGCGAGAGCCAGGCGGAACCCGGGCCGGGTGTTGGTTTTCTCTGTGTACTTCACGTGATATCCGGTGGAATATAGGGATTGTGGGGGAGTGGAACAAAAATCCCGGCTGATTGTGTCCAACGGACGGGGATTCGGGGGGGGGACGCGGCTGCCCGCTACTTCCATTAATCCCGATTTATTACTATTATTTCAACACCATTCCCACGGACGATGTTCAACCTCGGTCTGCGACTCACGCTTCCAGGATGAAAACCGGATCAACCATGAATACCAGACGCACGTCGATTGTTTCCCTTCTCATCGTCATGTTCACGATGGCAACGGGAACCCGGGCCCAGAATCCCATCGAAACCTCCCACCTCCGATGGCGCATGATCGGACCCCACAGGGGGGGGAGGACGGTCGGCGTCGCCGGTATTCCCGGCCAGCCAAACGTCTTCTATATCGGAGTCAACAACGGGGGCGTGTGGCGCACGAGTGATTACGGCCGGACCTGGAAGCCGATCTTCGACGACCAACCCACCGGTTCGATCGGCGCGATCGCGCTGGCACCCTCGAATCCCGACATCCTCTATGTGGGAAGCGGCGAGGGGCTCCAACGGCCGGACCTCTCCGTCGGCGACGGAGTGTTCAGGTCCACCGACGCCGGCAGGACCTGGACGCAGAGGGGGCTGTCAGATGCCCTGCAGATCGGCGCGGTGATCGTGGATCCCGGCGACCCGGACAGGGTGTTCGTCGCGGCCCTCGGCCATCCCTACGGACCCAATGAGGAACGCGGCGTGTTCAGATCGACCGACGGAGGATCGTCCTGGGAGAAGGTCCTGTATAAAGACGAGAACACAGGCGCGATCGCCCTGGAGTTCGATCCGGGGAACCCGCGAACCCTCTTCGCAGTGCTCTGGTCGGCGCGACAGGGACCGTGGGAAAACGGCGCATGGCAGGGGAGGACCAGCGGGCTCTTCAAATCGACGGACGGAGGCGACACCTGGAGGCAGATGACCAGGGGACTGCCGACCGCGGACCAGGGGCTGGGGAGGATCGGCATCGCCATTGCGCCGGACGACCCGTCGAGGATGTACGCGGCGGTGGACGCCGGGCAGGACGGGGGGATCTATCGTTCCGACGACGCGGGGGAAAGCTGGACGCACGTCGCATCCGAGAGGAGGGTCTGGAGCCGGGGAAGCGATTTCGCGGAACTGAAGGTGCACCCCAAAAACAAGGACGTCCTCTTTTCGGGGAACATCCAGACATACAAGTCCACCGATGCCGGCGTAACGTGGACCGGATTCAAGGGTGCCCCGGGCGGGGACGATTATCACACGATCTGGATCAACCCCCTCCATCCCGACATCATGATTCTGGCGGCCGACCAGGGCGCAGTCGTCACCGTCAACGGCGGGGAATCGTGGGGCTCCTGGTACAACCAGCCGACGGCGCAGTTCTACCACGTCATCACCGACGACCAGTTTCCCTACAACGTGTACGGGGGCCAGCAGGAAAGCGGTTCGGTCGGGATCGTGAGCAGGGGGAACGACGGCCAGATCACGTTCAGGGAATGGCATCCGGTCGGAGCGGACGAATACGGATACATCGCCCCCGACCCGCTTCATCCGGACATCATCTACGGCGGCAGGGTCACACGGTTCGACAAATCCACCGGGCAGACGCAATACGTAGCCCCCGAGGCGGTCCGTTCCGGAAAGTACCGCACCCTCCGGACGGCTCCGCTGATGTTCTCTCCGATCGACCGGACCGCGCTCTACTTCGCGGCGAACGTGTTGTTCAAAACGACCACGGGAGGGGCCAGGTGGGAAGCGATCAGCCCCGATCTTTCGCGCGAAAAACCGGAGGTCCCCCCGAACATCGGGATCTTCACCACCCCGGAGCTCGCCGACCAGCCCCGCAGGGGAGTCATCTATTCACTGGCACTCTCCCCGGTGGACGCCGGCCTCATCTGGGCTGGGACGGACGACGGACTGGTGCACCTGACGCGCGACGGCGGCCGGAACTGGAAAAACGTCACTCCCCCGCAACTGACATCCTGGAGCAAGGTCGCAGGCATGGACGCGGGTCACCATGACGGGAGCACGGCGTACGCAGCCGTCAACAGCATGAAACTCGACGACTGGCGCCCGCATATCTTCCGGACTCATGACGGGGGTGCGACCTGGAAAGAAATCGTCGCCGGTCTCCCGGTGAGCGGACCGGTGAACACCATACGGGAGGACCCCGAACAACAAGGTCTCCTCTTCGCGGGGACGGAGAGGGAAGTGTACGTCTCCTTCGACGACGGGGACCACTGGCAATCACTCCGGAACAACATGCCCGCCACATCGATCCGCGACCTGGTGATACACGATGCCGACATCGTGGTCGGTACGCACGGCCGCTCGTTCTGGATCCTCGACGACGTCAGCTCGCTGCGCCAGATGGCCGCGACGGGATCTGCGGGGGATCCCGGCACGGGCGTCAGGTTTTTTGAGCCCCACCCGGCCGTCCGCGTCCGGTGGAACATGAACACGGACACCCCCCTTCCGCCGGACGAACCCGCCGGGGAGAACCCCCCGGACGGGGCGGTCCTCGACTACTACCTGCCCTCCGCAGCCGGGGAGGTCACGCTCGACATCATCGACCCGAAGGGGACCATCATCCGGAAGTTCTCCAGCAAAGACCCCCCGGAGGAGATCGACGAGCGCGACCTGAGGTTCCCCACCTACTGGATCCGTCCGCGGATGTCGCTGTCGGCCGACCCGGGGACGCACCGGTTCGTGTGGGACCTGCATTACCCCCCGCCTGAGAATCTGCCCCGGTCGTTTCCGATCGCCGCGGTGTACGGGAACACCGCGAGCGGCCCGGACGGCCCGTGGGTCATGCCCGGTCCCTACACGGTGATCCTCACCGTTGACGGGAAGAGCATCCCCAGGACGCTGACCGTGACGATGGACCCCAGGGTGACGGCCGCGGCCCCGGTGTTGAGGCGCCAGTTCGACCTCTCGATGAACTGTTACGACGGGTTGGACAGGATACAGCGTCTGGTCCGTGGATCGAACTCCCTCCGTTCCCAGATCGCGGCGCTCCGCGGCGAGGTGAAAGACCGGGTCCTGCTCGACTCGCTCGACGCTTTCGACAGGATACTCCGGGTGTCGGAGGGAGACGGTCCGCCCCAGGATGTCGACATCATCTACACGACCGTCCGGGAGGGGAAATCCGTCAAGCAGACCCTCAACGGTATCCAGCGCCGGCTGATGTACGTCATGCTCATCCTTCAAAATGCCGACGCCCAGCCGACGGAATCCCAGGCTGCGGCCGTGCGCGAGGGGGAGACGGCGGTGAAGGCCATGGAAACCCAATGGACCGCCTTCACCGGTACGGCGATGGCCGGGATCAATGCGATGCTGGCCGAACGCCGGATGACGGTCCTGAAACCGGACCGGTGAACCGACCGTCCCGGGCACCGGGTCCCGATCATGCGCCGAACGAACACACACGGGTCATGAAACTCAAATCGCTCGAAGATCTGCGCGTACTGCTCCCCGGTTCGGGAAAGGACGCATCCGCAGCCGTCCCGGGGCGGGGTCCGGCCGGGGGCCCGCCCCGCGGTCATGACGGGAGGGGGCAGGCAGTCAGGCTGAGGCTCGACAGAAAGGGGCGCAAGGGGAAGACCGTCACGCTGGTCACCGGACTGCACCACAACCCGGACACCATGAAGGAAATCGCGCACGCGCTGAAGGAACGGTGCGGTACCGGCGGCACGGTGAAGGGGGGGAACATCGAACTCCAGGGGGACCAGCGCGCCCGCGCGCGGGAGGAGCTTCAAAAGATGAATTACGTCGTCCAATAACCATCATCGGATCAGATCCGGACCATGGCCTCCGAACACGACACCCCACCACGATGCCTCGCCTGCGGCAGGACCGCCCGGGAGGTTCCCCTCATCACCCTCGACTACCGTGGAAAGAAATTTCTGATCTGTCCACAACACCTCCCGATGCTCATCCACGATCCGCAATCCCTCGCCGGAAAACTCCCCGGGGCCGAGGGCATGGAACCGGCTGATCATCACGACTGACTCCACTCCGTGACGACCGCCTCTCCCAGCCCCCGCCTTCCCGCAGGGTGGGAATCATTTACAACACCCTGACATTATTCTGACAAAGACGCCTGCCGCATGCGGTATCTTGTCCCGGGATACCGAAGATGCGAAACGGCAACAATATACCGTCCGATCACCGTCCACCGAAGGGTGTCACGCTCTCCGGTGAGGACCGGCCCGGGAACCTGATCACCCGCAAGGCGTTCGTCGCCCGGATCAGCCTGTTGCTCGGCGCCACGCTCGTCGGATGCACTCCCGCGAAGATCCTGTTCAAGGCCTATCCCTCGAAATTCAAGGACGACCCTGATCTCGTCGAAGAATATCTCCGGGCGTTCGTCGTGACGGTGATCCCGGGGGCGTGGATCGGCGACCCCAACCTTGTGCGTATCTATACCGACGAATATTACCCCTTCCACACGCACTGCCGGTTTTTCGTCTCCGACCTCGCTTCGCGCAGCGCCGATCTCCACGGGGATGAGCGGTTTCACCTGCTCGCGCCGGCGGACCGCACACGGGTCATCCGGGAGGGACTTCGCGGCGATGCGATCATCTCGCGTCTCTACCAGGCGGCCGTTTTCATGTGCCAGGTGAGTTTTTTCGGGAGTATTTATGACGATGAGGGCGGCTGTCCCCTGATCGGATACCCCGGGACCGGCAGGGTGTACGATCCCGACGAGATCTATTACCGTGACCCGTCCCCCTTTCTCTCCCACGAACTGACGACCAACGGAAACTACGTCTAGAAGGGGTCAGCCATGCGCACTCTGCACACGGAAATACTGGTCATCGGAAGCGGATTCGGGGCGGCGGCGCCGGCCCTCAGACTGGGTCAGGCCGGATGCAGCGTCCTGGTCCTCGAGAAGGGGGGAAACATCGATCCTGAAAAGGATTTCCGACAGACAAACGATCCGAAGTACCTCTTACACTATCTCAAGGGGACATCATCCGACAACGTGGGATTTACCTATGCGGAAGGGCTCGGCGGCGGGTCGGGATTTTACGAAATGGTCTCGCTGCGCGCTCCCTCGGTCGCTTTTGACCTTGCCGGTCCCGACGGAAAACGGCTCTGGCCCGGGGCCCTCGACCGGCGGGCGATGGATCCCTACTACGATATCGCCGAGGAGATGATCAACGTCGAGCAGATCGGTCCCGACGAAATCCCCAAATCGGGTGTCGTGTTCGCGAAACTCATGAAGAACCTCGGATATTCCTGCGACCGGGCCCGGTACGCGGTACGGGGCTGTCAGGGGAGCGGTTACTGCGTCTCGGGATGCATCTACCAGGCGAAACAATCTCTCCACATGAATTATCTGCCTCAGGCGAAGAGGGCCGGGGTCGGGTTCCTCACCGACACGGAGGCGGTTCGCATCCGGCCCCTCCGTCCGGACGGCGGTCCGGCGTCCCGGCAAATCCCGATCGGGCAGATTCCCGAGCGGTACGAGGTTGAGTGCCGGAACGTGTTGTCCGGCGATTCCTTCGCGGTCCGGGCAAAACTGGTCGTCCTCGGCGGGGGAACGATCGGTTCGGCGAAACTCCTGCTCGGCTCGACCGCCCTGATGCCGCGGTTAAGTTCGCACGTCGGAAAAAACATCGCGTTCAACGGAAGCGTCAAGGCCGCCGGGCTCCTGCCCGACGGTTTCATGGACGGCGACATGCTCCTCGGAAGGTCACACCCCGGTATGATCAGTTACGAGTTCCTGGACTCCCTGGGGATTACGATCTCCTCGGCGAAACCACTGCCGCTGCACGCCGTCTCGGCCGCCCGCCTGGTCCTGGAGGGGGAGGACCGTGAACCCGATTACTGGGGGGAGGCGCACGTCGAGCTCATGAAACAGTTCCGCCGGCGGATGATCGTCCTGTACGCACTCGGGCTCACACCTCCGGCGGCCTCGGTGACCCTGGGACCCGATGGGAAGATCACTCCCGAGCTGCCGATCGACTCCGTCCTGGCGGCCTATTACAGAAACACCAAGGACATCCTCCACTCGATCCTCACCCGCAACGGGGCACGCGTCGTCAGGATCACCGGCGTGGACGACGAAGGCGCCGCACGCGCGGGGATCCGGTTCGAGACCACACACATGATCGGGTCGTGCAGGATGGCGGACCGCAAGGAGGACGGGGTCACGGACGCGTACGGGGAAGTCTTCGATTATCCGGGCCTCTTCGTGACGGACGGTGCCGCGATACCGACGTCGCTGGCCGTCAATTCGAGCCTCACGATCCTCGCGAACGCGGAGCGTATCGCGGCAGCCATGGTGAGGAGGTTCTGTACAAAAAGATAGGGATATCCGTCGTCTCGTCCGATGATTCCGGGGCACGGTTCGACCGGTGTCGACGAGCGGATTTCCGGACTTGAATTTGAGAGAAAATTATCTATACTTCCCCGGAGGTACTCAGGGGAGGCAATCAGGAGGCGCACCGATGTCATCACGGGAGTACGGCAATCCCGGTGTCCACCACGGCCGAACGGGAATCTTCCGGGAGGTCGTCAGGGCGGCAGTCCTGATCATTTTCGTGACTGCCTGTCGGACGACTTTCCTCGAAGCGGGAACGCGTGACGGGATCACCATCCGGGCCATCCCCTCCTGGGTCAGTACCGTCCGCATACCCGGGGCGGACCCGGATTTCAGTCCGGCCGCCGGGGAGGGATCGTCCTACCTCCTCGTGGACGAACAGTACGATGTGGCATCGCTCACCTGGTTCTACCATGTCGCGGTGAAGGTCCTCGGGCCCACGGGTCTGCAGGAACTCTCGACACTCAAGATTACCTACGCACCTTCCTACAACCGCGCGAGCGTTCATTACGTGCGAGTCAGGCGTAACGGCCTCATCCACGACCTGCTCTCGAGGCAGACCTTCAACATTCTCCAGAGGGAGAACAGCCTCGAGTATAACCTCTACGACGGACGGCTCACCGGTGTCCTGCTGCTGGAAGACGTTCGCCCCGGCGATACGCTGGAGTACGCCTATTCGGTCAGAGGCCAGAACCCCATCTTCGGCGGCAAGTTTCTCGGGTCCTTTGAAATGCGGTACTCGATCCCGATCCAGTTGAGGTACTGCCGTCTCAGGGTCCCCGCGGGGAGGACGATCGAAATCACCGCCGATACCCCCTACACGCTGCCCAAACCTGCGGACGAGGGGGGGCACTCCACATATGTCTGGAGGGAGAAGAACGTACCAGCCCTGACCATGGAAGAGGACGTTCCGTCCTGGTACGATCCCTACCCCAGAATCCGGTTGAGCGAATTTCATTCCTGGCAGGACGTGGCCGGGTGGGCGAGGGATGTGTACGCGGCTTCGCGTTCTGAAACGGGGGGCCTGGAAGAAGTCGTCGACCGTCTCCGGGCCGACCATCCGACTCCCGAAGAGTACGCCTGCGCCGCACTGACATTCGTCCAGGACGAGATACGGTATTTCGGCATTGAGGTCGGTCAGAGTTCCCACCGGCCGACATCCCCCGCGAAGGTGCTGAAGCAGCGGTTCGGAGACTGCAAGGACAAATCACTCCTGCTCTGCGCATTGCTGGAGGGGGCGGGCATTGCCGCCGACCCTGTGCTCGTCAACTCATGGAAACGGGCGGAAATCGTCGTCGATCACCCCTGGCCGCTCGCGTTCGATCACGTCGTGGTGAGAATCGGTCTCGACGGAGAGGAATATTTTGTCGATCCCACCGAAACCCTCGAGCGCGGACCCCTCACCGGACGGTGCATGGCCCTGGAGACAAAGGGCCTGGTGGTCGGGGAGGGATCCGACGGACTCGTGGATATCCATCCGCGGGAAGGTGTCTCCTCCCGGGAACAGTACGAGGAATATTTCCGGATCACGGACTTTTCACGGCCGGTGGAGCTGGAGGTTGTATCAAAATTCTACGGTGCCCGTGCAAACTATGCACGGAACTTTTTCGGACGCCGGACCGCGAAAGAACTCGAGAAGATCGGTTACGAATACTATTCCGGCGAATACGACGGCGTCCACACCCTGGAACCGATGAGAGTCGAGGAGGACGACACCGTCGGCAATACCTTCACCCTCTCGGAGCGGTATTCCATCGATTCTTTCTGGACCCGTTCGGCGACGATCAACCGAAAGCAGGCGGCCGTATACGCGACCCTGGTCCGGCGGTTGTTGGGGGGTCTCCCGGATGAGGGGAGGACCGTACCGCTGGGGATCAATCACCCGAGGTCCATCGAGTACGTCACGTTCGTGGATTTCCCGGAACCGTGGGACGTCGAGGACGACGCATCCTTCGTGAATAATGAGGCATTTCAGTTCACCTACAGCCTGACCGGCGCGGGCAACAGGGTGAAGATCGAGTACGGGTACACCACACTGACGGACCGGGTGCCGCCCGAGTCCTTCCGGAAATACGAGGCGGACGTGACCAGTGCGTTGAGTAACATCGGGACGATCTTCACCAAGTACCCGGACGGTATCATGAGCTTCACCCCGGTCTTCTTCATTCTGACCGGGGCATTGCTGCTCGGAGGGTTTTTCCCGATCCGGCGGGCAGTGAGACTTCGTAAGGCCGGGGCGGATCCGCCTGAACCGGACGCGGGATCGCCGGCGGAGAGCACAACGCCGGCCGGGGGGGATACTCCGGTGATCGAACAATCCCCGACGGTCGACGATCCGGCGGAGGAGGAAGACCCCGACTCCCCGCCCGCCGACCCGGTGGTCCCCGCCCCCGTCCCGGAGGGTATTTCGGGATTTCTTCTCCTTCCGGCCATGGGCCTGATTTTCCGACCGCTGGTGAACATGGTGGAAATGGGGGATTTTATCGCCCTCTTCAATTCCGGCCGATGGGATGCCCTGACAACCGAATCGGGGGAAGGATACATGCCGTACTTCGGTGCGCTCATCGGAGCGGAGTATTTCCTGAACGGGGCATTGATTCTTTTCGGAGTGGTGGCTGCGATTTACTTCTTCAGAAAACTGAAGGAGGCACCCCGTCTGATGATCATCCTGATCATCGCCGGCCCGGCCCTCTTCCTTCTCGACGCCCTTGTCGTTGATCACCTCCAGTATGCGGTCACCGCGGTACAGGGGGATGATTCAACGGACCTGGTCAGGGACCTCCTCTCCGTCATCATCTGGGTTCCCTACTTCCTCACCTCCAAACGGGTTAAAAATACCTTCGTGAGGTGATCCCGGAACCACGATTGAATCTCTCGACCCGAAACCTTATATTCCCGCTATCACCCGCCGACCGAATGTCAGACCCATTGTCGGCCCGGCGTCGGTGGACGCAGACTGCCGGCCCGGTTCCATCATGAGTATCGAAAATCCGCCCGGGTACTCCTATCCGGCCAAGGCAAAAGGCCAAACACCATGATAAAATATTCACTCGCCCTGACAGCCCTCATGCTCATCCCCGGACAATCGGACCAAACCGGCAATCCGCTCCTCGGAAAATGGGACACGCCGTTCGAGACGCCTCCGTTCGACGCGATCACGGAAGCCCACTTCATGCCCGCGTTCCGGGAGGGGATGAGGCTCGAGGCGGCGGAGGTGGAGGCGATCGCCGACAACCCCGACGGACCGACCTTCGCGAACACCATCGCTGCCCTCGAAAAGAGCGGCAGGACGCTCGACAACGTCTCCCGCGTGTTCGGATGCCTGAACGGGGCCAACACGAACGACGAGCTCCAGAAAATCTCGCAGGAGGTCGACCCGCTGCTGACCAGGCACGGCGACGACATCAGCCTGAACCCGAAACTGTTCGCACGCGTGAAGGCGCTCTGGGACGGGAAGGAAACCCTCGGGTTGAACGCCGAGGAGAACACCCTCCTGGAGAACTACTACAAGAATTTCGTCCGGAGCGGGGCGAACCTCAACGACGAGGACAAGGCGACACTGCGGAAGATCAACGAGGAGCTGAGCAACCTCTACGTGAAGTTCCGCCAGAACCACCTCAACCAGACGAACGCGGTCATCCTCGTCATCGACAAGCAGGATGATCTCGCGGGACTGCCGGAGGACGCGGTCAGGGGGGCCGCCGATCTCGCCGCCGCGAAAAACATGGAGGGGAAGTGGGCGTTCACACTCCAGAAACCGAGTTTCATCCCCTTTCTGCAGTATGCACAGAAGCGGAACCTGCGGGAGATCGTTTTCAAGGGTTACGTCAACCGCGGAAACAACGACGACGGGTTCGACAACAAGAAGATCATCGCCTCGATAGCGGCACTCCGCGTGAAGCGGGCGAATCTCCTCGGCTACAGGACGCACGCCGACTACATCCTCGAACGGAACATGGCCAAGAACCCGGAGAACGTCTTCAGATTCCTGAACGACCTCTGGACGCCCTCACTGAAACGCGCCCGCGCGGAGATCGCGGACATGCAGGCCATCATCGACCGGGAGGGGGGCGGATTCAGGCTGGCGGCATGGGACTGGTGGTACTATGCGGAGAAGGTCAAGAAGGAAAAATACGCGCTCGACGAAGCGATGCTCCGTCCCTATTTTAAAATGGAAAACGTGCGCCGCGGGGCGTTCGACGTGGCGGAGAAGCTCTACGGGATCCGGTTCATCCCCAGGAAGGACATCCAGGTGTACGCCCCCGACGTCGAGGTCTTCGAGGTGACCGAAGGCGACGGGAAACACCTCGGCCTGTTTTACAGCGATTATTACCCCCGTGACGGCAAGAGGGCGGGCGCCTGGTCCAGCAGTTTCAGGAGCCAGTCGAACATGGACGGGAAATTCGTGACGCCGCTGGTCTACAACGTCGGAAATTTTTCCAAACCCACCGCGGACAAACCGTCGCTGATGAGCGTCGACGAGGTGCAGACACTGTTTCACGAACTGGGGCACGCCCTGAACAGCCTCTTCGGGAACACGGTCTATTCCGGGTCGAGATCGACGCCGAGGGATTACGTTGAAATGCCCTCTCAGATCATGGAAAACTGGGCCATGGACCCGGCCGTCATGAAAACCTACGCGGTGCATTACCTGACCGGCGAGCCGATCCCGCAGGAACTGATCGGCAAACTCGAGATGTCGAAACACTTCAACCAGGGGTTCGCGACGGTGGAATACCTGGCGGCGTCGTTCCTGGACATGGACTGGCACGTCCTGACCGACGCAACCCCCGCCGATGCCGCCGCTTTCGAGAAAGCCTCACTCGAAAAAATGGGGATCATGGATGAAATCGAACCCCGGTACCTGAGCACCAACTTCAGCCACATCTTTTCCGGTGAGAGTTACTCGTCCGGGTATTACAGCTATATCTGGGCGGAGGTCCTCGACGCCGACGCCTTCCAGGCCTTCAAGGAAACGGGCCTGTTCAACCGGGAACTCGCCGCCTCCTTCAGGAAGCACCTGCTCTCGGCGGGCTCGAACGACATGATGGCGCAGTACGTGAAGTTCCGCGGAGCCGAGCCGAAGGTCGACGCACTCCTCAGGCGGCGGGGTTTGGAGTGAACCGGGTTTTGTGCGCCCGCGACCAATCTCCCCCCGGAGGCGTTGAGATGAACATGAAGAGGCTCACGACCCGCGCGTTTCTCATGCCCGTCGGGGCGGGGATCGCCTGCCTGTTGTTGCTGATGTTCCCGGGCCGGGTTCGCGCCCAGGTCCAGACGGACGTGGAGGTCCTCATGAGCGACGGGGTCCTCCTCGAGGCGCGGATCATGAAGCCGATCGGACTACCGCCGGCGGAAGGCTTCGACGGCATCATCCTCATCCACGGGTACGGCGGGAGCAGGGGGGACATGCAGTCCATCGCGCAGACCGCGGCGTTCTACGGGTATGCCTCGCTCGCCTACAGCGTGAGGGGGCAGGGGGCCTCCGGAGGATGTTCGACGGTGAGCGGCCCGAGGGAGGAGCAGGACCTCGTCGAGATCATCAATTATTTCCGGAACTACAGCCAGATCAATCCCGATGCCCTCGGGGTGACGGGCGGTTCGCAGGGGGGGATACACTCCTGGATGGCGGCCGTGGCACGGATGCCGGGGATCAGGGCCGTCGTTCCGATCATCGGCACGCCGAGCTACGCGACCGACCTCGTTCCCAACAATTGCGTCACCCGCGGCCTTCCCCGCGAGCTGAGCATCGGGTCAGTCCGGTACTGCGACGACCGCGACTCGGTCCGCGAGCTGATCATCGCCGACGAGTACGACTCACTGATGGCGTACATCAACCTCCGCGACCTCGAGGCGCGGCTCGACAGCGTCCGGATTCCGGTGTTCCAGCAGCTCGGCTGGGCCGATTTCCTCTTTCCGGCGAACGGCGGGATCCGGGCCCGCGAGTCGATCGCGGCCCGGGGCGTCCCCGTCCGGTCCTATTTCGGGACCAACGGTCACGGCGAACCCCTGGACAACTCCCAGGCACTCACGCTTCTCCAGAAGACGGTCGAGTGGTTCGACCACTGGATCAAGGGTTTTTCGCTCGACGACGACTCCCTTCCGCTGGTCCTCTACGCCGACGACAGACCGGGATGGCCCCTCCACACCGTACCCGTCTGGCCCCCGCAGCCGCACAGCATGGCGCGTTTCTATCTCACAGCGTCCGGCCTCACCGCGGCCGCGCCGTCCGACTCCTCTGAACTCCCGTTCTCTCTGGAATACGACACCGCCTACTCCGCCGACAGCGCATGGGAGCACCTCTACGGCGGGACGGAGTTCATGTCGGCGTTCACGAGCGCGCCCGTCCGGCTGATGTCCGAACCCCTCGACGCGGACGCGGAGATCACCGGAACTCCCACCGGGAGGATCCACGTCAGGAGCGACGCCGCAAAATTCCAGGCCCACGTCCGGTACTATGACGTTTCATGGCAGGACACCGGGTACGCCTGGAACCTCATGAGCCGGGCCATCAACGGTGTCCGTGACAACGTCCCGGGGGAGATCCGCACGATCGACATCGAAGGAAGGGCGCTGTCGCATTTCGTTCCCGCGGGGCACCGCATCGGCGTGGAAGTCACGTCGTTCGACCTCCTCCAGCCGGACCAGGCCAACACGATCCCGTATTTCCTGTCGTCGCACTCCGAAGTGCTTTCCTCGCCCGGCGGGCCGTCGTGGATCGAACTGCCGGTCACCGGCCCGTCCCTCACGACGGCCGTCCGTGACGAATCCCTGCCGGGAGGGTTTGCCCTCGGACAGAACTATCCCAACCCGTTCAACCCCGTCACGACGATCTCCTTCCGGATCGGGTCGCCGGCCGACGTCACGCTGAAAATCTACGACATGCTGGGGAGGGAAGTGAGTACGCTGGTCTCCGCGAGACTTCCCGCCGGAAACCATGCCCTTCGCTGGGACGCCGGCGGCCTCGCCGGGGGCGTCTACTTTTACCGGCTGCAGGCCGGGGACGACACGGAAACGAGGAGGCTCGTGCTGCTGAAATGAGGGAGCCGGAGCCGCGGGCCCCTCCAAACGCTTGATGGTTATCCTCCCTTTACCTACCTTTCCTTCTGCCACGCCGGGATTTCATGATTCCGGATCCGTCACCTCACCAGCGCGTTCGAAGAGATGAAATTCGTCTACCAGCCCGTTGCGCCCCTCGTGTTGTTCCTGGCGTTCTTCCTCCAGACGCAACGGCACCACCCGCGTCATGACCGCCTCGCGGCGCTCGCGAAGGTCCGGGCGGAATTGGCCGCGGGAGGCGCCCAGCCCGAAGACGACTGGTTTTTCGCCCGGCGGGCGTACCCGCAGATGTCCCTGCCGGACCGGGTGGCCTCCAAAATCCGACGCTCGGCGACTGCGTTCCGGAAAACCCGGCTCACCGCCGTTCCGCAGGCCGCGGCTTCACCGACGTGGACATCCGTCGGGCCGACGAACATCGGCGGGCGGATCACGGCGGTGCTCATCCACCCAACCGATCCAGATATCCTATACGCCGCCGCCGCATCGGGCGGGGTGTGGAAATCGACCGATTTCGGCCTGACGTGGGCCAACGTCTTCAACGAAAGTTTTTCGAGCGGAGCGCTGGCCTTCGACCCGGCGGATCCTTCGACGATCTACGTCGGGACCGGCGAATCGAACCCGAGCAGCGTCGACACCTACCCCGGGAACGGTATCTGGAGGTCGACCGACGCGGGCGCCACGTGGACGAACCTCGGACTGGAGGAGACCGGGCATATCGCGAAGATCGCCGTCAACCCGCTCAATCCCTCCACCATCTACGTGGCGGCGTTCGGCCTCTACAGGAGCAAGAACACCGACAAGGGGGTGTATAAATCGACGGACGCCGGGGGATCGTGGACGCAAATTCTCCAGGTCGACGATACCACCGGCGCCTCGGACATCCTGATCGACCCGAGCGACACCGCGCGTGTCCTGGCGGCGACATTCACATACTACAGAACCCTCCCGACGGTCTCCCGTTCCGGTCCGGGGAGCGGTCTGTACATGACAACGAACGGGGGGGCGCTCTGGATCCAGGTGACGGGCGGTTTTCCGTTCAACGACCCCGACATCGGGTCGATCTCCATCGACTGGTCGAAGAGTGACAACGCGGTCGTCTACGCGAGCGTCGCGGGCGGCGGCGGCTACAACTGGGACGGCGTCTATAAAAGCTTCGACCACGGCTTCAACTGGTCGAAAGTGTACGACAACAGCGGGGGGTTTTCGGAAGGGCAGGTCTGGTACAACAATATCCTCAGGATTCACCCCGACGATCCCAACCGCCTCTGGGTGGGAATGACATCGATGTACAAATCGTTCGACGGGGCCACCTTCGGTCACGCGGGAATCGGCGGGAGCTATCACGTGGACCACCACGTTATCGAATACGCCCCCTCGGACACGGCCAAAATGGTTTTCGGAAATGACGGGGGTGTGTTCACCTCGACGAACGGCGGGCTGACCTGGGTGAAGTGTCCGAACCTGCCCGTCACGCAGTTCTACGCAGGCACGATCGCGCCGCAGAACGAGTACCACCTTCTCGGCGGGGCACAGGACAATTCCACCTCGCGGACCCACACGAGCGTCCCCGACGACTGGGGCATCATCGCCGGCGGAGACGGGTTCAACTGCCTCGTCGATCCGACCGACTCGAATTACATCTACGCCGAATACCAGAACGCCGGCCTGCTCTATTCCACGAACGGCGGCGCATCGTTCAGCAACGGCACGACGGGGATCAACTTCGCCGAACCGGTGAACTGGCAGACCCCCATCGCCATGGACCTGCAGCACCCGAAGACGCTCTACACGGGCACGAACGCCGTCTACCGCACGACGAACAACATGCAGTCGTGGACGAAAATATCCCCGACACTCACCTACGGCCTCCCGGGTTTCTACAGCACGATGTCGACAATCGACGTCTCCCGCACCGATTCGAACGTGGTCTACGCCGGCACCGGGGACGGGCGCGTCTGGGTGACCACCGACGGGGGCGGCGGCTGGACGGAAATTGACAGTGGGCTGCCGCTGCGGTGGGTGTCCCGGGTGACCGCGGACCCGGAGAGCGCGAACGTGGCCTACGTGACGCTCTCCGGGTTCAGGGAGTACGACGACCAGGGGCATATTTACCGCACGACGGACTACGGCGCCTCCTGGACCGATATCGGCAGCGGGCTCCCGGACATTCCGCTGAACGACGTCCTGGTGGACCCGCTCTATCCGAACACGCTCTACGTGGCCTCCGACCTGAACGTGATGCGGACCACCGACCTCGGAGCCACCTGGACAGAGTTTGGCGACGACCTTCCGGGGGTGACGGTGCACGACATCGACATCCACGCGGGGTCGCGGACCCTCGCCGCCTTCACGCACGGGAGGTCGGTGTACACGACGAGCCTGCCGGTCATCGGCCCCGGGACGGTGGACGTGGAGGTACACGCCAGATGGAACCTGATCTCGAACCCGGTGACGCTCGGCGATCCCAGGCTTTCAACCAATTTTCCCGACGCGGTTTCACCGGCATATGCCTACACGGGCGGTTCGTACGCTCCCGGGGATTCCCTCCTTCCCGGGAGGGGATACTGGGCGAAGTTCCCGGACGTGCCGGTCTCCCCCCGAACGCTGGACGGGACGGAAATCATCGAGATAACCATCACCGTGGAGGCGGGCTGGAACATCATCGGTTCGATGACGACCCCCGTGCCGGCCGGTTCGATCACCTCCGATCCCGCCGGCATGGTAACGAGTCAGTTCTACGGGTACTCGGGAGGGTATCTCCCCTCGGACACCGTCCGGCCGGGGGAGGCCTACTGGGTGAAGGTGGATTCGGCGGGAACACTCACCCTGGAAGGGGGAGCCGGCGCGACGCCGTTGAACCGGATACGGATCACGCACACGTCCGAACTGCCCCCGCCGCCCCCGCGTCCGGACGAGGCTCCGGGGGGTCCGTCTGTACCCGGGGGTTTCGGATTGTCGCAGAACTACCCGAACCCGTTCAACCCCGCGACGCGGATCGCATACGAAATTCCGCGGACAGGGCGGGTGGGGCTCACAGTCTTCAACACCGCGGGGCGGCGGGTGGCCGTCCTCGTGGACGAAACCCAGGCGGCCGGTACGCACTCGCTGACATTCGACGGCACCGGGCTGCCGAGCGGATTGTACATTCTCCGACTGACCCACGCGGGGACAGTCGACGTCAGGAAGATGATGCTGTTACGATAGCCGGCGCACTGCGGCAGGTATTTTCGGGGGTGTGCGGGTACATCCTCCCCGTTTTTTGTTATATTTACGGTATCATTCAACCAAAAATTCGAACCGTATGAGAAAATTCTTCCCCGTTCTTGCAACACTTTTCGTGATCTCCCTGCCGGCAGCCGGGCAGGACCGGACGGATGACAATGCCGGCGGCGGCCTCCCGGCCGCCAACCCCACGCGCCCCTCGGCGGCGGACAACGCGTTCCTGACCGCCCCCGGATACCTCGAAGTCGAAACCGGATTGCTCCTGAGCGACGGATTCTATTCGATCCCGACGCTCGTGAAGGCCTCGCTCGTCCACAACTTCGAGTTCGGTTTCCTCATGTCGGGACTGATCAACCATACATCGAAGGGAGTGACCTCGACGGAGATCGGTGACCCGGGGATCCAGGCGAAATATCAGTTCATGAACGAAGGCAACACGGCGGTCGCAGGCGTGGCACGGCTGGACTTTGCCGACGGCGGCACCCGGTTCACCGCCACCGCCGTTCCCACCCTGACCCCGTTTTTCGGCCAGTTCGACGGGACGTTCGGATTCACCACCTGGAGCGGCACGACCTCCCTCGTCTACGCCGTCGCGTTCGCGCCGGTCATGCCGTCGCCGGTGAGCGTCTACGGAGAGTTTTACGGTGAATCCGCCAGTAATTACTCCCCGTTCTATTTCGACGCCGGAGTGTTGTTTTCGGTCTCCAGGGATTTCGTGGTGGACGCTGCGTTCTTCATCGGCCTGAGCGATGACGCGGCGGACTGGCAGATTCAGGTCGGCCTCACGAAGGTGCTCGCGAAAGTGTTGTAATTCACCGCCCGTTTTTCGAATGCACGGCTCCGGGGGAGTCCGTATCTTTTTCCCGTGAACGACATTGCGGGAATGAAGCCATGACAACTCTGCCATCGACAAAAACGATGTACAACGCCCTCGTGAAGAGGGATTCCTCTTTCGAGGGTGTGTTCTACGCCGGGGTGAAAACCACCTCGATCTTCTGCAGGCCGACCTGCGGGGCCAAAAAACCCAAGCCGGCGAACGTCGAATATTTCCCGACCTCGCGCGACGCCCTCTTCGCGGGTTACCGGCCGTGCGAGAGGTGCAAACCGCTGGAATCGCGCGTGGATCCCCCGCCGCTGGTGAAGACGCTCCGTCGGACCATCGAGGCCCTGCCCGACGGAAGGCTGACCGACGCGGCACTCCTTGAGCGGGGAATCGATCCGTCCACGGCCCGCAGGCAGTTCAAGAGGTATTACGGTATGACGTTCCACGCGTACCACCGTGCGCGCAGGATGGGGCGGGCGCTGCGGGAGGTCCGGGGGGGTGAAAGCGTCATCGGGGCGCAGCTGAACCAGGGGTACGAATCGGCGAGCGGTTTCTGGCGGGCGTTCAGGAAGATTTTTGGTGAGCGGCCCGGGGCCGCGAACGGGGTGGGGGTCCTCGCCGCCAGATGGATCGATACCCCCCTGGGGGCGATGCTCGCGGTGGCGAACGACGATGGTGTCTGCCTGCTGGATTTCGTGGACCGGCGCGGACTCGAACGCGCGATCGGGACGCTCCGGCGGCGGATGAAATGCGTCATCGTCCCGGGGGAGAACCCGCACCTCGACACGATCACCCGGGAGCTCGCATCGTACTTCGAGGGAAAACTGAACGCCTTCACCGTTCCGCTCCTGCCGGGCGGTTCGCCGTTCGACAAACGGGTCTGGTCCAACCTGCGGAAAATTCCCCACGGCACCACCTGGTCGTACGCGAAACTCGCAGTGAAGTCGGGGGATCCGAAGGCGGTCCGCGCGGTGGCACAGGCCAACGGGCGGAATTACCTGGCCATCGTGATTCCCTGCCACCGGGTCATCAGGTCGGACGGGTCCCTTTCCGGCTACGGGGGGGGAGTCTGGCGAAAAAAATGGCTCATTGACCATGAAACCGTGAATCGACGATCCTGAGAGGGTCCAATCCGTCCGGGAGTGCAGAATTCTCCTGTCCCCCCCTTCCGAATGAAACTCCGCTGATTTCCAGCCGTATCAGGATTTATATAATTTTTACAGATTTTTACTCAGGGTTCCTCCCGATGACCTCCATCGCCGCCGCCGACATCCGCTCAACAGTCTCCGTTTTGTGCCTGCTTCTCCTGCTCACCTCATTCGGAAGGACCGAGGCCGGTGTACCAGGCCCGGGATCCTCCCCCTTCGCTCCCGCGCCGGCAAGCACGGACACGCTCGTCCCGGTCTTCACGTCGACGCCGCCCGTCATCGACGGCGTGTTCGACGAAGCGTTCTGGAAAACCGCCCCGAGCCTCACCGGTTTCAAGACGTTCATCCCCGACTTCGATATCGTCCCGAAGGAGCAGACCGAGGTCGCGCTCGCCTACGATCGGGAGAATATCTATTTCGCGTTCCGATGCTACGATGACATCTCCCAGATCAAGGCGTCTGTTTCGGCCCGGGACAAGATGCTGTCGGACGATTTCATCTGCATCAACCTGGACCCCTTCAACGACCAGCAGGGTCTGAACGCCTTCTACGTCAACCCGCTCGGGATCCAGGGGGACAGCCGATTCGCGGCGGGCAACGAGGATTTTTCACCCGATTTCGTCTGGTACAGCGCGGGGAAGATCGATTCGATCGGCTTCACCGTGGAGGTGCGCCTTCCCTTCAAGAGCCTGCGATACCGGGACGGTGACCCGACGTACATGGGTGTGATCCTCGAGAGGTACATCAGCCGGCGCAGCGAGCACAGTTCCGTCCCGCGGCTCGATCCGGCGAAGGGGTTCGCCCTCCTGACGCAGATGACGCCCGTCCGGTACGATGGCATCGAACACTACACGCTCTATGAACTCCTCCCGGCGGTGACTGCCACGCGCCAGGACGTCCGGCGGGGAACCAACCTTGTCCGCGACAAACAGGAAGGGGAGGTCAGCCTCACGGGAAAATACGGCCTCACCTCGGACCTGATACTGGACGGGACGCTCAACCCCGACTTCAGCCAGGTGGAATCCGACGCGGGCCAGGTGGACATCAACCTCCGGTACAGCCTCTTCTATTCGGAGAAGAGGCCGTTCTTCCTGGAAGGAAAAGACAACTACAACACTGCCGCCTCGTCCGGCTCGTATGATCCGCTGATTTTTTATTCCCGTACGATCGCGGACCCGGTCGTCGGGACGAAGGTGACCGGCAAGATCGGAGGGGCGAACACCGTCGCGGTCCTCTACGCCCTGGACAATGTGCTCGAACCGGACAGGCCGGCCCTGGGACGGTACGTGCACACGCCCGTCGTCCGCTACAAACGGTCCCTCTCCGACGACAGCTACGTGGGGCTGCTGTACACCGGGAGGGAGCTCGAGCACGCGAACAACCGCGTGTTCGGCTTTGACGAGATGGTGCGCGTCTCGGACGCGGCAGTGCTGTCGGGCAACGGTTTCATCTCCACGGCGAAGGACGGGCCCTCCGCGGAGACGATGAACGGGCACACGGTGGGCCTGGATTTCATGCGCGACACGCGCGACCTGACCTACAGCGCATCCGTCCGGGAGGTTTCGGAGAATTTCAGGGCCGACATGGGGTTCCTCACGCGGACGAACCTGGTGAACATCGCCGGGTATCTGAATCCCAGGATCTTTCCCGAGACCGATTTTATACAGAAAATCGGGTTCGAATTCACTTCCTCGCATACGAAGGACCGGCCGAGCGGGCTCTGGGAAACCGGTAACGACGCCGCGGTCAATTTCTTCTTCGGCGGGAACTGGCTGTTCAGGACGCGCCTCAATTACTCCACGGAGATCTTCGGGGGGCAGAGGTTCCAGACCAGCGGCATCCACACGCAGATCCGGTCGCAGATCTCAAAACGGTTGTTCGTCAACATCGTCCACCGGCGAATCCGCTCGATCTTCTACGAGACTCCGGAGCAGGGGAAGAGCAACGCACTCAGCGCGTCGGTTACCATCGACCCGCTGGACAATCTCCGCTCCGACGTCAGCTTCACCTATTCCGATTTTTACCGCGACGCGGGCGGCGAGAAGCTCTACGACTACATGATCACGCGCCTCCGGCTCACCTACCAGGTGAACCAGTATCTCTTCTTCCGCGGAATCGGCGAGTACAATGATTTCCGGAAAAGCCTGAACACGGAATTCCTGGCGTCGTTCACCTACATCCCGGGCACGGTGATCTACCTGGGGTACGGATCGGTCTATGAAAAACTCCGGTGGGACGGTGCGCAGTACGTCGACAGCGACCGGTTCCTGGAAATGCGCAGAGGCCTCTTCCTGAAAATGTCCTACTTGTGGAGGTCGTGAGCCGACGGCGGGGGTAGGATGATGGATTTTGTTCCCCGAATGGTTATCTTGAGATCAGGCGACCATCAGGTGGAACCATGAAAATCATCAAAACCGTTCTCATACTCCTCTTCGTCGTGTTCGTGATCGTCCAGTTCATCCGGCCGGAGAAGAACACGGCCGCGCCCGACCTCTCGAAGGATATCTCCACTGCTCTTCCTGTTCCCGACACCGTCGCGGCGATCCTCCGGGAGTCCTGCTATGACTGCCACAGTGAGGAGACCCGGTACCCGTGGTATTTCGAGGTCCAGCCGGTCGGCTGGTGGCTCGACGACCATATCAGGGAGGCCAAACAACACCTGAACTTTTCAGATTTCGCCGTCTCGAGCCTCCGACGGCAATACCATAAGCTCGAAGAAATCACCGAGCAGATCGACCTCGGCGAAATGCCCCTCCCGTCCTACCTCCTCGTCCACCGCCACGCATCCCTCACCATTGAACAGAAGGACCTTCTGAACGCGTGGGTCCAGGATTCCCGGGCATACATGAAATCCACCTATCCGCCCGACAGCCTCCAGCGTCGCCAGAGGTGAGGCCCCGGGGGATCCCCGGTAAGTTGGAATTCCCTCCCGGATACACTATATTTTATCAATTCTGAGAATGCTCCATACCCATCCCGGGAGTCCGTTATTCCGAAACCGCGGCAGACAACGAAAAGTCGAAGGAGAGCTCCTGCGGCGGGGATGAGCGCGAGACGGGATTCCATCCCGGTATCCCTGCTCGACGCAATTCCATATTTCTGCCTCCTCCTGAACCCCGACGGCTCCATCGTGCACCTGAACACCACCACCATGAAGACCCTCGGAGCAGGGAGGATGAGTCCTGCGGGCAGGTCTATGGAGGAGTTCCTCTCACCATCGACACGGGCGGCTTTCAGGAGGGCGATGGACGAGTCCGGGACCGGTGGTACGGACGGGACCGAATTGACGCTCGCAGGGGATGACGGGGACGAACGGGTAGTGTCGTTTTCGTTTTCCCCCCTGAAGGGAGACCACGGAGCCGTCATCCTGGCTATCGGCCGCGATATATCGGAAGAGAAGAAGAAAGACCTCGACTTCCTGAGGTTTTCGAACCTCGCACACCACACCGTCAACCCCCTCGAAATCACTGACCCCGAAGGCCGGATCATCTACGTCAACCCCGCATTCGAGGCCGCGAGCGGGTATTCCGGCGCGGAACTCATCGGCAGGAACCCGAACATCTTTTCCAGCGGGAAACACCCCGCGATATTCTGGAAGAAGATGTGGGAGACCATCAAGGCCGGGAAGGTCTGGACGGGGGAGGTGGAGAACCGGAAACGCGGCGGGGAACCATTCCATACACAGTTGCTGATTTCGCCGATCCTCGACGGCGACGGTACGGTGGTCGGATATTTCGGCATCCACCGGGACATCACCGAACAGAAATCCCTCGAGAAGCATCTCCTCCAGGCGCAGAAGATGGAGAGCATGGGATTGCTGACGGCCGGAATCGCGCACGAAGTGGGCAATCCGCTCACGTCCATCTCCTCGCTGGTGCAGGTGCTGGAAAGGACGACCGAGGACGCCTTCACGCGGGACAAGCTTGAACTCATCAAAAACCAGGTGAACAGGATATCGCGGATCATCCGTGACCTGGTCGATTTCTCCCGCCGCTCGAACTACGAAATCCAGCTGACGGACGTCAACGCGTGCCTGCGGGAAGCGACCGCCATCGTCGGTGTGGCCAGGAAGGCGAAAACGGTCGCCCTCGAAGTCCACACCGCGGACAACCTGCCGCGCCTGGCGGTGGTCTCGGACCAGATCCAGCAGGTGTTCGTTAACGTACTGATCAACGCCGTGGACGCGGTGGATGATAAATTCGCGGCGGTGCCGCCCGGAGAACGGACGGGGAAAATCATCTGCAGGACCCGCGCCGACGGGGACTCCGTCGTCACCGAAATCTCGGACAACGGCAGGGGGATCAGCGACGAACACCTCGCCAAGATCTTCGAGCCGTTCTTCACGACGAAACAGGTGGGGGAGGGCACCGGCCTCGGTCTCTGGATCAGTTACGGGATCATCAAGAGTTTCGATGGAGAAATCCGGGTGGACAGCCTCGTGGGGGAGGGGACGACATTTACGATCACACTGCCGCTCCACGGGGGCGTGAAACCGCAGCCGGGGGCGCCCGGGCGTCCCGCTGCTCCCCGGAAGACGGACATCTGACACCGTGCACATCATCAAGCGATAACCATGGCAGACACGATACTCATCGTCGACGACGAACAGATCATCAGGGAATCCGCATCGTTCATCCTGAAGAAGGAGGGGTTCCGCGTCGAGGAGGCCCCGAACGGGAGGGTGGCCTACGACAAGTTCGTCGAAAAATCGTACGACCTGGTGATCACCGACCTCGAGATGCCGGAAATGAAGGGGATGGAACTCCTCGAAAAAATCAAGGAGCTCAGCCCCCAGACCATCGTCGTGATCATCACCGCGTACGGGTCGATGGAGACCGCTATCGCGGCGCTGCGCAAGGGTGCGAACGACTACATCCTGAAGCCGATCGAATTCGACGAGCTCACTCTCAAAATCCGGCGGCTGCTCGAGCACAGGAAACTCATCTGGGAAAACCAGTACCTTCGCGAGGAAGCGAGCGGTGGGGTGGACTTCAAGAACCTCATCGGGCAGAGTCCCGCGATGGAACGGATCTTCGACACGGTCCGGCGGATCTCGGCGACCGACGGGACCGTCCTCATCACCGGGAAGAGCGGAACGGGGAAGGAGATGGTGGCGAGGGCGGTCCATGCCAACAGCCCGCGGGCCGACAGGCCCTTCATCGCGGTCAACTGCGGCGCGATCCCCGAATCTCTCATCGAGAGCGAACTCTTCGGCCATAAAAAAGGATCCTTCACCGGGGCGCTCGCCGACCGCGGGGGCTACTTCAAGGCCGCCGACGGGGGAACGCTCCTGCTCGACGAGATCAGCGAGATGCCGGTCCAGCTCCAGGTGAAACTCCTGCGCGCGATCGAGCAGAAGGAAATCGTTCCGGTGGGGACGTCGGAACCCCAGGCCGTCGACGTGAGGTTCATCGCGACGACCAACCGGGACCTCCGCAAAGAAATCGAAGCAGGAAGGTTCCGCGAGGACCTCTTCTACCGTCTCAACATTGTCGAAATCCGGCTGCCGTCGCTGACGGAAAGAAAGGAAGACATCCCGATACTGGTCAACCATTTCCTCGAAAAATTTTCGTCGGAGATGGGCAGAAAGATGCAGGGGGTCGACCAGGAGGTCATGCGCCTGCTGATCCACCACCCGTGGAGAGGGGAGGTCCGGGAACTGGAGAATATCGTGGAGCGTGCGGTCATCTTCGCGAAGGGGGACTCCATTACCGTTGCCGATCTCCCCGACACCTTCCACAATTATCCGCCCGTCCCCTCCGCCGACGGGGACAAATCCCTCGACCAGGTGGTGAACGACCTCGCCAGGGAATACATCGTCGCCGTCCTCAGGAAAAACGATTTCGACAAGGAAAAGACGGCGAAATCACTTCAAATCAGCCTGCCCACGTTATACCGTAGGATCAAAGAACTTTCCATATCGACCGAAAAATAGCCCGACCTGATCATCCCCTCCATTTCGATATACCGAGTCCGAGTCATTTCTGAGATCGTTTTGATGTAATATTTTTCACCGCTGAAAAAAAGGGCCCCCTCCGCCGGGGGTGGGTGAAAAAACCCACCCGTCCTGACCGATATCCCGCTCTGGCATAAAGATTGCATTATTGCCCGGAAAGGGAAGAAATTCTGGATTTTGATGTCGCTTTCCCTCGAATGAAGACGTGCACTCCAATACCGATCACGAGAATACATCATGAATTCCGGCCAGTTGACCATACTCATCACGTTCCTGGCGTCGCTCGGCGCCGCGTGGTTTTTCTTCACCGCACCGGGCAGACAGGACCCGAAAAACCGGGCGCAAAGGGGGAATAGAGGGGGGACGCCGCCGCGTGCCGCGATACAGCTCTACCACGTCGCGACCGTGTCGGTCATCGCTTCGTCGATCCTGCTCTACTATCATCTCCTCACCCACTCCTTCGAATACGCCTACGTGGCGCATTACAGTTCACGTTCGCTGCCGATGCTCTACCTCATCTCCTCTTTCTGGGCGGGACAGGAAGGAACATTCCTCCTCTGGGCCCTGATGGTGGCGCTGATGGGACTCGTTTTAATCCATAAGCAGGGGATCAGGTCCGGGGTCGCGCCCGCGGTGGTGTGCCTCTATATCGCGTTTTTACATCTCCTGATGCTGGTACAGAGCCCGTTCGAGATGACAAAGATGGTACCGCCGGACGGGCAGGGGATGAACCCACTCCTGCAGGACCCCTGGATGGCCATCCATCCGCCGATTCTGTTCGTGGGCTACGCCGCGGCGATCTTTCCCTTCGCGCTCGTGATGGCCGGCCTCACGACGCGGAAATACGATGCCTGGAAGACGTTCGGGTTCAGATGGACGCTCTTTGCGGGGACCATGCTCGGCGCGGGGATCATCATCGGAGGATTCTGGGCCTACGAAGTCCTGGGATGGGGCGGGTACTGGGGGTGGGACCCGGTGGAAAATTCCTCCCTGGTCCCCTGGCTGATGATGCTGGCGCTCATCCACGGAATGGTCGTCGAGAGGGGAAGGGGGTCCCTCCGGCGGACGAACATGTTCCTCGCCATCATCGTTTTTTTACTGGTCCTCTATGCGACCTTCCTGACCCGCAGCGGTGTCCTCGCGGATTTTTCCGTGCACTCCTTCGTCGACCTCGGAATCAACAACTACCTCGTCGCGGTCATGCTGGCGACAGCGCTCTTCGGATTCGGGATGTTTTTCAGGCGGTTCCGGGAAATCAAATCGCCGCCGGTGGACCACCACTCGTTCTACCGGGAAATCTTCCTCGTGCTCAGCATCTACGCGCTTTCGGCCTGCGCGGCGTTCACCTTCGTCGGAATGTCGTCGCCGATCCTCACCGGGCTGGTGGGAAAGGCATCCCAGGTGGACATCTCCTTCTACAACAGGGTCAACCTGCCGGTGGCGATCGTGATGGCGCTCCTGCTGGGCGTGACACCCTTTCTCGGCTGGGCGGGGGACAATACCGCGTCGCTGCTGAGGCGGCTTTCCCTGCCGCTGGTGCTGACGGTCCTTGGGGGTGTCATCGCGTTCGTGGCCGGCGTCACCGAGCCGATGATGCTCCTGTTCACCGCGATGTCGGCATTCGCGCTGATCAGCAATTCGATCATTGCATTCAGGCAGTACCGCTCAGGGTTCCTGGGGCTCGGCGGGCCGATCGGCCACATCGGAGCGGCCCTGCTGATGCTCGGGATCGTCGGATCGGGGAACTTCACGGAATCACGGAAGGTGCTGTTGAAGGAGAACGAGCCTCAGAGTGTGTTCGGCTATGACGTCACCTTCAGGGGCATGGAGCCGGCCCCCGACGCGAAAAACGTCGTCGTCCTGGAAATCTCCGACGGGGTCTCGAAGTTCGCGGCCACGCCGAAACTCTATTACAGCGAATACAACAAGGGTGTCATGCGCGAGCCGCACATCAGGGTCCTGCCCCTCAAGGACCTCTACCTCTCCCCGATGGAACTTCAGGGTTCGGGGGGCGGCCACAACCATCCGTCCCTGGAGCTCGTCATGGGGGAGAAGAAATCCATCAATGGCTACGAGATCGAGTTCCGGAAGTTCGACATGACCCAGCACAGCGAGTCCGGCGCGATGATGGTGGGAGCGGTTCTCAACGTTCCCGTCCACGGGAACGACCACTCCGTCGTCCCCACGGTCGCGTTCAACCGCAACGGTGAACGGGAATCGGGGCCCGTCGACCTGCCGGCCCTGGTCAACCCCTCGAAGGGGACGGTGCAACCCCAGGTCATCCTGGCCGGCATGCAGGTCGAGGCCAAAAAAATCCTGCTGGAATTCCATGGTTTCGAGGGGGACGAGTCCTCCCCGCAGAACACCGCGCTCCTGCTGGATGTCAGCATGATCCCGATGATGATGGTGCTCTGGACGGGCGTCGTGTTCATCATCGGGGGTACCCTGCTCGCATTTGTCAAACGGCTGAAGTCGGACGCAGTGACCATGGTATGACCATGCTCCCCCGAATATTCAACTCCGTCGGGCGGAAGATGATCGCGGCGGTCGCGGCGGCCCTGGTCGTGGCCGGCGGCAGCTTCGCGTACTTCGCCTACAGGACGGGCACGGAGATGTTGAACGAGTACGGACGGGACAAGGCGTACACGCTCGCACGGTACGGCAGGGGGGTGGTGGAATTCATGATGCTCCAGGGTGAAAAAAGTCACCTCCAGGCGGCCATGCGGACGATAGACTCCACCGGCCACATCGCGGCACTGTTCTTACTCAAACCCGACGGTGGAATCAGCGTGAGCACGGTACCGGACAGTTCCGGACGGGTCTTCCGGATCTCGGAGTACCGGGAGAGCGAAGGTTTCCCCGGGGGGATGTTCCTCTCGCGGACGGAAGATGGGACCCCCTTCCAGTACGTCCTCACGCCGCTCGAGAGGAAACCGAGCTGCTCGGGATGTCACGCGGGCACCGCACCTGTCCTCGGATACATGGCCGTCAAGATCACCATGGGCCACATCCAGGAGGCGTCCATGAACCACCGGACGATGAACATCCTGATGACGATCGTGACGTTCGGCGGAATCGGCCTGGTCATTTCCGGGGCGCTGCTCGTCCTGGTGATCCGGCCCGTTTCCACTCTGCGGCAGCGGATGGGGACGCTGCAGAACCAGCTGGCGGGGGTCGAAAAGGGGCAGCCGGTGATTTTTTCCACGCTGGAACCGTCTCCGAGAAACGATGAAATTTCCGACCTGATCACCACGTTCAACACACTGGTGGAGCGGTTGAACGAGGCCCACGGGCGCCTCCATCAACTCCACCATGAACAGCTGGAGCACGCCGACCGGCTGGCGACCACCGGTGAGATGGCGGCCAGCATGGCGCATGAAATCCGAAACCCGCTGGCGGGGGTCCTGGGGGCGCTCCAGGTGATCGATTCAGACCTGGCCGACGTCGACCCGAACAAACCGATACTCCAGGAGATGATGGTGCAGATGGAGCGGATGAACCTCGCGGTCAACGACCTGCTGAGCTACGCGAGGCCCTCCCCGCCCAGGTTCGACCTCACCGACCTGAACGGCATCATCGACCGGACGGTCTCGATCATGACCTCGCAGGCGTTGAAGAAAAACGTGACGGTCGACCTGTCGCTCGACAGGGAGCTGCCGCGGCTGACGGCGGACAGGAAACTCCTCCAGCAGCTCCTCTGGAACGTCATTTTAAACGCCGTGCAGGCCGCCGACGACGGTGGGCGGGTGAGCGTCGCGACCGAGGGCGGGAACGGGTCGGTGACGGTGACCGTCCGCGACACCGGGAAGGGGATCGCCCCGGCCGAACGTGAAAATATTTTCAGGCCGTTCTACACGACCAAGCACCAGGGGACCGGTCTGGGGCTGACCATCTCCCGGCGCATCGTTGAACAGCACCATGGTACCATCTCCCTCGAAAGCGGGGACCAGGCAGGGACGACCTGCCGTGTACGCCTCCCCGTCGATCCCGGGGAGATCGCGAAGGACAAATCGTAATGCGGGCCGAAACTATCTTCATCCTCGACGACGAGAACCTCATCCGCTGGTCTTTGAAAAACAAGCTTTCGAAGGCCGGTTACGAAACGATGGAGGCGGCTTCGCTCCGCGAAGCTGCGTCCACGTTGAAATCGCGGGACCCCGATCTGATCATTCTGGACCAGAATCTCCCGGACGGAACCGGTGTCGGTTTCCTGGAGGAGTTGCGGGGCAACGGGAACCGGGTGCCCGTCGTGATGCTCACAGCGGTCGACAGGTCCAACATCGCGGTGCAGGCGATGAAGCTCGGTGCCGCCGACTACATTACGAAACCGATCAATTTCGACGAACTCCTGGCGGTGATCGAAAAAGCCCTCGAGGCGAGCAGGGTTGTCGAAAGGCTCAACCGCCTCCAGCAGGAGAAGGATGTCCAGATGGAGATGGTCGGAGACTCCCCGGCCATGGTGGGTGTCCACGAGTTCATCCGCCAGGTGGCGCGGAGCAAGTCGACCACGATCCTCATCACCGGCGAGAGCGGCACCGGCAAGGAGATCGTCGCCCGCGCAATCCACGCCGCCAGCGACCGGCACGAAAAACCGCTCATGACAGTCAACTGCAACGCGCTCACTGAGACGCTTGTGGAGAGCGAGCTCTTCGGCCACGAGAAGGGAGCCTTCACGGACGCGAAAAACCTCAAGAAGGGCATCTTCGAACTCGCGGACACCGGGACGATTTTCCTCGACGAGATCGGTGACGTCACGCAGAAAATGCAGGTCAAACTCCTGCGCGTCCTCGAACAGAAGACGTTTCAACGTGTGGGGGGGTACACGGACATCACGGTGGACATTCGGATTATTGCCGCGACGAACAGGTCGCTCGAGGACCTCGTGGCCGAGGGAAAATTCAGGACCGATCTCTACTACAGGTTGAACGTCGCACAGATCGTCATGCCCCCGCTCCGGGAGAGGGGCGACGACATCATGAAAATCTCCGAACATTTCCTCAATGTCTTCAATGCGAAATTCCACAAATCCTTCGCCGGCCTGACGGACGACCTGCGCGCGCAGTTCATGACCTACCCCTGGCCGGGCAACGTCCGCGAACTGCGGAACGTCTTGGAGCGCGCCGTCCTCCTCCATGACGGCGAAATCCTGAAACCCGAGCATGTCGAACTCACCTGGCCCAGGCCCGATCCGTCCAACGGGACGGCCGTGCACACCCCGCAGGGCCATGATCTGTCACTCTCCGAACTCGAAAAACAGGCGCTGGTGAACGCGCTCGAGAAGTCCGGGAACAATCAATCGCAGGCCGCGAAGCTGCTGAAAATCACCCGCGACACCCTCCGCTACCGCCTGAAGAAGTACGGCATCAACAACCACTGACCATCCGCGGCACCGGAGCCTCTCTCTGGGTGATTTGACACAAACGGGTCATCACGATCAGTGCCCTTACGCGCCACCGGCCGATAACCATACACCCACGCCTCAATCCCCCTTTCTGGCGGTGGCATAAAGTTTGCCTTCCTGTACGCACACAGATCGCAACCGGTTACGGTGCTGAATAATTCACCATATTCCCTCCCGCCACCCGTACCCTCACGGGATGTCAAGAAGATCCTGATCGTCGAAGACGAAGCGCTCCTGGGCTGGTCAATGGCGAACGCCCTCGGGCGCGCCGGCTATGATCCAGATGTCGTGGAATGCGGCGAGGATGCTCTCCGGAAATTCAACGAGGGACCGGTCGACCTTGTGATCAGCGACTACCACCTCCCCGGGATGGACGGCCTGGAACTTGCGGTGCGGATCAAGACGATCTCGGGGAGGACCCCCCTCGTACTGGCGATCGAACACGGGGAGGAGTCACTCGAAGAGGTGGGGAAAAGCAGGATGGTGGACTATTTCGTTGAAAAACCGTTCAACCTCAACTTTATGGTTTCACTCGTCCGGAAGATCCTGAACTCCGTGAATTGAGGTGCCCCCGGAACCCTCCAATACCGGCTTTTTTCCGGTCGGATATGCATCCGGGATAATCATTTCTCAAAAAGAAGACAGTTTCATCCGGATGCGCGAGTGAAAATTTTGAAAAACGGTTAAATTCGTGCCTTTTTCATATTGATGGTAATGGCACGAAATATGCAGTATTAGTTGGTAGGTTTGATTGAGGAAAATGAGCTGAAAAAACCATAAATTTATCCACGGTACGAGAGTCTTTTACATAAACCTCCAATTCACACAAGAAAGAGAGATCCCCATGAGCAGATTCACAATCATCGCCCTCCTGGCCGGCCTCATCTTCGTGTTGTCATCCCTCACGAGCGCCCAGAACACATACGTGGGCACGACGACGTGCAAGATGTGCCACAATACTGAAAAGCAGGGTAAACAATTCGAGATCTGGTCGAAGAGCAAACACTCCGAGGCCTACAGTGTGCTCCTGACGAAGGAAGCGGACGCCATCGCCACCAAGAAGGGATTCAAGACGAAGGCCGTTGAAACACCCGAGTGTCTGGGATGCCACACGATCACCGCCGATGCCAAACTGCTCGACAAGAAATTCGACGTCAAGGACGGTGTACAGTGTGAATCGTGCCACGGTGCAGGATCTGGATACAAGAACATGGCGACGATGAAGGACGCGAAGAAAGCCGAAAAAGCCGGCCTGTTGATGTACGAGGACGAGAAGGCGATCACGGCGCTCTGTGTCACATGCCACAACGAGAAGAGCCCGACGGCGAAGAAATTCGAATACGCCAAGATGTGGCCGCAGATCGAGCACCGGGTTCCGAAGAAATAAAGGGGACGATCCCTTCGTACCTGTTCCCGGTATGGATGTTCGGCATCCATACCGGGTTTTTTTTGGGGATTTTAACCCATTACCCCCACCCCCTTTCAGGTGTGAGAACAGGATTCCCCCCGAGAGTGGGGGACTTCCCTTCATCCAGAGGTTGTTGAAAATTTCGACACCGATCCGGCGGTGTATTGATCACTTTCTTCTCCCCGGCATCCTTCCACCGTAATTCAGCTCCCCAAACATTTTTTGTACAGGCCGTCACCGTGGCATAATTCTTGCCCTTTTGGTGATAAACACACTCGATCGAAAATTCACCATTCACTGTAACTAGACAGGACACTCATATGAAAAAATCGATACTGTTTGCGGTAATCATGATGTGTATCCTGGTCGCAACCGGGGGAGATCTCTTCGCCCAGCGGACTGCCATCAGGATCGAGGCGCTGACCCCTCATAGTCTCGAGACGATGGGGTTCGAATCCGCCAACGGCGCCGGTAACACGACGTCGGGCCTGCCCGTCGTGGGAAAAGGCACCTGGGTGTACCTCTCGGGCTGGGACGTCAGTAGTGATGAGTTCCTGCCGGGGGCAGATTACCTCTGGGAGCTGACCGCGCGGCCGGCGAACTCGGCGGCGATACTCGATTCGACCACGATGCAATGGACCTCACTGCATACCGATTCGGCCGGAACCTACACCGTGAAACTGACGATCGGCGGCAAGGACACGAGCATCAATATCATTGCGGCCAACTACATCGGAGCCGACAGGAACAACGTGGGCGGCGGGGCGTTCAACTGCCTCACATGCCACAACGGGGCCACCCCCGAGATCGTCAGCAAGTGGAGCGGTTCCGGGCACGCGATGATGTGGGAGAACGGATTGAACAACGTGTGGGGCGACCACTGGGGTCCGTCCTGCTGGGGATGCCACACGGTCGGTTACAACGAGTTCGCGAACAACGGCGGGTTCGACGACGTCGCCCAGGCGCTCGGATTCGTGGACACCGAGTGGACACCCTGGAGGGCCGGCCTCTATGATTCGTTGCTCACCACCCCCCAGGCCAAGCTGAGCATGGTCGCCGGTATCGGCTGTGAAAACTGCCACGGTCCGAAAAACCCCGCGCACGCGGGAGCCGGGACGCAGCCCAAATCGATGGACTTCCTTCTCTGTGCACAGTGCCACGACGAACCGTGGCGGCACAACAAGGTCTCCGAATTCGAAAACTCGGTCCACGCCGAGGCGGTCTGGTCGGGTAGTTTCGACAGCGACGGCGCCAACCCGGTCACCGAATACGGCCTGAGCACCTGCATCCGCTGTCACGACGGCGCGGGTTTCGTGGCGTTCACGAAGGGCGAACCCTTCGACAACCGGATTTCGTCGGGATATGGCGAACTGACGCACACGAAGATCAACTGCCAGACATGCCATGATCCGCACGATGCTTCGTTGAGAGTTGCCCCCGCCGCCAGCGATACTCTGGGCAACGGGTACGACTACTCGGCGTTCAACTTCGGCAAGGGCAAGATCTGCGTCAACTGCCATAAATACCGGAGGGACGCTGAAACATACGTCCTCGGGCGCCTCTCCAGCCACTTCGGTCCGCACCACCGGGGCGCGGCCGACGTTATCCTCGGGCAGAATGGTTACACCTTCGGCCAGACGCTGACCAACAGCATCGGCCACAGGCTGGTGGACGACCTCTGCGTCGGTTGCCACATGTCGGCGACGGCGGATACCGGCACCGTGGCCCGCGACAAGATCGGCGGCCACAGCTGGACGCAGAAGTATGTCGAAGGTGGAGTCGAGTACGACAACATCACCAAGTGCGTCGAGTGCCATACCGGTATCACCAAGTTCAGCGATATCGTCGCGGGCTTCGACTACGACATGGACGGCACCACCGAACCCTTCCAGATGGAAGTCGAAGGCCTCCTCGAAATGGTGGAGCTGGGGCTGCCGCCGTTCGGAAGCACGGACATCGATTTCGCCCTGATCGAAGCGGATCCCGATTCCGCGCGGATGAAAGCGGTCTACTACAACTACGCGTACGTGAAGGAAGACAACAGCAAGGGGGCGCACAACCCGAAATATATCATCGGTTTGCTCCAGGTGACCCTCAGCAACCTCACGGGCGTGGATTTCAGCGGCCACGAGCCGGTTCCGTCGGAGTATATCCTGACGCAGAACTACCCGAACCCCTTCAACCCGACCACGACCATGAAAGTGGGGATGGCGAAGGGGGGAGAGGTCACGGTTGAGGTGTTCAACGTCCTGGGCGCCCGGGTTGCGACACTCATGGAGGGGACCTATCCTCCCGGCGTCTACCAGGTAACGTGGGACGGCAAGGATGTCTCCGGAAAGGATGCGGCGGGCGGCATCTATATCTACCGGATGAAGACCGCGGAATTCAGCTCCGTGAAGAAGATGATCCTGCTGAAATGATTGTAATCGGGCCGAGGGCCCCGCGAACGCGGGGCCCTCGGGGCCGGCACTCTCCGGTCAAATAAGATATTTGTACGTTGGTGGATGATCGGACGCGCGTTGCGGAGGAGAAGTCCCTCTTTCACGCGTCCGATTTTTGTCTCCACCCATGATATCCCCGAAAGGGGGTCCTTCCGCCCCGATCCGTGCATCAGAGGGTTAACACACCCAACTCCTCAGATTTGAGAAATTCCCCCCTTTTCAGAGTATAAAAACTCGCCAATTTCCCCAAAAGTGTTGAAATTTTCAACGGCATGATTTTTGCGGTAGTGTGGTCAAAATCATCACGTTATCATCCATCGGAATCATAATCAGAAGGTACCACCAATGGCTAAAATGATACTGTTTTCCACCCTTTCCATTCTCTTTCTGTTCCTGGCCGTCGGCGGGGTGTCCGCGCAGACGACTGCGACGGCAATCAAGATCGAACCGATGAGCCCCCATCGGCTCGGCGAGATGGGTTTCGAAAACCCCAACGAGCATGACAACGTGACCACCGGTCTCCCACTTGTGGGGAAGGGAACGCGTGTCTTCCTCTCGGGGTGGGACGTTTCCGACGGACAGAACTACGCCCCGGGAGCGGATTACCTCTGGGAGCTCCTCTCGAAACCGGCGGGTTCCGCAGCCGTTTTGGATTCCACGACCACACAGTGGACGACATTGCACACCGATTCTGCCGGTACCTACAGTGTCCGGTTGACGATCGGCGGAGTTGACACGTCGGTGAACATCGTCGCCGCGAATTTCATCGGCGTCGACCGCCACGACGTGGGCGGGGGCGCATTCAACTGCAAGACGTGCCACTCGTCGGTGAAGCCAGAGGTGTACGCCGCATGGTCGGAATCGGGGCACGCAAAGAAATTCGAGAAGGGCATGAACGGCGACAACGGCTCGTACTGGGGTCAGGCCTGTTTCAAATGCCATACGACGGGGTTCAACCTCAGCGCCAATAACGGCGGATTCGATGAAGTCCAACAGGCGGTCGGATTCGTGGACACGCAGTGGATGCCCTGGAGGCCGGGTCTCTACGATTCCCTGCTCACAACCGACAAAAAAACGATGACCCTTCTTTCAGGGATCGGATGCGAGCAATGCCACGGCCCGAAAAATCCGGCGCATGCCGGTCCCGGCACCCAGCCGAAGACCATGAAAGCGGAAATGTGCGGACAATGCCACGATGAACCGTGGCGGCACAATTTCTATTCGATGTGGTCGAATTCCGGCCATGCCAACCCACCGTGGTCGGGAAGTTACGACTCCGACGCGGACACGCTCGTCACAAACTACACGCTGGATGCCTGTATCCGCTGCCACGACGGCGGGGGATTCGTCGCTTTCACCAAGGGCGAACCTTTCGACAACAGGATATCGTCGGGATACAGCAAACTGACACGTTCCGAAATGACCTGTCAGACCTGCCACAATCCCCACTCGACCGAACTCCGGGTCACACCCCCGGGGAGCGACACCCTCGCGAACGGCTATTCCTATGCCGGCGAGACTTTCTTCGGGAAGGGGAAACTCTGCACCAACTGTCATAAATATCGTCGCGAACCCGAATCGTACATCCCCAACACGCGGGCGTCCAGTTTCAGGGGGCCGCACCATCGCGGCGCGACCGATGTTTTCCTCGGCCAGAACGGGTATACCTTCGGCCAGGAGATCCCCATCAGCATCGGCCACCGGCTCGTGGATGATCTCTGCGTGGGGTGTCACATGTCTCCGACGCCCGACACCGGCAGCGTCGCACGCGACCAGATCGGCGGTCACAGCTGGAACATGGAGTACGAGGGCCCGGATTCCGTCGAGTACAACAACGTGACCAAGTGCGTGGAATGCCACACGGGGATCACCGAGTTCTCGGATATCGTCGCGGCGGTCGACTACGACAAGGACGGAACGCTCGAACCGTTCATGCACGAGGTGGATGGGCTCCTCGACATGATCGCGATGCAGCTTCCCCCCTTCGGCAGCACCGATATCACGCGGGCGCTGATCGGTGAGGAGCCGGATTCCGTCTTCCTCAAACAGGTCTACTGGAACTACCTCTACGTCGTGGAGGACCACAGCCATGGAGCCCACAATCCCAAATACGTGATCGGACTCCTGCAGACAACGGTGAACCAGTTGACCGGGATCGATTTCTCCGGGAACGAACCGCTACCCGCGGAATACGTCCTGACGCAGAACTACCCGAACCCCTTCAACCCGACGACAACCTTTAAGGTGGGGATGGTGAAGAGCGGCGAAGTGAGGGTGGAAGTCTTCAACGTCCTCGGTGCCAGGGTCGCAACGCTCATGGACGGGACTTACGCTCCGGGCGTGTACCAGGTCTCCTGGGACGGCAGGGACGGGTCGGGAAAGGATGTTGCCGGTGGTATCTATATCTACCGGATGCAGACCGCGGAGTTCAGTTCCGTGAAGAAAATGATCCTGCTGAAATAGTCTTAAACGGACCGGCGGGCCCCGGGTTTCCGGGGCCCGTACAGGCCGATACTCTGCAGTCGGTCTTGAATCTGTACACTGGTGGATGATCGGACGCGCGTTCCGGAGGAAGAGGCCCTCCCCTCGCGCGTCCGATTTTTATTTCTACCCCCGGGAGGAAGGATATCGCCGGAGGTTTATTCTCCGACCGAAGTGGTCGGATTTTCGATAATCCGTCCCGGCACAGTGTAAAAATCTTCAATACTTCCATTGTATCTTTTTGTTTTTTTGCGGATATTCACTTCGGATGATCGTAAGGGTAGTGTCACACCACCAATTCGGCGATCGGACTTCTAAAGCATTCTCATGATTGCATTCCCCCTCACAGGGGCCAGCATGCGCACCGCACTCCGGACGTTCGTCGCCGGGATCGTGCTGCTCGCCCTCCCCGCGGCCGCCCAGGAAATCAACGGACGCTTCTCCACATCGCTCTACGGCTGGGAAAAATTCGACACCGTCGGCGCTTCCGGCAACGTTCTCCTGGGAATGCAGAATTTCCAGGTGGACGTCAACCAGGGGAACTTCACGCTCTCCACGTCGGTCTTCGGGACCGCGTCCCTCTCCGAGTCGATCGGCGACGGGGCGGAGCTCCGTGTCCGGAACCTCTTCGCGAAGTATCGCAACGGCGATCGGACGTTTGAACTCCGGCTTGGCCGGGTGCCGGTCTTCGCGGGCGTGGGTGTCGGAGGTGTGGATGGCGGCTTCGTCAAAATCAGGGCGGCCGAAAACAAATTGTCGTTTTCAGTATACGGCGGGTCGAACGTGCCGGGCTCCCTTGTCTACGACCATAACCGCGACCTGGACAAAAATTTTCTGCTCGGGGCGCAGGCGGTGGGAGAAATCGCACCGGGTACCCGCCTCGGCGTGAGCTACGTGAACCGCAGGATCGAACGGCAGGAATACGAAACCCTCCGGGCGGATTCCCTCTTCAACCCGGTCATGGTGCTGATTTCTCCGGGATCGAGGGCGACGCAACTGTTCGGGGTGGACGCGTCCCACGACGCGGGGAGCGGGACATCGTTCTACGGCCGCTACGACTACGACCTGAACCTCGAGCGGACCCGCAGGGGCGAACTCAACGCCCGGGCCGCGATCACCGCGCAGTTCACCTTCCTCGCGAACTTCATCTACCGCGAACCCGCGGTTCCCTACAATTCGTTTTTCACCATGTTTCCCCTGTCGCCGGTCCGGGAATACGAGGGGGGCGTGGAGTACGCGTTCACCCGCACCCTCCGGGCCTCCGCGCGGTTCGCGTACGTGGGGTACGATGGAGACCTCAGCCGCCGGCTCTCGGCGGGGTTGACCACGACGTATTTCACCGTCAGTTACAGCGGGTCCAACGGTTACGCCGGAGAGCTGAGCTCGTTCTACCTCCAGGGGATGTATCCCCTCCTCGAGAGAAAACTCGTTCCCACCGCGGCAATTTCCTACTCGAGTTACCGGCTCGAGGCGGGGTCGCCGGATGAGACGATGTTCGCCGGATCTCTCGGGGCGGTGGTCAGGCCCGCCGACCATTTCTCTTTCGATGTCCAGGTCCAGATGCTGAACAACAGGTTCATGGACAGCGACCTGCGGGGGTTCCTGAAGGTCAGTTACTGGTTCCACCACCAGCTCGGATTACTATGACGCCCGGGATGAGAAAAACCATGAACACCGCGGCCGTCATCACGGTTTCCGCGCTTGCCATATTGTTCGTCGCCACCGGTATGAAACAACCGTCCGCGGCCGCCACACCCGCCGCACAGGACAGAACCGGACAGCAGCAGCCCGGGAAGAGCGTCATGTTCTCACATGAGAACCACGTGGTCGAGAGGGAAATCGCCTGCGCCGACTGCCACACAGCCGCCCCCGAAAGTGAATCCTCCCTGGACAGGCTGATCCCGGACCACCAGAGCTGCGAAACATGCCACGGGGAGGCGATAGAGAACGACTGCTCCTACTGCCACACGAACCCCGACGCGATCGAACCCATGGTCCTTCCCTCCCGGGATCTCATTTTTTCACACAAGAAACACGCGACCACCGGCGGCATAGCCTGCGAAACCTGCCACGGCGGCCTCCCCCCGGTCGACACCGGGAATGGTGGTGAGGGCGGGGACGCCGGGGGCGCAATGACACATTCCGGAACGGGTGGCACAGAATCGCACATGCCGGCGATGGCGATGTGCGTCGATTGCCATTCCGCAAAGCAGGTGTCGGTGAACTGCGAGACGTGCCACTCGAACTTCACGAACCTCATCCCCGAAAATCATCTCGTCTCGGGGTTCGCGAAGGAACACGACAGGGCCGTCCGCCTCGGCTCGATGGACGTCACCTGTTCGACATGCCACACCGAAAGTTTCTGCCAGGACTGCCATACCGGGGACCAGTTGAGGGGCTTCGGCGGGACGAGGGGACTGATGACCGTCCCCGGAGCCCGGCAGTCCCTGAAGGACTCGCCCGACGAACTCCGCCTCCAGGCGGCGCACGACCTGAACTACCGGTTCACGCACCCGGTCGACGCCCGCAACAGGATGATCGATTGCTCCGGCTGCCACGATCGTCAGGCCTTCTGCGCCGATTGCCACCAGAACGGCGGCATCCTGACGGAGGGAAAGATCAAACCGCAGTCCCATTTCGAAGCCGGATGGGTCATGATCGCCTCCGGTTCGGGAGGCGGGAGGCACGCGCAGATGGGACGCCGCGACATCGAATCGTGCGTGTCGTGCCACGACGTCGAGGGACAGGACCCGACGTGCATACTCTGTCATTCGGGCAGGTAGGCGCGGGCCGCGGACAGGATTTCGGAAAATTTTTATCATGAGGAGAAGAGTACGATGAACAGGATGCGAACGCTATCACTCGCGCTGACGATCACGGCGATTGTGTCATTCCTGATGACGGGCTGCAAGGGCGACCCGGGGCCGCAGGGTCCGCCGGGAGCCGGATCCGATGCCTTCGAGGGATTCGCCGAGGGCATACAATGCGCCAGCTGCCATAACCCCGATGTGGATACCACCTATTTCATCGCAGGACGGGCCTACCAGTGGGCGCAGTCGAAACACGCCAACGGCGGAGACAGCGAGCGCAACGGGTCGTCGTGCGCCGGGTGCCATACATCGGAGGGTTTCGTGCAGCGGATGAACGGGGAAACCGTCACCAACCAGTACGTCCCGAGCCCCCCGGGATGCTTCGCCTGCCATTCACCGCATTCGAGGGGAAATTTCACGCTCCGCAAGGCGACACCGGTGACGCTGCTCTCAAATATCGACGGCGTGCCCGACGCCACATTCGACTACGGGAAGGGCAACCTCTGCGCCCAGTGCCACATGCCCCGGTCGACGTCGCCGAAGATGCCCTCGAACCCCGGAGCGACGGACACCCTCCGCATCACGAGCAGCCGGTGGTATTCGCACTACGGCGTCCAGAGCCAGATGCTCTCGGGCAACGGCGGATACCAGTTCCCCGGATACACGTACACGGGGAACTCGAATCACACCACCAACGCGGTCATCATGCAGGAGGGATGCCCCACCTGCCACATGGCCGAACAGTCGTACCCACCCGCGCAGGGGACGGGCAAAGCCGGCGGCCACACGATGAACATCCACTACGAAGTTGAGGGGGGAGGGGAAGTTCCCCTCCTGACCGGCTGCCTGCAGTCCGGGTGCCACCCCTCGTCCTTCTCCGCCGACGACATGCACCTCGTCCAGCAGGGCATCGAGGACTCGCTCGACGCTCTGCACGACGAGCTGCTGAGCCGGGGGTGGATCACCGCCGGCGGCAGCGTCAACGCGAGTTCGTCATCGCCACTGCTGATCACACCGGCGGTGAAGGCGGGAGCGCTGTACAATTATTTCTTCATCGAACACGATCTGAGCGAAGGGATCCATAACACCAAGTACGCGCGGGAGCTGCTCGCGAGCTCACTTGAGGAGCTGCGGAAACCCTGAGCGGGGTAGGGCGATTATCAAGGGCATGAGTCGATCCAGATGAAAAAACAGCTTACATTGGTTCCGGTGCTGAGTGCGGCCGTCCTCTCCCTGGCCATGTTCGGCGGGTGCGCCGAGCTGAAGGACAAACTTCCCGCGGGAACGAACCCCGCGATCGCGGTGCACGCCGAGGGCTGGACGAACCCTTCCTCGGCGAATTTCCACGGGAAAGCCATCATGGCCGATTCGTGGGACATGCGGTCGTGCCGGACCTGCCACGGGAGCGACTACTCCGGCGGGGTCGCGGAAGTGTCCTGCCGCACGTGCCACACGGACGGAGGAGGTCCTGAAAATTGCGCCACCTGCCACGGCGGACCCAACTCACCCGCGCCGCCGGAGGACCTCGCCGGCAACACCGCCACCGCCGCAGCGGGTGTGGGCGCGCACCAGAAGCACGTACAGGGGGGAAACCTCTCCTCGATCGTCTGGTGTTACGAGTGCCACACCGTGCCGACGTCGGTCTACGCGGCCGGCCACGTGGACTCCGACCTTCCGGCGGAGGTCCCGCTGAACGGACCGCGGGCGCGCACGGCCAGCGCCGGGATCGTTCCCTCTCCCTCGCATGATTACACCGCCCTGACCTGTTCGGACACCTACTGCCACGGGAACTGGAGGGCCGACAGCGCGACCTCTCCGAGGCAATTTGCCTACACATCAGCATTTATCACCGGATCGAACGCCACCCCGGTCTGGACCGGCGGATCGGCGGAAGCGGCGTGCGGCAGCTGCCACGGGCTGCCCCCGGCCGGCCACATGCCGGCATTGCTCACCACCTGCGGTAACTGCCACCTCGGCGTGGTGGACGCGCAGGGCAAGATTGCGGACAAGTCGCTCCACATGAATGGCAAGATCAACGCGTTTGACTATGAGCGGCCTTTCTGACCGGGGCCGGCGGTCACATCCCCTCCGGAAGTGATGCGATTCGGGGCTGATTCTCACAAGTGAAAGCCCACTCCCGCCCGGATTTTCACACTTGAAAAAGTAACCATTCAGGCCGGTTTCAGGATTCTCAAAAGCCGTCGTTCAGCCGAACGACGGCTTTTTTCGTTCGTTCGCCCCCCGGACGGGACTGGCACGCCCGTTGCACTCTCTTCGGTACTTATGCCCCGCCAGCCGAAAAATACGGTCCCCATCCTCGAGAAGCCCCGGGGCGGGAAAGGGAGCAGATCGCTGCTTGCCCTCGAACGGGACCGGGACGCCACCCTCGGAACGATCAGGGAACTGGAAGAAGCCGCCCGTTCAATCCACGAACGGGGTTTCACGGCCCGTTCGTTCGATACGATCTCCTCGGTCGGCGCGACACTGGACGAGATGTTCCGGCGGCATGAAGAACTGGAGGAGGACCTCCTCTTCCCCGAACTCCGGAAAATCGATCCCGCCCTCGCCAGGTCGTTCAGCGAAGAACATCGCACCACACGGGGGCTGCTCGGCACACTGCACTCGACCATCCGCGACATCGAGGGGGGACGCATCCACGGCAGCTCGGTGGGAGACCTCCTCCGTACGATTCGGGAACTCGTCACGGTCCTGCGGAGGCACATCATCCATGAGGGTGACGTCCTCGCGCCGTTCATCAGACAGAAATCGCGGGGAAAGAACCCCGGTATTCACGATAATTAATACACCACAGCACCGATCACCAGGAGAAACCCATGGCAGCACAGAAACTTGAAGACAACACCCCCGGAAAATACTACGTCACGGATGACTGCAACGGCTGCGGCCTCTGTTTCGCGTACGCCCTGCAGAATTTCATGTACGCGGGCGATTCGTCGTACTATTACGTTCTCGAGCAGCCCGCCGACCAGCGCGAGGAGGACGACATCCTGAAGGCGATCTCGGTCTGCCCGATGGACTGCATCAAGAGCGACGGGGAACTCGTCAACCCCTCCTGACCGATGAAACATCCCGCCGTCGCGGATCCTCAAGACCCCCTCCGGCGGGACTTCAGTCTGCTGGTGGTGAATCCCGGTTCGACCTCGACGAAGCTGGGAATATTCGACAGGCACGCGTTCACGCAGAGGGAGGTGATCCGGTACTCCGCGGAGGAGCTCGCGGCGTGCGGGAGCGTCCCCGGCCAGCTGGAGCTTCGGCTCGGCGCAGCCCGCGCGTGGTTCCGGGAACGGGCCCGGACGTGCGACGCGGTCGTCGCCCCGGGGGGGCTCTTCAGGCCGGTCGGGGGGGGGACGTACAGGGTGAACGCGGCCATGTGCGCCGACGCCAGGGCCGGTGAAAGGGGCGCACACGCCTCGAACCTGGGGTGCCTCATCGCCCGATCCCTCGCCGATGAGTACGACTGTCCCGCCTTCGTCGTCGACCCCGTTTCGGTGGACGAATTCGAACCGCCGGCACGATACTCCGGACACCCGCTCATCTCCCGTTCCAGCCTTGCCCACGTCCTCAATATCCACGCGGTCGCGCGGACGGCCTCCCGTGACCTGAAGATCCCGCACACGCATTCCTCTTTCGTGGTGGCCCACATGGGGGGAGGGATCTCGGTGGCGCCCGTCCGCGGGGGGCGGATCATCGACGTCAACGACGCCGCGAGCGACGGGCCGTTTTCACCGGAACGCTCGGGCGGGCTTCCCCTGCAGGAGTTCATCGGACTGTGCGTCTCGGGAGCGTACACCGAAAAGGAACTCCGGGGCATGGTGATGGGCGCGGGGGGCCTGGTGGCCTACCTCGGCACGAACGATTCGGTCGAGGTCGAATCCCGGATTGCGACGGGGGACGTCCGGGCGGCGGAGGTGTACGGGGCGATGGGGTACCAGATCGCGAAGGAAATCGGGGCGATGGCGACCGTTTTGCGGGGCCTTGTCGACGGGGTCATCCTCACCGGCGGTCTCGCGTCGTCGCAGATGCTCACCCGCTGGGTCTCCGACCGGGTGAAGTACCTGGCGAAGGTCCTCGTCTACCCCGGCGAGATGGAAATGGAGGCGCTTGCCGGTGGCGCTTTGCGCGTCCTGGCCGGTGAAGAACAAGAAAGGGAGTATTAGATGATCATGAATTTCGAGGCGCTGCTCACCGCGGCGCGGGCGTCCGGCAAAAAAAAGGTGCTGGTGGTCTTCCCGAACAACGAGGAAACCTTCGAGGCGGTCCGCAGGGCCCGGGAACACGGCATCGCCTCGTTCCTCCTGGTCGGGGAAAAAGCCGTGATAGAAAAATTCATGCCGGGTGCATCGGGGGAGGCCGACATCGAGATTTTCGACATCGAAGGCGCGGTCCCGGCCCTCGGGAAATCCCTCGAACTCGTGAGCGCCGGGCGGGCGGACATCCTGATGAAGGGTGGCATCGACACCTCCTCGATGATGAAGGCGGTGCTGAAAGAGGGGACCGGGGTCCGGACTGGAAGGCTCCTGTCGGACATTTTTCTCCTGGAGTTCCCCGAACGCCCGGACAACAAGTTCATCATGATCACCGACGGCGGCATGACCATGTCGCCCGATCTCAAAAACAAGATGGAACTGATCCGGAACGCCGTGGAGGTCGCGCACGCGCTCGGGAACGACAATCCCAGGGTGGCCGTCCTCTCGGCGACGGAGTTCGTCATGCCGAACCTGCAGTCCACGCTCGACGCGGCGGCGCTCTCCAAAATGAACGAACGGGGCCAGATCAGGGGATGCATCGTCGACGGGCCGCTGGCGCTCGACAACGCCATTTCGGTCGAGGCGGCCGAAGAGAAGGGGATCAAATCCCCGATTGCCGGCCGCGCGGAGATCCTCGTGGCCGCCAACATCGAATCGGCGAACAGCCTGGCGAAGAGCACGACGTATTTCGGAGGGCTGCGCCTCGCGCACGTGATCGTCGGGGGGAGGATCCCGGTGCTCATCCCCTCCCGCTCCGACAAGAGCGACGCGAAACTCCTCTCCATCGCCCTCGGGGTGATCATGAGCGAGCATTCCGGCACGCACCCGGGGGAGTAAACCGCAAACCCTCCGGGCGCCCCGGCGCCGCACGGTTCAGCGGACGGCGACCGTCACGAGGTCGGGGGAGGCGCCCGGGTCGTAGGGCGCGAGAAGGAGGCTCCCGGACGACCGGACGTCACGGAAACCGCTGCGGCGGAGGGCACCGATGAGAAGGGGCCGCGTCAGGGGACGGAGTGTGACCGAACCGGATCGGCTTCGTTCCGGTCCGGTCATCGAAACGGTGAACGTGATGTTTTCCTCCCCGTACGCATAGGTTCTTTCAAACGTCGTGTCTCCCACCTTCCGGGTGTTGAGCGTTTCTTTCCGCGCGGCGAGAATTTTCTCGTAGTTCAGCAACTGGACGATCAGCGATCCCCCCGGCCGCAACACCCCCCGAAAATTTTCCAGCGTCGCATCCAGGGCCCCGTCGTCGGGCATGTGCGCGAGTGTGTTTCCGAGGCAGAAAACGGCGTCGTAGGTATCTCCCCCGGCGGGCCGGATCAGCCCTCCGGGTTCCTGGAGCATCGACTGAAAGAACCGGATCGTGACGCCGGCACGGGATGCGTTCTCCACGGCGCGAAGGACCATTTCCGCTGATAGGTCAATCCCGGTGACCTCCACCCCCGCCCGGGCGAGAAGGATCGCATGGAACCCGGTGCCGCAGCCGGCGTCGAGCGCCCGGCCGATCCCGAACCGCCGGACGATCGCGGAGAAAACGGGAGCGTCCCTCCCGAGGCGGGCCTGAAAGTCAGTCATGCGGTCGTAATCGGGCGCGAGGCCGTCGTAGAAGCGCCGGATTTCATCGGGGGCGCCGGGACCGCCGTCGCGTCCTGATGCACGGGATGTTCTGCCGGCGGGTCCGCTCGGCCCCCCCGCCTCAGTCGTTCGGTCCATACTCGGGTACCTGACCGCGCGCGTGTTCGTAGAGCGGCGAGTCGATGTTCCGGAAACGAAAAAGGTATTCCTCCTTCGACATGTCGTTCTCCCAGCGGCCGGCGAGCATCGCAAGGCCGGTGATCCCCGCGAACAGGCCGACCACCAGCAGACCGAACGCCCAGTTGCGCACGTAGCGGTCGGAGTGCGCGCTCTTCATCCCGAGCGTGTCCTTCACCGGGCAGGCGTCGACGCAGTCCAGGCACCCGCTGCACTCGTCACTGAAGACGCGGTTTGACGCGTGGACCCGGATCGAGGAGGGGCAGGCCTTCGTGCAGAGTTCGCAGTCGATGCAGGTCGAAGAGTTCCGGGTGATTTTCACGGGTGAGAACCATCCGGTGATCCCGAGGAGGGCGCCGTAGGGGCAGAGGTAGCGGCACCAGAAATTCCTGATCACGACGGAGAGGACGACGAGGATCCCGAGCGTCCAGAGGGCGAATTCTCCGATGTGCGCGAAGAAATAATACATCTTCACGTCGGCCATCTTGTTGTACGGGCTGTAGATGAACGCCTTCAGGGAGGCCGTGTCCATCGTGCCGACGGACCAGAGAAAAAAGAGCAGGAGGAGATACTTGACCGCCCGGAGCGGGTAGTCGATCCATCGGTTCAGCTTCAGGTTCCGGCCGAAAATTTTCTCTCCGAGTTTCCAGAGGGATTCGCTCACCGTCCCCACCGGGCACATCCAGCTGCAGAATGATTTCTTCAGAAAAAAACCCAGGGCGACGACGGCGAGGAAGATGAAGAGCCCCGAGGGGTGGATGCCGTTGATGAAACCGGTCCGCAGCCAGTAGCCGAGGGAGATCAGCGCGCTGATCGGGAGGAACCCCTCCACGCCCGGGGGCCGGGCGGTGAAGCCCGCCGAGCCGCCGCTCTCCCCCCAGGCCACGAAAAGCGCGAACTCCATGCCGATCCAGACGCAGAGGAGAAGGAAGGCCATCTGGATTGTCGTCCGGAGGAACTGCGAATCGTACCTGAGCCGCAGGAGGGTGCGTTTGAGGAAATCCGTTTCGGCCCGGAAGTCGATCCGGGGTTTGCGGAGGTGCCGGGGGAGTTTTTTGATTTTCCGGATTATCCGGGGATTCGGACCGGTCGTTTCCGCTCCGCTGCCGCTGTGTGTGACCGGGCCGGATCCGGTCAGCGGCCCGCCCCTGTGAATGGTTTCCCTGAAGAACATCGCGTTGTTGTCATGATGGTTGCGTGACTGATCATTTGTACCGCTGGAGGGCTTTCATGTAGTTGGCCCGCTCGAAGGCCGCCGGGTCCGCGACGGATTTCTGGCTCATGCTCCCCTTCATCTGGGCGACGCTCAGGTATTCGTGATCGATCATCCACCGTTCCATCTCCCCGAGGACCTCGGTGATGTGCCCCGCGCCGTGGCGCAGCAGGGCCGAACACATCATCGTCACGTCGGCGCCGACCATGAGCATCTTGATGACGTCCTCCGCGGTGTGGATCCCGCTGGTGGCGGCGAGGCTCGCCTTCACCCGGCCGTGGAGGATGGCGACCCAGCGCATCGGGAGCCTGATGGCCTGCGGGGTGCTCAGGATGACGTTGGGCAGGACCTCCAGTTCCTCGAGATCGATGTCGGGCTGGTAGAAGCGGTTGAAGAGCACCAGGCCGTTCACGCCCGCGTTGTCGAGGCGGCGGGCCATGTTTGCGAAGGAGCTGAAGTAGGGGCTCAGCTTCATCGCGACCGGTATCGAGACGGCGCGCCGGACGGCGTGCAGCACCTCGGCGTAGCGGTCCTCGACTTCGGCGGCGGGGATGTCGGGATCGGTGGAGATGTAGTAGACGTTCAGTTCCAGGGCGTCGGCGCCCGCCTGCTGGATCTTCCGCGCGTAATCCGTCCACCCGCCGGAGGTGATGCCGTTGAGGCTCCCGATCACCGGGATGGAGAGGGCCTCCTTCGCCCTCCGGACCAGCTCAACGTATTCCTCGGGCCCGAGGTTGTACTCGCCCACCTCGGGGAAGTACGTCAGCGATTCGGCGAAGCTCTCAGTGCCGTAGGAGAGGTAGTGGTTCAGTTCGGCGGAATCGTGCGCGATCTGCTCCTCGAACAGCGAGTACATCACCACCGCAGAGGCGCCGGCGTCCTCGAGTTTTTTCATGCTGTCGAGCGAGTGGGAGAGCGGTCCCGCGGAGGAGACGATCGGGTTTTTCAGTTTCAGCCCGAGATATGAGGTCGTGAGGTCCATAGGTCCCTGTGGTTGGTTAGTTGGTTTCCGTTGCCCCGGCGCCTGTCCGGGCGCCCAGATCGTGCCCGGCGGGTGCGGGGGCCGGGGGGGGCGCCCCCTGCCCGTTGCCGGACCGGGGCCGTGCCATCTCTTCCAGGACGGACCACCGCGTGTCGATGTCCTCCTGGGCCAGGAGCGCCAGGTCCCTGGCCGCGTCGGGATGGCTCTTGCGCAGCATTTTGTAGCGCGTCTCCAGGTTCGCGAAGTCCGTGAACCGGAGTTTCGGCGGCTTCGAGTCCAGGCGGAGGGGGTTTTCGCCCCTCCCGGCGAGGACGGGGTTGTACCGGTAGAGCGGCCAGTACCCGCTCTCGGCGGCGACCTTCTGGTTCGTCATTCCCTTCCCCATGTTGATGCCGTGTGCGATACAGTGGCTGTAGGCGATGATGATCGACGGCCCGTCGTACGCCTCGGCCTCGAGGAAAGCGCGAACGGTCTGGGCGTCGTTGGCTCCCATCGCCACCTGCGCGACGTACACGTTCCGGCAGCTCATGGCGATCATCCCGAGGTCCTTCTTCGGGTTGGTCTTGCCCGCGGCGGCGAATTTGGCAACCGCCGAGCGGAAGGTGGATTTGGACATCTGCCCCCCCGTGTTCGAGTACACCTCCGTGTCGAGGACGAGGATGTTGACGTTCTTCCCGGAGTTCAGGACGTGGTCCAGTCCGCCGAACCCGATGTCGTAGGCCCAGCCGTCCCCCCCCATGATCCAGACGCTTTTTTTCACGAGCATGTCCGCAAGGCTCAGGAGCCTGACCGCATCGGCTTTCGTATTCCCCTTCAGTTTCTTCCGGAGGGAATCGACGCGCAGGCGCTGGTCGTGGATGCCGGCCTCGTCCGACTGGTCGGCGCCGAGGATTTTTCCCGCGAGGTCGCCGCCGATGTCGTCGGAGAGCGTCTCCACGAGTTCGCGGGCCATCGCGGTCTGCTTGTCCACGGTGAGCCGCATGCCGAGACCGAATTCCGCGTTGTCCTCGAAGAGGGAATTGGACCAGGCCGGTCCGCGGCCGGCGGCGTCCTTCGCCCAGGGCGTGGTGGGGAGGTTTCCGCCGTAAATCGAGCTGCACCCGGTGGCGTTCGCCACGATCATCCGGTCGCCGAACAGTTGTGAGGCGAGTTTCACGTAGGGAGTCTCGCCGCAGCCGGAGCAGGCGCCGGAAAATTCGAAGAGCGGCTGGAGAAACTGCGAGCCTTTCACCGAATCCGTTTTTACCGTCCTGCGGTCCGCCTCGGGGATGGAGAGGAAGAAGTCGAAGTTGGCCTTTTCGGTTTCGCGCAGGGGGATCTGCGGCATCATGTTGATCGCCTTCAGGCGGGTCTCCGCCTTGTTTTTCACCGGGCAGAACTCCACGCAGAGGGTGCACCCCGTGCAGTCCTCGGGTGCCACCTGGACGGTGTATTTTTTCCCCTTGTATTCGGGTCCCCTGTAGTCGACGGCCTTGTAGGTGGGCGGCGCGGCGTCGAGGACCGATCCGTCGTACACTTTCACCCTGATCGCGGCGTGCGGGCAGACGAGCGCGCACTTGTTGCACTGGATGCAGATGCCCTCGTCCCATACGGGTATTTCCAGCGCGATGTTCCGCTTTTCCCACCGCGCCGTGTCGGTGGGGTAGGTGCCGTCGGTCGGGAAGGCGCTCACCGGGAGGGCGTCACCCCGGCCGGCGATGATCTCGGCGGTGACGTCCCGGACGAACTGCGGCGCCCCCGCGGCCACGGCCGCGGCGGGAGCCCCGGCGACCGTGACGGCCGCGGGTACCTTCACCTCGTGGAGGTTCGCAAGGGTCTGGTCGACGGCATCGAAATTCTGCCTGACGATGGCTTCACCCTTCCTGCCGTAGGTTTTTTCTATCGAACGCTTGATGGCGGCGATGGCGTCCTCCCGCGGGAGAACCTTCGAGAGCGCGAAGAAACAGGTCTGCATCACCGTGTTGATCCGCGAACCCATGCCGGTTTTTTTCGCCACGCTGGAGGCGTCGATCACGTAGAACGAGAGTTTTTTCGTGATGATGGACTCCTGGACGCCCTTCGGCAGATGGTCCCAGACCTCCTCCGGTCCGTAGACGCTGTTCAGGAGGAAGGTCGCGCCCGGCGCCGCGTTGGAGAGCATGTCCACCTTCTCGAGGAAGAACCACTGGTGGCAGGCAAGGAAGCTCGCGCGGTCGACGAGGTAGGGCGCGTGGATCGGGGAGGGCCCGAAACGCAGGTGCGACGTGGTCGTCGAACCGGATTTTTTCGAATCGTACACGAAAAATCCCTGCGCGAAGAGGTCGGTCTCCTCTCCGATGATCTTGATCGAATTCTTGTTTGCGCCCACGGTTCCGTCCGCCCCCAGGCCGTAGAAGACCGAGCGGACGGTTTCCTCCTTCTCGATGGCGAATGCCGGGTCGTACGGGATGCTGGTGTTGCCGACGTCGTCGTTGATGCCGACGGTGAAATGATTCTTCGGGTGCTCCGCGTCGAGCGCGTCGAACACCCCCTTCACCATCGCCGGCGTGAATTCCTTGGAGGACAACCCGTACCGTCCGCCGATGATCCGCGGGAAGGATGCGAAGGGGAGGGCGCCCGCCATGTTCGACTCGGTGATGGCGGCAACGACGTCGAGATAGAGGGGCTCGCCCGGGCCGCCCGGTTCCTTCGTCCGGTCGAGCACGGCAATCCGCCTGACGGACTTCGGGAGCGCCGCGACGAACCTGTCGGCGTCGAACGGCCGGTAGAGGCGGACCTTCAGCAGCCCGACTTTTCGGCCCGTCGCGTTGAGATGCAGGACGGTTTCCTCAGCGGTTTCAGCCCCCGATCCCATGAGGATGACAACGGATTCCGCGTCCTCCGGGCCGATGTATTCATAGAGCCTGTACGCGCGTCCGGTGACCTTCTCGAAGTTCCGCATCTGCTTTTCGAAGATTCCGGCCGCCCGCTGGTAGTAGGAGTTGACGGCCTCCCGTGACTGGAAGAAGACGTCCGGGTTCTGGGCCGTCCCGCGGAGGACCGGGCGTTCCGGCGTGAGCCCGCGCGCGCGGTGTTCGAAGACCAGACGGTCGTCGATCATGGCCCGCAGGTCGTCGTCCGTGAGTCCGGTGACCTTGGAGAGTTCGTGCGAGGTCCTGAAGCCGTCGAAGAAGTGGAGGACCGGGATCCGGGATTCGAGCGTCGCCGCCTGGGCGATGACGGCGAAGTCCATCACCTCCTGGACGGAGTTCGACGACAGGAGGGCGAAACCGGTGTTCCGCGCGGTCATGACGTCGCTGTGGTCGCCGAAAATGGACAGCGCGTGCGTGGCGACGGAGCGGGCCGCCACGTGGAAGACCGTCGGGGTGAGCTCCCCCGCGATCTTGAACATGTTCGGCAGCATCAGCAGCAATCCCTGGGAGGAGGTGAATGTCGTCGAGAGAGCGCCCGCCTGGAGCGCGCCGTGTATCGCCCCGGCCGCCCCCCCCTCGGACTGCATTTCGGTGATGGATGGAACGTTCCCCCAGATATTTTTGTGCCCGAGCGAGGACCATTCGTCCGACAGCTCTCCCATTCCGGAGGAGGGCGTGATCGGGTAGATCGCGATGATTTCGCTGAGCCTGAATGCGACATGGGCCGCGGCCTCGTTTCCGTCGATCGTGGTCATGTTCCGCTCCGCGGTTTCGCTTTTTCTCTGCTGTTTCATTGAGATATCTCTGGAAGTATAGACTGATGGTCAGATTTTGGTGAATGCGGTTGCCGGTGTCTTGCACACCGGACACTCCTCGGTCTTCGCGGAGGTCATGATGAATCCGCATCCCGGGCAGACGAAATACGCGGAGCCGATCCTTCCCGCCTTATCCTGGGCATCCCTCAGGAGTTCAACATGGCGGTCCTCGACGGCCTGGATCATCGTGAACTGGTCTGCACCCTCCGTATAATTTTCCGCCATGGCGGTCCGAAAGAGGTTGGGGTACATGGAGGTCTGCTCGAGTTCCTCACTGCTGAGGGCCATTTTCAGCGTCTGCATCGTTGTTCCAACGACCACGGAGTCGTACCGCGGCTCCTGCGGCGTCACGTTGTTCCTGCGCAGCAGGCTGTCGTGCAGTGTCGCGTGGATCCCCTCCGAGCGCGAGAGCGCCCTGTAGAGGGCGGCCACCCCCCTGAATTTTTCCTTTTCCGCCTTCGGTACGAAGAGGTCGTACATCCGCCGGCGCTTGAGCGATACGCCGTAGGCGGTCTGGAGGTTTTCGACGCTCACGAGCACTGCCTCCTCGGGCGGCTTTTCCGCTTTCTGGCAACCCTGGGGAACGATCATCGCGAGGATCCAGAAACACGCGGCGATGCGCCGGCCTGAGGTCCGGCTGAAGAGTTCCGATGGATTCTTCATCTCGATTGCTCCTTTCCTGTCATGTTTTCGGGGGGAGGGAAGTAGCCCGTACTGCTCCCGATCCTTTAATACGCAAGATTCATTCCAGACCGGACCGCCGGATCCGAAATGACGGCAGCGAAAAAAACCACTAAAAAAGCCCCCATTCTCACTACTGAGATGGCCCCGGCACTTTCACATATGAAAAGGTGATCCTGTTGATTCTCATTCTTGAGAGCTAAAAATGGAAATATCGGCGTGAACCGCATAAAAATCACCGGGGGGTCCGAGTGAATACTGGCATAAAAGTTGACCTTTTTACAGTGAAACAGGTCCCAGTCAGGAAATTCCGGAGATAATGATGCCGATCAGCATTGGCATAGTGAAAGAAGACCCGTCCAAAGAGCGCCGCGTGGGTTTGAGTCCCGCGGGGGTTCAGGCGCTGACCGGCGAGGGGTGCGCGATCTTCGTGGAAAAGGGCGCCGGAGACGCATCGCATTTCAGCGACGAGGAGTACAGGAGAGTGGGCGCGCAGACAGTGTATTCGCGGGACGAAGTGTTCGGACGTTCAGATATCGTCCTCAGGGTGTCTTCCCCCAACGAGGATGATGTCCGGAACCTCCACCCCGGGCAGGTGTTGTTTTCTTTCGTCCACATGGGGACTGCGAGGCCGGCGGTCATCAACGAGATCCTGAGCCGGAAGATCACGACCATCGGCTACGAACTGATCCAGGACGAACACGGAGAACTGCCGATCCTGATGACGATGAGCGAGATCGCGGGCCAGCTCTGCACGCAGATCGCCGCGCGCCTTTTGGGCACCGTCAACCGCGGCAGGGGGATCATCATGGGGGGGGTGACGGGAATCCCGCCCGCGACCGTCCTGATCCTCGGGGCGGGAAACGTCGGGCGCTCCGCCGCACGGATGGCGCTGGCCTCCGGCGCCGAGGTCATCGTGCTCGACAGGGACCTGAGGCGCCTGCGGGAAATCGCCTCCCACACCGACCACCGCGTGGTCACCGGCCTGGTCAATGAATTCAACCTCAGGAAGTCCGTCCGCTTCGCCGACGTCCTGATCGGCGCAATCCTGATCACCGGCGAGAAGACTCCCCACATCGTGACCGAGGACATGGTGAGGGAGATGAAGCCCGGGTCGGTCATCATCGACATCTCCATCGACCAGGGCGGCTGCGTCGAAACCAGCCGTCCGACGACACTCGAGACCCCGACCTACGTCCTCCACGACGTCGTCCACTACTGTATTCCGAACATCCCGGCGACCGTCGCCCGTTCGGCGACGCACGGCCTCACGAACGCGCTCCTCCCGTACCTCCTCGACATGGCGCGCCGCGGGATCGAAACCTCCATCTCCCTGAACCGGGGACTCGCGGCCGGCGTCTACACGCACGACGGAGTCTGCACGAACGCCGCCATCGCGCGGCGGTTCGAGCTGGAGGCCGGGACCATCGGCCCGGTCGTCGCCGGATCACGATTGAACTGAGAACGGACCATGCACTGGCTTGAACAGTATAAATCGAAATTGCGCACCGCCGAAGAGGCGGTGAAGATCATCGGATCGGGGGACCGGGTCTACGTCCACCCCGGCTGCGCGATGCCCGAGGTCCTCGTCAACGCGATGACGGGACGCTCCGCCGAGCTGGAGGACGTCGAGGTCATCCACCTGCTCACCGTGGGGAAGACGGACTATTCGAACCCCGAGATGGAGGGGCACTTCCGGCACAACGCGCTCTTCGTCGGGGCGAACGTCCGCAAGGCCGTCAACGAGGGAAGGGCGGACTTCACTCCCATCTTCCTGAACGAGATCCCCGGGCTCTTTACCAGCGGGATCCTCCCGATCGACGTGGCGCTCATCCACGTCTCTCCCCCGGATGAACACGGGTTCTGCAGTTTCGGCGTGGGTGTGGAGTGCACCAAGCCCGCCACGGAAGTGGCGAAAGCCATCATCGCGCAGGTCAACCCGAACATGCCGCGCACGCTGGGCGACTGCTTTATCCACGTTTCGAAATTCACGCACGCCGTCGAGGCCGACGTCCCGCTGCGGGAACTTCCCCAGGTGAGCGGGAACCTCTCGGAGTACGAGCAGGGGGTCTACGAAAGGATCGGCAGGAACGTCGCGGACATGATCGAGAACGGGTCCACGCTCCAGATGGGGATCGGGGCGATCCCGGACGCCGTGCTGCGGTTTCTGCACACGAAAAAGGACCTGGGCATCCACACCGAAATGTTCGCCGACGGCGTCATCCGCCTCGTCGAGGAGGGGGTGATCACGAACGAGAAGAAGACGCTTCACCCGGGAAAGATGATCGTGTCCTTCGTGCTGGGGAACCAGCCCCTCTTCGATTTCGTCGACAACAACCCCGTGATCGAATTCCATCCCTCCCATTACACCAACGACCCCTTCATCATCGCGCAGAACGAAAAGATGGTGGCCATCAACTCGGCCATCGAAGTCGACCTGACGGGGCAGGTGTGCGCCGACTCCATCGGGCATTCCTTTTACAGCGGTTTCGGCGGGCAGGTGGACTTCATCAGGGGAGCGGCCAGGAGCAAGGGGGGAAAGCCGATCATCGCGCTCCCCTCCACGGCGAAACAGGGTACGGTATCACGGATCACGCCCCGCCTCGCCGAGGGGGCGGGCGTCACCACTTCACGCGGAGATGTTCATTACGTCGTCACCGAGTTCGGTGTGGCCGATCTGTACGGCAGGACGATCAGGGAACGTGTGAAGGCGCTCATCGACATCGCGCACCCCTCGTTCAGGGAGGAGCTCGAGCGCTTCGCGTACGAACGGAAGTACATCGCGATGGAAGAAAAGGACCTGGTATAACATGATACGACCCCAGGAAGCCCTCGATTACCATTCCTCCGGACGGCCCGGAAAACTCGAAGTCGTTCCGACCAAATCGTGCTCGACGCAGCGGGACCTCTCGCTCAGCTACACGCCGGGGGTCGCCGAGCCCTGCAAGCGGATCGCCAGCAGCCCCGACGACGCCTACCTCTATACCAGCAAGGGGAACCTCGTCGCCGTGGTGAGCAACGGCTCCGCGGTCCTGGGGCTGGGGAACATCGGCGCGGTGGCGGGAAAGCCGGTCATGGAAGGGAAGGGCCTGCTGTTCAAGAAATTCGCCGACATCGACGTCTTCGACATCGAGCTCAATTCCAGCGACCCGGCCGAGATCATCCGCGCCGTGCAGATGCTCGAACCCACCTTCGGCGGGATCAACCTCGAGGACATCAAGGCGCCGGAATGCTTCGAAATCGAGGACACGCTCCGCAAGACCATGAACATCCCGGTATTCCACGACGACCAGCACGGGACCGCGATCATCAGCGGCGCCGCGCTCCTGAACGCGCTCGAGCTGGTCGGCAAGAAGATCTCCGACGTCAAGGTGGTCTTCAGCGGGGCCGGCGCGGCCGGCATCGCCTGCGCGCGGTTCTATGAACGCCTCGGCGTCCGCCACGACAACATCGTGCTGGTGGATTCCGGAGGGGTGGTGTACCGCGGACGGAAGAAGGGGATGAACCCCTACAAGGAGTATTTCGCCGTCGCCGGGGAGGGGGGGACGCTCGCCGACGCCATGCGGGGCGCGGACGTCTTCTGCGGCGTCTCGGCCGCGGACATCGTCACCCGTGCAATGGTGAAGTCGATGGCCGACGATCCGATCGTTCTGGCGATGGCCAACCCCGACCCCGAGATCAGGTATGAGGAGGCCCTCGCGGCGCGGCCGGACGTCATCATGGCCACGGGACGCTCCGACTACCCGAACCAGGTGAACAACGTCCTCGGTTTCCCGTACATCTTTCGCGGCGCGCTGGACGTGCGGGCGAGCGCGATCAACGACGAGATGAAGACCGCCGCCGCGCACGCGCTCGCGGAACTGGCCACGGAAATGGTCCCCGACTCCGTCCGGAGGGCGTACGGGGGCAAACACATCGAGTTCGGACGGGAGTACATCATTCCCAAGCCCCTCGACCTTCGCGTCCTCATCCGCGTGTCGTCCGCCGTGGCCCGCGCCGCGATGCAGACGGGGGTGGCGCGCATGCCGATCGCGGATTTCGAGGAGTACCGCGACCGGCTCGAGGCCCGCCTGGGAAAATCCCGCGAGGTGATGCGCTTCTTCGTCCACAAGGCGCAGCACGATCCGAAGCTGATCGTCTTCCCCGAAGGGGAGGAGGAGAAAATCCTCCAGGCCGCGCAAATCATCGTGGACGAAAAAATCGCCCGCCCGATCCTCCTCGGCAGCCGCACCCTCATCAAACAGAGGGCTGCGCACCTCGGCCTCGAGCTCAGGGGGGTGGATCTCATCAACCCGTCGAAATCCCCGAAGTTCGAAAGTTACCTGGCGGCCTATTACCGGATGCGCCACCGCAAGGGGGTGACGCGGTTCGACGCGGAGCGCCAGGTGAAGACCCACAATATCTACGGGATGCTGAGCGTCAACGCGGGGGACGCCCACGGCCTCATCTCGGGGCTCACCCAGCACTACCCTGCGACGGTGAAACCCGCCCTCCAGATCATCGGCAAGCAGCCGGGCGTGAGCCGGATCTCCGGGCTCTACATGATGCTGCTGAAGAACAAGACCGTGTTCATCGCGGACGCCACCATCAACATCGAACCGACCTCCGAGGACCTCTGCGAAATCGCGCTGCTGTCGGCGGAGCGGGTCAGGAAGTTCGACATCGAACCGCGGGTGGCGATGCTCTCGTTCAGCGATTTCGGGAGTTCCGACCATCCCCTGGTGCTGAAGGTCCGCAGGGCGGTGGAGCTCATCAAGAGCCGGGAGCCCTCGCTCCTGGTCGACGGGGAAATGCAGGCTGACACGGCGGTCTCGCCCGAACTCCTCGCCGAGTGGTACCCGTTCAGCCCGCTGACACAGGGGGCGAACGTGCTCGTCTGTCCCGACCTCACATCGGCGAACATCTCCTACAAACTCCTGGCCCAGCTCGGAGGGATGACGGCGGTGGGACCGATTCTGCTGGGCATCCGCAAACCGGTGTATCTCCTCCAGCCGGGGAACGACGTGAGCGATATCGTGAACATCACCGCGATGGCGGTCTACGAGGCGCAGGAGGGCCCGGCCACACCGGCGGCGGAGGCGGTCCGGGAGCGGGAACCAGTCATGGAATCACTTTGAGGGATGAGTATGAAAGTCAACGTTCTGGGACTGCCCGGCATGAAAACACAGCAGGCGCTGCTCAACGTCACGGCCGCCGTGAACGCCTTCGACCCCACGGTGGACGTCGAGTGGATTTCCGACGCCAGGGAAATGCTGGATTACGGCGTCGTCAAGACACCGACGGTGATGGTCGACGGCAGGGTGAAGTTCGAGGGGAGGGTGCCGAGCATCTACCAGATCACGCTGTGGATCCAGGAGGGGGTCATGATGGAAACGGGCGTGTAGCCTGCCGCCCCGGGCGGACGCGCCCGGGCTCCCCCGGCTCCGGTCAGAACGAACCCGGGACAGGATCGAACCGATCCGACCGGGAAAAGGGGGAGCCGGTGGGCGGGAAGCGGGTAATCGTTACAAGGACTTTGAAAACAACGGAGAGCAATCAGATGGCATCAGTACGAGGAAACGTTCAGGTCGACATCGACACCTGCAAGGGGTGTGAACTCTGCGTGGAGGCGTGTCCCCAGGACAGCCTTCAACTGTCGGAGAAGGTCAACGCCCAGGGGTATCATTACGCGGTATTGATCCAGGACAACTGCACCGGGTGCGAAAACTGCGCGCTCGTCTGTCCCGACGCGGTGATCACCGTGTACAGGACGCCGAAAAATTCCGCCGGGAAGAACGCGAAACGCGAGGCGGTCGCGACTGTTACGAACGTCAGGGCGAACATGAAAATCACGGTGGAAGAACTGCCGGAAGGGAAGGTGGACCTGTGAACAGGAAGAACGCGACACCGACGGAGAAACCCGACATCAGGCTGATGAAGGGAAACGAAGCGCTGGCCGAGGCAGCGATCAGGGCCGGCTGCCAGGGGTACTTCGGGTATCCCATCACGCCGCAGTCCGAGGTCCTCGAATATCTCACCGAGGAGGGAAGGAAACGGGGCATGGTCGTCATGCAGGTGGAAAGCGAGCTCGCCGCCATCAACATGGTGTACGGCGGTGCCGGCGCCGGAGCGAGGGTCATGACCTCGTCATCGAGCCCGGGGATCAGCCTCATGCAGGAGGGCATCTCGTACATCGCCTGCGCGGAAATTCCCTGCCTGGTGGTGAACGTCAACCGCGGGGGCCCGGGACTGGGGACGATCCAGCCCGCGCAGGGTGATTACTTCCAGGCCACGAAGGGGGGCGGACATGGCGACTACCACCCCATCGTGCTGGCGCCGGCGAGCGTCCAGGAGATGGCCGACATGGTGTACCTCGGGTTCGACCTGGCGGACAAATACCGCAACCCCACGCTCATCCTCGCCGACGGGGCTCTCGGACAGATGATGGAAAAAGTGGAGTTTCCCGAGTACAACCCCGCCGATCACATCCCCGAGAAGCCCTGGGCCACGACGGGGAAACCGAAAGACCGGGAGCGGAACATCCTGACATCGCTGCACATCCAGCCCGAAAAAATGGAGGAAGTCAACAGGCGGCTTCAGAAGAAATATGAGACGATCTGCGCGAACGAGGTGCGGTACCAGCTCGTCCACGCCGATGACGCCGAGATCCTCGTCGTCGCCTTCGGTCTTGCCGCGCGGATCAGCCACAAGGCCGTTGAAATGGCGCGGGCTCAGGGGATCAGGGTCGCCCTCATGCGGCCGATCACGCTCTACCCCTATCCGTACGACGTCCTCCGCCGGATGAAGAGCACCCTCAAGGGTGCCCTCGTGGTGGAGATGAACGCCGGCCAGATGATCGAAGACGTCCGCCTCGGGGTCGAAGGGGCGGTGCCGGTGAAATATTTCGGCCGGATGGGCGGGATCATTCCGACACCCGAGGAAGTGCTGGAGGAGATCCGCCGGATGTCCGGGGACGGGCACGGAGCCGGGGACGGGCACCATCACGCTATGCATGATCAGATACTGGAGGAGAGAAACTGATGGACAATCCGCGTGAAGTCGAGATGGAAACAGTGAGCTGTCCGGAAGGGCTGGAGGTCGTCTGGGAGAAGCCCGAAACGCTCACGGGGAACCGGATGCACTACTGCCCCGGATGCGGGCACGGTGTCGTCCACAAGCTCCTCATGGAGGTGCTCAAGGAGATGGACATCCAGGACAAGACCATCGGCGTGGCCCCCGTCGGATGCTCGGTGTTCGCGTACAACTACATGAACATCGACATGCAGGAGGCGGCGCACGGGAGGGCCGCGGCGGTCGCCACGGGCGTCAGGCGCATGTTGCCCGATAAATTCGTCTTTTCTTATCAAGGGGACGGCGACCTGGCCGCGATCGGAACGGCGGAGACCATCCACGCCGCCAACCGCGGGGAGAACTTCCTGGTGGTGTTCATCAACAACGGCATCTACGGGATGACCGGCGGCCAGATGGCCCCCACGACGCTCGTCGGCATGAAAACCAGCACCACGCCGGGCGGGCGGGATGTCGAGACCTCGGGGTTTCCCTTTAATATCAGCCGGCTCATCGCCATGCTCCCCGGGGCGTACTATGTGACGCGGCAGTCGGTGCACACCCCGGGCGCGGTCCGGAAGACGAAAAAAGCGATCCGGAAGGCCTTCGAGCACCAGAGGGACAGGAAGGGATACTGCCTCATCGAGGTGGTGTCGAACTGTCCGTCGGGATGGAAGATGACCCCGGTCGTGTCGAACCAGTGGATGGAAGAAAACATGTTCCCCAGCTATCCCCTGGGTGATCTGAAGACCGACGGAGTCCTGCAACCGCTGAAAGGAAACTGACCATGACACAGGAAATTCTCATCGCCGGATTCGGCGGACAGGGGGTGCTCTCGATGGGCATGACGCTCGCGTACGCGGGGATGCTCGACGGCAAGGAGGTCTCGTGGATGCCCTCCTACGGACCCGAGATGCGCGGCGGGACGGCGAACTGCATTGTCATCCTCGCCGACGAACCGGTCAGCTCGCCGATCATCACATCGTTCGACACCCTCGTGGCGTTGAACCAGCCCTCGCTGGACAAATTCGAGAAGGCGGTCAAGAAGGGCGGCACACTTCTGTACGAAAAAAGCACCATCATCACCCCCCCGACGAGGACCGATATCACGATCCTCCCGGTGGACGCCGCCCGCGAGGCGGAGCTGTTGAAAAACAAAAAAATCGGCAACATGATCATGGTCGGCGTGTTCCTCGGGTTGAACGACGTCGTCTCCGTGGATTCGGTCATGAGGGCGCTGGAAAAAGTTCTGCCGGAACGGTACCATCACCTCATCCCCGTCAACAGGGACGCGGTCGAGCGCGGCAGGTCGCTGGTGGGGGAAACTGTAACATCATTGGAGGAATCACATGAGTAACGATAAGCTTTGTCCGCGGACGTGCCGGGAAACGTGCACGGCCATCGAAACCGCACTGGTCCACGAACGTCAGGCGATCCTCCGCTACAGCGCGCTGCGCGACCAGTGCGTCTACCCGGACGTGAAGGTGATGTTGAACGACCTGGTGATCAAACAGGAGAAGATGATCCGCTTCCTGGAGAACATCAAGTCGGAGCTTACCGAGAAGTTCCACGTCATGGACCAGATCCGGGACGGTTTCGAGATGTAGGAAAAGCCATTCACGGGCCGGTGCCCGGCCTGCCTGGAAAGGGACCGGCGTCATCCAGACCGCCGTCCCGCCGACACACGGTGTGCGGGGGAAAATGACTGACCTGGGTGGCATGATTATCATTCCTGAAATTTTTCCCCCAGTTTTTCAATTCTGAAAGACATCAGCAACTCACCATCCATCTGAAATACCTAATTCAGCGTTAATTCATCAATTTTTCCCACGAGGCGAATGGCATAAATATTGTATCAGATAAAAGAGTCTGTTTATCCGATTAACAATGTCACTCATCTTTTCACGCAGTTGCGAATACGCACTTCAGGCCGTGATCTACATGGCGAGGGTTGAGAACGGTAAACCCGTCCACCTCCGTACGATCTCGGACGCAATGAGCATCCCTCACCATTTTCTCGGGAAAATCCTCCAAATCCTCACCAGAGACGACATCGTTCAATCGACGAAAGGCGCCAACGGCGGATTCAAACTGGGGCGGAGTGCCTCGGAGATCAGGCTCCTGGAAATCGTGCACTCGGTGGACGGGGCGACATCACTCGACAAGTGCATCATGGGATATCCCGAGTGTGTGGACGACAAGCCCTGTCCGCTCCACGACGAATGGAAAAAATCGAAGGAGACGATCATGAAAATGCTTCGCGAGACCACCATCGACAAAATGACGGAAGGTCTCGATTCGAAACTGGCGGAAACAGCCGCCACCCACTGACGAACCCAATTCCACCCGATCAACCATGAAAGCAACCGAAATCCTCATGAACGAACACCGGGCCATCGAACGCGGCCTGTCAGTCCTTGAACGGTGCGCCTCGCGCCTCACGGACGGTGACGCCGTTCCCGTCCGTACCCTCTCCGGGATCCTGAACTTCATCAGAAATTTCGCGGACAAATGCCACCACGGGAAGGAGGAGGGGTTCCTCTTCCCCGCGCTGCAGCGCAGCGGCCTGCCGAAACAGGCGGGCCCGCTGGCCGTGATGCAGGAGGAACACGATGAGGGGAGGAGGCTCGTCGGGGAGATGTCCGGGGCGCTGGACGGTGTCGGGGCGGGGGAGCCGGCAGCCACCGAGACGTTCTGCCGGAGCGCCTTCGAGTTCGCGGGCCTGCTGCGGGGACACATCGGCAAGGAGGACAACGTGTTGTTCGTCATGGCCGACATGCGCCTGCCCGAGGCCGAAAAAACCCGCCTCGCGGAAGATTTCCATACCGCCGAGACGACCGGCGAGGCCTGCCTCATGAAAACGGAGCTCCTCGGTAACCTCGACCGGCTCGAGGCGGAAATTTTCAGGGAAACAGATACCGCACGCTCATGAACGGCCACCACCGGGAGAAAGCGATGAGATCCCATTCCAATATCCGCACGGCACTCCTCCTCGCCTGGGCGCTCCTCCTCGTCCCGCGCACCGCCCTGGGTCAGGAGGCCGCGGCCTATTTCAAGCAGAACTGCTCGAGCTGCCACACCATCGGCGGGGGGCGGCTGACGGGCCCCGACCTGAAGGATGTCGAGAAGCGCAAGGACCGCACCTGGCTCACGCGCTTCATCGTCGACCCCCGGGCGATGCTCGATGCCGGGGACCAGTACGCCCTTGACCTGCAGAGGGACGCACGGGGTGCGGTGATGCCGGCTCTCCCCGGGATGACGAGGCAGCGCGCGGAGTCCCTCCTGGACCTCATCGGGACCGAATCGAAACTCGAAAAATCGCAGTTCATCGGTGTCCGGATCAGCGACAGGCCCTTCACCCAGCGCGACGTGGACCTCGGCCGCGATCTCTTCCTCGGCACCGTCGCCCTGAAAAACGGCGGCCCCTCATGCCTTTCCTGCCACGGCGCACACGGCATCGCGGGCCTCGGCGGTGGTACGCTCGCGCCCGACCTGACGACGGTTTTCGAGAGGTACGGCGGCCGGAAGACACTGGCCGTCTGGCTTTCGGCGCCGGCCACGCCCACCATGCAGTCCGTGTTCAACAAAAAACCGATCGAACCGGAGGAAATCCTGGGGCTCGTCGCCTATTTCCAGAACACCTTACAGCGTAGCCCCGAGGACGCCTCCACGGCCAGGTTGAATTTCGTCCTGCTGGGTCTGGGGGGGACGCTCCTGGTGCTGGGACTGTTCGACGTCATCTGGAACAAGCGTTTCCGCGCGGTCCGCCGTCCCCTCGTCGAATCGAAAAAGCTGGAGAACGTTCATGAATAAGTCTGGGAGCAGGAACGGGAACAAAAACGGGAGCATTCCCTGGATCAAGGATGAAACCGATCCGCACCTCCGCGGGTGGGAGGAGTTCTACCGCAACCGATGGCAGTCCGACAAGGTCGTCCGGAGCACGCACGGCGTCAACTGCACCGGGAGCTGCACGTGGATGATTCACGTCAAGGACGGTATCGTCACGTGGGAGATGCAGGGGCTCGATTACCCGTCACTGGAAAACGGGATCCCCCCGTACGAACCGCGGGGATGCCAGCGCGGGATTTCCTTCTCGTGGTATCTCTACAGTCCGCTCCGGGTGAAATACCCCTATGTCCGCGGGGCACTGATGGACCTCTGGAAACAGGCGAGGATGGAACACGAAGACCCGGTGGAGGCGTGGAAATCACTGGTGTCCGATCCGGAGAAACGCGCCCGGTGGCAGCGTGCCCGCGGAAAAGGCGGCTTCCGGCGCGCCTCGTGGGACGACATGCTGGAAATCATGGCGGCGGCGAACATCCACACGATCAAGAAGCACGGCCCGGACCGGATCGCCGGCTTTTCCCCCATCCCCGCGATGTCGATGGTGAGTTACGCCGCCGGGGCAAGGCTGATGCAGCTCATGGGCGGGATATCCCTCTCGTTCTACGACTGGTACTGCGACCTCCCCCCGGCGTCCCCCGAAACCTGGGGCGAGCAGACCGACGTCAATGAGTCAGCCGACTGGTACAACGCGAAACTGCTCGCGGTGATGGGGTCAAACCTGAACATGACGCGCACGCCGGACTGTCATTTCGCGGCCGAGGCCAGGCACAACGGCACCAAGATGTACGTCTTCTCCCCGGATTTCAGCCAGGTGGCGAAATACGCAGACAACTGGGTCTCCATCAACGCGGGACAGGACGGGGCGTGGTGGATGGCCGTCAACCACGTCCTGCTCTCGGAATTCCACCACGAGAAAAAGATCCCCTATTTCATCGACTACACCAGGCGGTACACCGACGCCCCGTTCCTCGTGGAACTCCATCCGGACGGGAAGAATTACAGGCCCGGTCAGCTGCTGAGGGCAGACCGCGTGAAGAAGTACGCGAAGACCGAGAACGGCAGTTGGAAATTCCTCATGTGGGACCAAAAAGGCGGCAGGGTGAAAATGCCCCGCGGGAGCGTCGGCCACCGGTGGGGAACCGAAAAAGGAAAGTGGAACCTTGAATTGAAGGACGCGGTGGACGGTTCCGACATCGACCCCGCCCTGACCTTCCTGGACGCCAACGACGGGACCCTCCCGGTCCGGTTCGACGATTTCGCCGAGGGCCGCCCGCTCCTGCGCCACGTCCCGGTGAAACACATCGTGACCTCCGACGGAAAGAAGGCGTTGGTGGCGACGGTGTACGACGTCCTGATGGCCCAGTACGGCGTCAACCGGGGCCTCGCCGGCGACTACCCGGCGGACTACGACGACGCCGACAAACCGTACACGCCGGCATGGTCCGAAAAATACACCGGCATCGGCAGGAAGGACCTCCTCCAGTTCGCGCGCGAATGGGGCTCCACGGCGATGCACACCAACGGGAAATGCACCATCATCATCGGCGCCGGAATCAACCACTGGTACCACGGGAACCTCATGTACCGCGCAGGGATCCACTCCCTCATGTTCACCGGCTGCGTGGGGGTGAACGGCGGCGGGCTCGCACACTACGTCGGACAGGAAAAACTGGCGCCCGGCGAACCGTGGGGAAACATCGCCTTCGCCAAGGACTGGTACGGGGCCTCCCGCCTGCAGAACGCCCCGAGCTGGCATTACGTGCACACCGACCAGTGGCGGTACGAAAAAGAGTTCACCGATTACCACACCGTGCCGACCGGCGCCGGGCCGAACACCCTCGCCAAAGGCCACGCGATGGACATTCAGGTCAGGGCCGTTAAAAACGGGTGGCTCCCCTTTTATCCGCAATTCGATAAAAACTCCCTGGACATCGCCCGGGAAGCGGAAGAGGCCGGCGCGGACACGCCTGAGAAAATGTCCGGGTACGTCGTCGACCAGCTGAAATCCAAGAAACTGAAATTTTCCGTGGAGGACCCCGACGCCGAAGAGAACTGGCCGCGCGTCTGGTACATCTGGCGGGGAAACGCCCTCATGGCGAGCAGCAAGGGGCACGAATATTTCCTGCGGCACTACCTCGGCACGCACGACAACGCCATCGCCGAAGACCTCGCGAAGGACTCGGTGAAGGAAGTCACCTGGCACGACAAGGTGCCGCACGGGAAGATGGACCTCGTGGTGGATTTGAATTTCCGGATGGACACGTCCGCGTTGTATTCGGACATCGTGCTCCCGGCGGCCACCTGGTACGAGAAGGCAGACCTGAACTCCACGGACATGCACAGTTTCATCCATCCGCTGTCCGCAGCTGTCCCCCCCTGCTGGGAATCGAAGAGCGACTGG
>QJVY01000025.1 GCA_003235555.1 Ignavibacteria bacterium | reverse complement strand
AGCGACGTCGGCCGCGCGAGCGTCAGCTACAAGGCGAGCCTCGGCGAGATCTTCGACGCCACGTCGATCCGCAACCTCTTTTTCGAGATCGAACAGCGCATCGAAACGGAGACGCAAAAAAACAAGAACACCGTCGAAGGACGGATCTACTACAGATTTTCATTCTGAACACTCATGACCGAACCCCAGAAATCCACCCTCCGCGACCGGATCCTGCAATTCCTGGCGAAGCACCACAACGAATCGTTCAAACCGATGGTCCTCGCCCGCAGGATGTCCGTCAAAACGGACGAGGAGATCGACGATTTCCGCGACCTGCTCGATGAGATGCGCGAGGAGGGGGCCGTGCTCCGCGTGAAAGGAGGCTCGTACGCGCACGCCGTGGGTCCGGTCTCCAACCGCGTCACCGGCGTCTTCCGCGGCATCCGCCAGGGTCAGGGGCTCGTCGAGACGTCGGGACGGGTCCCGGCGGAAAAAATTTTGATTACACAGAAATTCAGGGGAACGGCCCTCGACGGCGACACCGTCAGTGTCAGCGTCTTCGCCAGGCCGGTCCCCGGCGAGGGAGACCCCGACGCCCTCCCCGAAGGCGAGGTGGTCGAGGTCGTCAGCCGAAGGACCCGGAGCGTGATCGGGACCTTCGAGAAGGGAAAGAACTTCTTTTTCGTCATCCCGGATTCGTCGCGCATCGGCAGGGACATCTACATCCCGTCGGGCAAAACGAAGGGGGCGAGACCGGGAGAGAAGGTCGCCGCCCGGATCGTCTCCTGGGAAACCCCGAACCTGAATCCCGAGGGGGAGATCGTCACCGTCCTCGGGAAGGCGGGCGAGGTCCACGTCGAAATGAGGGGCATCCGGGAGGAATTCCAGCTGCCTGACGAGTTCCCGGCCGCATTGATCCGCGAAGCCGACGCCATCCCCGATTCGATCCCGGCGGAGGAAATCCGCGGCCGACTGGACCTCAGGGACCTCGTCGCGTTCACCATCGATCCCGCCGACGCGAAGGACCACGACGACGCCCTCTCGATCAGGGAGCTCGGGGGCGGACGGGTTGAGGTCGGGGTCCACATCGCCGACGTTTCCCACTACGTGACCGAGGGGTCGGCCCTGGACGCCGAAGCGATGTCCCGGGGGACCAGCGTCTACCTGCCCGGGACGGTGATTCCGATGCTCCCCGAAAAACTCTCGGCGGACCTCTGCAGCCTGATGCACAATGTGGACCGCCTTGCCTACAGCGTCCTGCTGGAATACTCGTCGAACGGACACCTGGAGAAGTACTCGATACGCAAGACCGTGATCCACTGCCGCGAGGGGTTCAGTTACGAGGAGGCGCAGGAGGTCATCAGGAACCGCAGCGGGCGCTGCGCCAAGGAACTCCTGGCACTGCACCGCCTCAGCCGGGTGCTCCTGGAGGCCCGGATCAGGAACGGGAGCATCGACTTCGACACGCCGGAGGTGGCCTTCAGGTTCGACGAGAAGGGGCTCCCGAGCGAAATCGTCAAAAAGGAGCGGCTCGACTCGCACAGGTTGATCGAGGAGTTCATGCTGCAGGCGAACCAGACCGTGGCCGGTCACATCGCCCGCACCCGGAAAGGCACCGGCGCGCGGCCGTTCGTCTACCGGATCCACGACTACCCCGAACCGGGGAAGCTCCGCGATTTTTCCCAGTTCGTCCAGCACCTCGGATATTCCTTCAACGTGAAAAGCGGGGTAACGTCGCGCGCCTTCCAGACGCTGCTGGCGGCGGTCCACGGAAAGGAGGAAGAAAACGTCGTCAACGAGCTCGCAATCCGGACGATGTCCAAGGCGGTGTATTCGGAGAAGAACATCGGGCATTTCGGTCTCGGTTTCAGGTTCTACACGCACTTCACCTCCCCGATCCGCCGGTACCCCGACCTCATCGTCCACCGGTTGCTGCACGAATACGAACAGCGGGGGGCCGCCGCCAGGACCGATATGTGGGCGGACCTGTTGCCCGGCATCTGTTCCCATTCCTCAGCGAGGGAAAAAATCGCGACCGACGCGGAACGGGCCTCGATCAAGGTCATGCAGGTCGAATACATGAAGCGGCACGTCGGAGACGAGTTCGACGCGATCGTCTCGGGCGTCACGAACTTCGGCCTCTTCGTGGAGATCAACGACCTTCTCGTCGAGGGCCTGATCAGGATGCGCGACCTCGAGAACGATTTCTACGTGTTCGACGAAAAGAAATACCAGCTCGTCGGCCGACGGTCGAAACAGACCTATCGCCTCGGGGACAGGGTGAGGGTGAAAGTCGTGCGGGTGGACCCCGAAGACCGCCAGATGGATTTCATCATCGTGGATGGAGGAGACGTCGGCGCTTCCGTTGACCGGAAGGGCCAGCACGGGGGGGGAAAACGGGGCAGTTCCGGGGAACGCGGTTCCGGCCGGGGACGGGAAAGGCGGGGAGGACGCCAAAGGGGCGGAGAGAAAGCCGGCGGGAAAAAACAGCGACAGGAGAAGGGAAAATCATCCGGAACGGTCGGGGGGCACGCACGCCACCATCCCGCAAAGGGAGACACCGGCAGGGGTAGCGGTGGCGGCGGGGGAGGCGGGCGGCAGTCCGGTGGGGGACGCCGGAAAAAGAGACGTTAGATGATTTTTCTGGCCTCCCAGAGCAGCATGACCCAGCCGGCCAGGAGGAGGACCCCGCCGACGGGAGTCACCGCACCGAACATCCGGATGCCGGTGAGATCGATGAGATAGAGAGTCCCGGAGAAGACCACCACACCGGAGAGGAACGCCCATCCCGCCGGCGCAAAATTCAGTTCCGGCCAGACCCTCGACAGGAGTGAGACCGCGAGCAACGCGAAAGCATGGTAGAACTGGTACCTCACCGCCGTTTCGAAACGGGCCAGCGCCTCGGTCGTCATCCTCTCCTTCAGCGCATGCGCCCCGAAAGCCCCGAGGGCGACCCCGAGAAAGCCGAGCACGGCGGCCGCCATCAGGAAAAATCTCGCGTTGTTCATTTTTTCCCCCGTTCCCCGGCCACCGTGGTGTGGACCCCTCCCCTGATGTTGTAATCCACCTCGACCCGCATCCACGCCGGTCTGCAACACCGGACGAGGTCGTCGAGGATCCGGTTCACAACGTGTTCCTGGTAGATCCCGACGTTCCGGTACGAGAAGAGGTAATACTTCAGCGACCGCAACTCGACGATTTCGCGGCGTGGTATGTATTCGATCCGGATCGTCCCGAAATCCGGAAGACCGGAGTAGGGACAGACCGCGGTGAACTCGTTCGTGTCGATCCTCACGACCTCCCTCTTCCCGGGGGATTCATAGGGAAAAGTCTCGAGGACCGCCGTGTCGATCGTTCCGGCGTCCTCCGTGTCATACCGGCGATCCAGACCCGCCAGGGGCGCGGCCCCCGGCCGTTTCTTGTTTTTTGCACCCATCGGGTTCCCCCGTTCTCGTTTGGTCAGCTTTGGTCCCGGCCGGTGGTCCGGCGGGCGTGATCGGTCGCGGTCACGCGGCGGTGTCCGCCGCGTCGCGCGAGTAGGCCATGGCCTTCAGCAGGGTGATCCGCTTTTTCAGGGGCGGATGCGTACCGAACATCTCGGCGACGGCCCCCTCCCTGAAGTTCATCTTCTTCCCGAGCGGATCCACGATGCAGAGGTGTGCCGAGCCTTTCTTGATGGATTTCGTGGGTTCACCCGCCTCCTGCAATTTCGTGAGGGCCGACGCCAGCCCCAGCGGGTTCCGTGTCAGCTCCGCCCCGGACGCGTCGGCGAGGTACTCACGCTGACGCGAGACCGCCATGGCCAGGAGCCTCCCCAGCAACGGCGCGAGTATCAAGGTCAGCAGCCAGAGGATCATCAACGCGCCCCCGAGCGTCCCGCCCGGGCTATCACGGGATTTCGATCGTGCGCGCCCCCGGCCCGACATCGCACCGTACCACATCCCCCTCCTCCCCCAGTCCGACAGGAGGAACGCCGCGCCAACAAGCGCCGCAACGATGGTCGTGAGGCGGATGTCGTAATTCCTGATATGGCTCATTTCATGCGCGATGACGCCCTGCAGCTCTTCGCGGTTGAGGGACGCGAGCAGCCCCTCGGTCACGGCGATCGCCGAGTGGGCGGGATCCCTCCCCGTGGCGAACGCGTTAGGGTCGGGGTCCGGCACGACGTACACCCCGGGCCTCGGGAGGCCGGACGCGATCACCATCTCATCCACGACATTGTTCAACATCCGGAACCTGGGGTCGTCCCGGGGCGCGGTGTAGGCGTGTGCCGATGCGAGGACGGCCTTCGCCCCGCTCCCGAGCCCCCACGCTGCGGACAGTCCCCCCACAACGAGGGCGGCCAGGGTCGCCAGCGGAAAGCCGGTGGGATCTCCCAGCAACCCGACGGGATCGTTACCGAGGAAGAAGAGATCGAACCCCAGTCCGAGGAACCCGATGAACAGGATGAACAGGGCGATCACGCCCACCGTGCGGTTCTTGTTCCTCCGTTGCTGCTCGTAGATGTTCGGGAAGGAGGCGAACCCCGAGTCTGCCACGCGCCGCCCCCGCTTATTTTTTCATCGAGAGGTCGACCCGGGGCACGGAACGTTCCGCCTCGTCGGTGACGGAGAACAGTTCGGCCGCCACGAACCGGAACATCGACGCGATGATATTCCCCGGGAAGGTCTGCTGCGAGATGTTGAATTTCGTCGCGATGTCGTTGTAAAACTGGCGCGCGAACCCGACCTTGTTTTCCGTTCCCGTGAGCTCCTCCTGGAGCTGTTTCACGTTCTCGTTCGCCTTCAGGTTCGGGTAATTCTCCATCAGTGCGAAGAGCTTCGTGAGCACACCGCTGAGTTCACCCTCGCGGGAGGCGGCGTCAGCCACGCCCTTTGCGCCCACCGCGGCGTTCCTCGCCTCGATGACCTGGCGCAGGGTGTCCTGCTCAAACTCCATGTACCCCTTGACCGCATTGACGAGGTTCGGAATCAGGTCGTGTCGCCGCTTGAGCTGGATGTCGATCTGCTTCCAGCCGTTCTCCACCTGGTTCTTCAACGTGACCAGCGAGTTATACTTGGCGATCACCCAGACAACGACGACGGCGAGAATTCCCAGGAACACAAAAAATCCCATGTTACCTCCTCTACTCCAAGTGATTGAAATCCTTGAAAATTTACGAAGAATACAAGTTCAAGTCAATTTGACCTACAACACCGTTGTATTGACATTACCGGGGCATTTCTCTATATTTTGCCGAACTTTATGCCGATTTTTGAACGAAAAGGATGACCGAACCCGGAACAAACCTGCCGGACGCAATACGCAAGCGGATCGAGGGTGAGAAGGAGGACGCTTACCGGTCCGAAATCCGGGACCTCGAGGCCCGGATCTCCGAAGGTCTGGACCGACACCTCGAGGAGCGAAAGAAAACACTCGAGGCACGGATAGAGGGGCTCGGTCAGCGAGCCCAGGCCGCCTACGAGAAGGAACTCGCGGAATTACGGAACTTTGAGGAAGAAACGCTCAAGCTCCTGGGAGCCGAGGCCGAACGGCGGCGCACCGAACGGCTGGCCGCGCAGGAGGAACAGCGCAAGGAGAGGATACGAAACGAGGAAGAAGAGGTCATTCGTTCCGCGGCCGAGGCCGAGGAGAAACGGAAGAAAGCCGAGGCCGCGGCCGCCGATCCCGCCCTGAAGGTCCGCACGCTCCTGAAACAGATTCACGGGCACATGGAACGGGGCGACATGGAGATGGCGGCCGGGGCGGTCGCACAGGCGCTTGAAATCGACGCGTTCAACGCCGAGCTGGTCGACCTCGACGCTAAAATCAGGGAGGCCATCGAAGCGGACAGGTTCGCCGCACCAGCGCCGGCCCCCACCCCCGAGAAGAAGGCGGATAAAAAGGCGGCCAAAAAAGAGAAGGAAAAGGGGAAGGGCGGGAAAGAAAAAACCGAACCCGCGCCGGCGGAACAGGCACCCCCCGTCCCCACCCGCAGGAAAAAATTCCCGTCGTGGATCCTCACGGTGATCGCCGTGCTCCTCGTCGCGGCCGTCGCGGTCATCGTCTTTGTGGAGTACGCGCCCCGCCACCTTTCGGAACCGGTGACCGTGGCCGTCCTCCCCTGGTCGGAAACGGGAAACGCACCGACCACCGGAATCCTCGCCGACGCGCTCCCGGAAATCGTTCTCGACCTGCTCGCACGCGAGTCCAGCCCGATCGCCCTCCTGGGATATTCAACGACGATGAACCTTTCGAGCCTGTCGAATGATCCGATCCCCTCCCTCAGGAGCCTCGGGTATTCCCATTTCCTGCGGGGCCATATCGGGGTCACGGATTCGGCGTATTCCCTCCACGTCGAGCTGACCGACTCGGCGGGATCCACCCTCTGGTTCGCGGACTACACGCGGAACGCGTCAGAAATCATCCTCGTACCGTATGAAATCGCCCACGGACTCAACAGGCATTTCGGGCAGGACATCTCGGGCGCATCCGCCGCCGTGCAGCTGAAAAATCACGAAGCGTACTATCTCTTCCTGCGCGGCCTTGCGGCGTCACACCGGCGCGGCGGATCCGGTCTCGACGAGGCGATCAACGCGTTCAGCCGTTCCCTCGCGCTCGATTCGGCCCTGGCCGAGAGCTACGCGGGGCTGGCGTCGGCCCTCACCGCCAAATATACCGGTGACGGCAACAGCTCAATCCTGGAGGACGCCGGCAGCGCAGCCGCCAGCGCGATCCGGCTGGCCCCGGCGGCCGGTGACGGGTACTTCGCGATGGCCCGGATCCTCATTGAAAAACATCAGTACGAAGACGCCCTCGCCCTGCTGGATTCGTCCTCGCGCCTCTCCCCGCGCGACAGCCGCCTGCCCTTCCTGCGGGGTCTCGCCTTCTTCCGGTCCGGACGGACCGGGCAGGCGCTCGACCTCATGCAAAAGGCATACCGGCTCGATCCGAGGAACGTCGAAATTCTCGGCCAGCTCGCGTTGCTCCACCAGGTGCAGCGATCATTCGAACGGGCGCTCTGGTACCGCGAAACGGCGATGTTCTTCTCCGCCGATTCCACCACCGACCTCACGGGACCGGTTTCGGACATCCTCGCCCTCGATCCCGCGCTCAGGTTGAACCAGGGAGAGCGCGTGACATCGGCATGCCTCCGGGTCCTCGGGAAAAACCCCGCGGATTACACCACGCTCTACAGCCTGGCACGGATGCTCCAGGTCGGCGGGGATATCGAGGAATCGAACAAGTACCTGCACAGCATGGAATCGATCCTCATGGGAATGGTGCGCTCCAGGACGGCCGACACCCGGGCCCGGATGTACCTCGGGCTCACGCTCACACGACTCGGGAAGTACGCGGACGGACTCGCCGTCGCCGAGGCGGCGGCGTCCGAGAACCCCGGCGATGCGGAGGCGAAATATTTCCTCGCGCGGATCTATTCCCTCCAGATGAATTCCCCACGGACGAACACGGTGGACGAGACGAGAAAATCGAAGGCACTCGACCTCCTGAGGGAAGCGCTCGACATCCGCTTCGATAACGAACAGCTGGGGAGCGCCGATTTCTACAACATCTACTCCCGGTCCGACATCCGGGAGGCGCTCTCCGGAGGAGGACAATGAAAAAAGATCACCCTGACGCACAGAGAAAGAAACAGGTCGCCGAACTCCTCAAGCGGGCCGACAGGCTGTTGAAGAACGGCCAATACGACGAGGCACTTTCGGAAGTCGAGAAGGGGCTCGAACTCGAACCCGGAAACTTCTACGCCCAGGCATACAAGGAGAGGATCACCGCCCTCAGGGAGAAGCACGGGGGCTCACCACCGTCCGGAAAGGCGGCAGGACGTGCGCCGCGGCCCGTGGACGCGGCGATCCCCCGGGCCGAGACGGTCCCGGAGGAGACACCGGAGGGTGACACCCCCGCCGAACTGTCGGCACCCGCAGCCGGGCCGGACCTCACCGACCTGCGCGAACAGCACGCCCGGGAGAGGACGACACAGGAAACCGAGGCAGAAAGACAGGCCGAGGAATTCGCCCGCAAGGCGCTCGAGCAGGAGATCAACCAGGGTGCCGAAGCCGAAAAACTGCTCGCCGCCGAACGCGAAGCCACCGTGCAGGCCATCGAGGAGGGGCGCAACCGTGCGAGGACCGAAATCATCGGGGGGGCGGAGGACGCGGTCGGAAAACTCCTCGCTTCCGCAGACGTGGAAGGCGCCTTCAGGGAACTCACCCGCCTCTCGATCGCCGATCCCGACAACGGGAAACTGGATGAACTCCGTCGCATGGTCGACGACGCCACCGAAAAGACCCTGGCCCCTGCCGCGGTGGAACCCGCTGCGATTTCACGCGAGAGCGTGGTGGTCGTCTTCGGGAACATCCTCAAGGCGGCGTGGAGGGAAGGAACTCCCAATGAGGTCCAGACCGGTGCGATCGAAGCCGCCCGGGCGCGTCTGAACGTGACACCGGAGGAGGAAAAAACAGTGATGATGAGGGTCCAGCGGGAGGTCATCGCCGAGGCGATGAGGGAGGCGTACCGCGACGGCGATCCCGACCCTGAAACCAAGGCCTTCCTCGACAGGCTCACCACCGAGATGTCCGCGGGAGCCAGGTCCGCGAACTGAGGTCGACTTTCAGTCCGCCGGGGGACCGCCTTTCGTCCTGAGGACGAGCCCGGGGGTCTCGGAGGGCGGGTGCTTCAGGCCCGGCGCGCCCGAACCGTTGGCGTGCAGGAGGCCCGCCATCCAATCCAGCAACGCCCTGAACTCCACTCCGCATTCAATCTCCTCAAACTGTCTCAGCGCTTCCACGGCCTTGAGGAACAGGTACCCCGCGCTCTCGGTTTTCCGTGCCCTGAGGAAGGTCATCCCGGCGGCCGCCTGCACGAACCCCTGCACGAAGGTTTTTGCACCGCCCTCCGCGTCCCGAAGCACCTCTTCCCAGCGTTCGTGGGCCTCCCAGTGGTATCCCTGATTGAACAGGGACACGCCCTCGGAGAAGCCCGCCGTCGCGGTCGCCGAGCGGACGGCGACCACCAGGTCCGGATGGTAGGGCAGGTGGAACGAAATTTTCGGTATCATCGATAATTCTCCGGGCGCAGGCGGGGGCCCGCCTCCGCTCCCCGACCGGGGCGCCGCACGGCCCGCCTGTTCTTCCGACCCGTCCTCTCCGGCGGCCGCCAGCGCCGATCCGATCGCTTCGAGCAGGGGCGTGACGCACACACCGAGATACTCCGGCGCGAACACGCGCAGGATGT
>QJVY01000004.1 GCA_003235555.1 Ignavibacteria bacterium | reverse complement strand
GGCGCGGCGCAGTTTGGCCGCGGCCACCATCTTCATCGCCCTGGTGATCTTCTGGGTGTTCTTGACGCCGGTGATCCGGCTCCTGATTTCGCGGAGTGTGGCCATGGGTCAGCTTTTTTTGAACGACGCCGCGAATTCCTTCACGACCGTCTGCAGCCGGTTCGCGATGTCGTCGGAAAGTTCCTTCTTGACGGCGATGTCCGCCAGCAACGCGGAGTGCTTGAGGTCCATCATTTCCAGCAGTTCGCTCTCGAACCTCTGCACGTCCGGGAGGGGGACGTCATCGATGTACCCGTTGGTGCCGGCGTAGATGCTCACCACCTGTTTTTCCACCGGCATCGGGACATACTGTCCCTGTTTCAGGAGCTCCACGAGGCGTGAACCGCGGCGCAGCTGCTGTTGCGTGGATTTGTCCAGGTCGGAGCCGAACTTCGCGAAGGCTTCCAGCTCCCGGTACTGCGCGAGTTCCAGTCGCAGCCTGCCGGCGACTTTCTTCATCGCCTTGATCTGCGCGTTCCCGCCCACCCTCGACACCGAGATGCCGACGTTGATGGCGGGCCTCACGCCCGAATTGAAGAGGTTCGGTTCGAGGTAGATCTGTCCGTCCGTAATGGAAATGACGTTGGTCGGAATGTACGCCGAGACGTCACCGGCCTGGGTTTCGATGACCGGCAGTGCGGTCAGGCTCCCCCCTCCCAGGTCCTCGCTGAGTTTGGAGGCGCGCTCGAGGAGGCGTGAATGGAGGTAGAACACGTCGCCGGGGTAGGCCTCGCGCCCCGGGGGACGGCGCAGGAGAAGCGATACCTGCCGGTACGCCTGGGCGTGCTTCGAGAGGTCGTCGTACACCACCAGTGCGTGGCGCCCGCTGTCCCTGAAAAATTCTCCAAGGGTCGCGCCCGCGTAGGGAGCGATGAATTGTGAGGGGGCCGGATCGGAGGCCGTGGCGGAAATGATGGTGGTGTAGTCCATCGCGCCGGACTCTTCCAGTTTCGCGACGACCTGCGCCACCGTGGAGCCCTTCTGTCCGATCGCGACGTAGATGCAGTACACCGGCTTGACCCCGGTCTTTTTGGCTTCCTCGGTGTGCGTGAATTTCTGGTTGATGATGGTGTCGATGGCCACGGCGGTCTTGCCCGTCTGGCGGTCCCCGATGATCAGTTCGCGCTGTCCCCGCCCGATGGGGATCATCCCGTCGATGGCCTTGATGCCCGACTGCAGGGGTTCCTTCACCCCCTGCCGCTGGATCACGCCGAGGGCCTTCCGTTCGAGGGGAAGGAACTTGTCGGTCTTGATCGGTCCCCGGTTGTCGATCGGGAGCCCGAGGGGGTTGATGACGCGGCCCAGCATGGCCTCGCCGACGGGCATGGAGGCCACCCTCCCCGTCCGTTTGACGGTGTCTCCCTCGCGGATTTTGGCACTCTCGCCGAAGAGCACGCAACCGACGTTGTCCTCCTCGAGGTTGAGCACCATCCCGAACACGTCGTGCGGAAATTCCACGAGTTCGCTGGCCATCACCTTCGACAGCCCGTAGATCCTCGCGATGCCGTCGCCGACCTGCAGGACCGTCCCCACGTCGTACACGTCGACTTCCTTTTCGAAGCCGGAAAGCTGTTGTCTGAGTATCGCTGAAACTTCGTCAGGTCTGACTTCTGCCATCTTTCATTTCCTCTGTAATAGAATGTGTTCGTGCAACGCGGGCGTCCGTTCCGGACCTAGCCCGCGAGCATCTCCCCGAGGAGCTCGAGCTGTCTCTTCACGCTCGCGTCCCAGACGGTGTCCTCATATTGCACGGTGAACCCGCCGACGAGCGTTCGGTCGCTGCTGACCTTCAGCCGGACTTTTTTCCCCGTGGTCTTCTCCAGCTGCCCGACGAGGTTTTTCTCCTGCCCGGGGGTCAGCGGTGCCGCTGATTTCGCCGTGGCGTTGAGGACCCCGCTCTTTTCGTCCCGCAGGCGGGTGAACTGCGTGATGATCTCCGGCAGGAGGGCTTCCCTGTCCTTGGAAGCCAGGAGCAGGACGAACGCACGGACGGTGTCCCCCGTTTTCCCCGCGAGGATCTCGCTGAGCGCCCGTTTCTTCCGCTCCTTGCTGATGACGGGACTCTTCAGGAAGAGCGCGAAATCGGGTACCTTCGAGATGAGCTCCTCCAGGAAGGACATGTCCTTCCCGACGGCCTCCAGATCCCTGCGCTCGCCGGCCACCCCGAGGAGGGCCGAGGCGTAGCGCGTTGCGGCGCGTACGTTGCTCATCAGTTTTTCGGTAGATTGCGGAGGGACTCGTCGATCAGTTCGCGGTGTTTCTTATCGTCGATCGTCTCGTTCAGGATCTTTCCCGCGACCTGGAGCACGAGGGCGGAGACTTCGCCGCGCAGCTGCGACAGCGCCGCCTCCTTGTCACGCTCGATTTCCTGGCGGGCCTGCTCCACCAGCCGCCGGGACTGCTGGTTGGCCTGCTCGGTCATCTCCTGCTTCAGTTTCTCCCCGAGCGCGCGTCCTTCTCGCAGGATTTTCTGGGATTCCTCCTCGGCTTTCGCCAGCCGGGCCCTGTTCTCCTCGAGCGCCCGTTCGGCTTCCGCCTTCGCGGCCTCCGCCCGTTCGAGCGTGTTCCGCACGGTGTTTTCCCTTTCGTTGAGAGCCTTCAGGAGGGGCTTCCACGCGAACTTGCGCAGCACCACCAGGAGCAGCGCGAACGTGACGATGGTCCAGAGGATGAGTCCGGGATTCGGGTCTAACATGATGTTCGGCCTGTCGTAATGGTGTTTATTTGTTGGCGAGGATGATGCAGATCGCGAGCGCGAAGAAGGTCGCACCCTCGATGAGCGCCGCGGCAATGATCATGGACGTCCTGACCTCCCCGGCGACCTCGGGCTGCCTCCCGCTCGCTTCCATCGCCGCCGCCGCGAGCTTGCCGATTCCGATTCCGGCCCCGATCACGGTGAACGCCGCGCCTATTCCCGCGGCCAGGTACCCTAATCCGATTGCTTCCATTCTGTGTCTCCTGTTATGGTTGTGAAGTTATGGTTGATTGATTTCAGACATACGGCTCGACCTCGCCATGGGCGTCGCCATCGTGGTGGGCCGCCTTGATGCCCAGGCCCATGAAGAGGGCGGTGAGCATCGTAAAAATATACGCCTGCAGGAACGCCACGAAGATTTCGAGCATGCTGATACCGATCACGAACAGCACCGGTACCGGCGCGAAAATGTACGAGCGGAAGATGAAAATGAGTCCGAGCAGCGAAAGGATCACGATGTGACCCCCCACCATGTTCGCGAAGAGACGGATCATCAGGGCGAAGGGTTTGGTGAACAGCCCGAGGAGTTCGATCGGTATCATGATCGGCCAGAGCGCCCAGTGCACGCCACCGGTAAGGTGCTTGATATAGTGTCCCAGCCCCTGGGCCCGGATCGCAGCCCCCTGGATCATCACGAAGGCGACCAGCGCGAGCCCCCCGGTCACGGAGACGTTTCCCGTCGCGGTGGATCCGTACGGGACGAGACCCGAAAGGTTCATGATGAGGATGAAGAAAAAAGTCGTGAGCAGATAGGGCATGTACCGCAACCCCGCGGGCCCCATGTTCAGGACGGCGATCTCGTCGCGGACGAACACGACGAACAGCTCGATGAGGTTCCCGAGGCCCCTCGGCACCCGGTCCCGGGAGTTTTTCCTCGCGGCGGTGACGGCCACCACGACCAGGATCAGCGCGGCGGCCCAGAGAAACACCACGTGTTTCGTGATGGACAGGTCGATGCTCACGCCGCCGATCTCCACCGGCGGAAAGTGCGGCAGTTCGATGTGGCCGAAGGGCGAAAAATCGAGTTCGCGGGCGTCGAGGATGTGGTGCATCATGTCGGCGCCCCCCTCGCCGCCCCCGTGGCTGGCCGCCGCGGCGACCGTGTCGGTGGCCGCATGTTGTGCGTGTTCCTGGAAGAAGATGTTCATGATGGTCATCCGATTGACGTCATCCGTCCTGCCTCATCCCCAGCTTCTTCTGGATGAAAAAGATCTCCAGCACCAGGTAGGCGACATAAAAAACCCCGAGGGACGCAACAAGCGCCGCAGGGTGGAACCCGAAAACCATCGTGAGGAGAACCAGCACGCCGGCCATCGCCGCGAGCCTGACCCCCATCCCCCCGAGGACGAATTTCATGAAGGTGTTCATCGACCTGCCGACCGAATACTGGATGGCGGCGTAGCCCGCGAGAATGTTCAGCGTCGCGATGATTCCGCCGGCGAGGGCGGCCTTCGTCACTTCGCCGTTCCCGTACGTCGCCAGCGGGTACGCGGAGACCGCGCAGATCGACCCGCACGTGAGGAAAACCTGTTTGGGAAAGGACACTGTGTGAACCGTCGTTACTCGTTGTTCGGTGTTTTCGTTGTCTTGTCGGGCGGGCCGTTCCCGTCCCGCGCCATTTTTTGTACCGACCGCATGAACGCAAAAAAACCCGCGGCAAACCCCACCGTCAGCCCGGCCAGCATCAGCCACGGGGCCGTATTCAATTGACCATCGAGCCAGTTTCCGAGGAAAAACATCAGGATCACGGCAACGGCGAGCTGCAGGGCTGCCGCGATGATTTCATACGCCTTACCATAGCCCGCCAGCCCCTGCTCCCTGTCCTGCCTGTCCGGAGTGGGCATGCCGGCGGGGCGTGTCGCTTAACGCCTTGCTTCCGGTTTCAACTCCACCAGGTTGGGCATCGGCTTGGCCTCCCCTGACATCGCGCATTTCCCGTCGAACTGGGCGCCTTCGTCCACGACGAGTTTGGAAGCCTTGATGTCTCCCCGTACGATGGCCTTCGACTCGAAGACGAGCTTGTCCTGCGCCACCACGGAGCCCTTGAGTTTGCCGCCGATGGTGACGCTCGACGCCGTGAGGTTTCCCTCGACGTCGCCCGACGTGCCGATCGAGATGTTTTGCGACGCGGTGATGTCTCCGATCACCCGTCCGTCGACGCGGATGCTCCCCGGGGTCTTCATTTTCCCCTCGAAAACCGTCCCGGCGGCAATAAGGTTGAGATCATTCCCGGATTCTGTCTTCACGCTCTTTCTCCCTTATTGAATGGTTAATAGGTACGCGCCCGCGTCCCGGGCCAGTCCGTCCTTCCACACCTCGAAATGGAGGTGGGGTGCGCTGCTCTTCCCCGTGTTTCCGACGAGTGCGATCAGGTCCCCCCGGCGCACCGCGTCCCCGACGGATTTCAACAATGCGTTATTGTGCTTGTACACCGTGATGAACCCCCGCGCGTGGGAAATCATCACCATGTTGCCGTCCGCGGCGGACCACCCGGAGTAGATCACGTTGCCGGGGGCCGCGGCCCAGACCGGCGTGCCCTCCTTCGCCGCGAAGTCGATCCCGTAATGGAACTCGCCCGGTTCGAACTCCCTCGTCACGAAGCCCTCCGTGGGCATGCTCAGCGGGAGCGAACGGTCGGGGCTTTCATCGAACCCGGCCGGGATGAATCCCGCGGCCCTCGCGGGTTCCCTCGGCCCGTCCTCCTGCTTTCGTACCGCCGTCTCCGTTCCGGCCTCGTCCGGCGCCGCGTCGGTTTCGGGCAGGTCCGCGGTCGTATCGATGGCTCCCCCCGCGATCAGACCGCTGTCGGCGGACGAAATCTCCTCGCCCATCGCGCGTCGAAGACGGAGATTGTATCCCCTCAGCGCACTCAATTGAGTGAAGAGGATATCCATCCTCCCCCGTATCTCCTGCAACTGCTGTCCGTACTCGAGTTCGAGTTTTGGATTCGCTATGGGAAGCCGGGACCCGATCGGTGTGTACACGATGGTCGCGGTAATCAGGGCAGTGAGAACAATGACGACAGAAACCGTCAGCCCGATCAGTCTCCAGAGAGTGGCCGAGAACGTCCTGGTATGACTGGAATCCGTACCGGAAATCAGAACGACGGTGAAATGTCGCTTTTTTTTCCGTTCCCGGGCATTTTCTGAAGCCATAAGCGTGAGAAACGCGAAAATATAAAGAAATTTTAAAAGAATGTCAAAGGATGGGGCCCCCGCTCACTCCGGGTACAGGAGGTATTTCGCCCTGATGTTCATGTAGGAGTCGAAATTCGCCCTGTTCAGCCCGAGCAAGCCCGCGGGCGGTTCCCCCTCCTGGAGTTTTTTCCGGATCATGTCGGATCCGAGGAACCGGTCCATCAGCCCCTCACGCATCGTGAACTTCCCCGGGAGCATCCGGGCGAAAGCCTGGACCACCGCCATCCCCGTCAGCACCGGGCGGAAGGCCGTCCTGTCCGTCACCTCCAGTTCCACTCCCCCGCAGAGCCGGTCGCGGTGTTTCGGGTTCGGTCCGGCCCCGCCCCCGGCCCGGGGGGTGAACTCGACACCGTTGAATCTCACACCGGGGAGCCGCAGAGCGTTGAGAGTTTCCGCCACGGAACCGCCGTCGACGCCGGGACCCCCGGCGATTTCGAAGGGGTTCGCGGTCCCGCGCCCCTCGGAGAGATTCGTGGCTTCCACGAGACACATCCCCGGATAGACCGTGGCCGTCGAGAGGGTCCTCATGTTCGGGGACGGGGGTATCCAGGGGAGGCCCGTCTCGTCGTACCACATCGAACGGCGCCACCCCTGCATCGCCACGACCTGGAGGTCGAGGCGCGTATCGTCGATCCATCCCTCGCCGATGATCATCTTCGCAAGTTCCCCGATGGTGAGCCCGTGCCGCGTCGGCACCGGGAACATTCCCACGAGCGAGCGGAATTCCATGTCGAGGACCGGCCCCTCCACGTCGCTCCCGTTGATCGGGTTCGGCCGGTCGAGCACCATGAACTGTTTCCCGGACTGAGCCGCCGCCTCCATGGAAAAGGCCATCGTACCGGTAAAGGTGTAATAACGGGAGCCGATGTCCTGGATGTCGAAAATGAGGAGGTCCACTGCGGCGAGCATTTCGGAATTCGGCTTGGTCGTCCTGCCGTAGAGCGAATACACGGGCAGACCGGTCGACGGGTCGGTCGCGTCGGCGATCCTCGCACCGTCCGCCTCGGTACCCCTGATCCCGTGCTCCGGGGCGAAGAGGGCCGTCACGTTGACGCCGCGCTTCAGGAGCGTGTCGACGAGGTGCGTCCCGTCCGGCAGGACCGCGGTGTGGTTGCAGACGACCCCCACCCGTTTCCCGGCGAGCCGTTCCATCGCTCCGGAGAGGAGGACCTCCGCCCCGCTTCTGACGCCGGCGGCGCGGAGGGTGTCTCCGGCGGACGCCCCGTCACCCGGCCGGCCGGCGGCCCCACCGCCGGGAGGGTTTTTCTGACCGCACGCCGACACCGAGATCAGCATGAGCGCGGCGAAGGCGAGCTCGCGGACCCGCAGCGCGGGGACGGGTCCCCCTGCGACCGCGTGCTTCATTTCCAGATCACGAACTGGCCGGGACTCTTCCGGGGGATGTCCGGGACCTTCACCCCATCGGCCGGGTAGCCGACCGGGATCAGCAGGAAGGGTCGTTCATTGGCCGGCCTGCCGAGGATTTTCTGGAGAAAGTTCATCGGACTCGGTGTGTGCGTCAGCGAAACCAGCCCCGCGTTGTGGATGGCCACGAGCAGGAGGCCCGCGGCGAGGCCGACCGATTCCTTCACGTAATAGTTTTTCTTCGTCCTCTCCCCGTCCTTCTCGTACTCGATCGAGAAAACGACCACCAGGGCCGGGGCGATCTCGAGGAATTCCTTGTGCCAGTCGGTGCCGAGGGCGGCCAGGTCGTCGAGCCATTCCTGCGGCATCCGGTGTTCGTAGCTTTCTCTCTCCTCCTTCTCGGCGGCCTCACGGATTTCTTTTTTCACCGCGGGATCGGTCACGACGACGAAACGCCACGGCTGCTTGTTGGCCCCGGAGGGGGCCGTTCCCGCCGTCCGGAGGATGGTGTCGAGCAGCTGTTTCGGAACGGGTTTCGGAGAGAACTCCCTCACCGTTCTCCTGCGGTTGCAGAGCTCAAAAAAATCCTTCGCCCTGGCCAGCTGTTCCGGTTCATCGAAAGAGAGCGGGTGGTATGGTATGAAGTCGGGCATGACGTGTCCGGTCCGCTATGGAAATTCAATATACCTCATTCGGGGCCGCTTTTCAATCCCCGCGCACGGCTCCCCCGCGGAGAAACCGCACCCCCCGGTCTCCCGCCGGAAAAGGGGTCTGTAACCTTCTTGACAACGCCCGGGAAATCTTCTAGAATGTATCGACGACCGCCGATCCTCCCGGGCCCGCAATTGACCGTCTGACAACACCCGGGACACTCACATGAGGTTTTCTTCCGTTTGCATCCCCCTCCTTCTGGCGTTTCAGTGCACGACCGGCGTGCGCGCCGCCCCCATGTCCGTGGGGGATACATGCGGCACGGACCGGGCGGCCCGGAATCTTCACGGGGCCCTCCTGCTGGTTCCGACGGCAACGCCCCTCACCGCCGGGAAGGTGGTGTTTTCGCTGCACGAATTGTTTTTCCCCGCCCTCGGACTCGGGGTGACGGAGCGGCTGTCGGTCAGGGCGGGGGCATCGGTGGTTCCGGGGAGCGGTGCGGGCGTGGTTTTCCTCTCCCCTGGGTTCACCGCCTTCCGGGCCGAACACATCGACATCGCATGCGGGGTATGGATCCTCAGCGGGGCCGGTGGCGGGGGAAGGGGATTCGGTTACGCGAACCTCACGGTTACCGGCGCCCGGGGGTCGCTCACGCTGGGTGCGGGTTTTGGATTGAACGGCGGCGCCGAGCCCCGTGGATCGTTGTGGATGGGAGGTGCGAGCTTGCAGGTCACCGGGGAAACCCATATCATTGCGGAGGTGTTCCTTCCACCCGCCCTGGACCCCGCGGTCGTCACGCTCGGGAGCCGCATCACCTCGGGAAACCTGTCGGTGGAATTCGCGGTCGTCATTCCGTGGAGCGGGCACGGGTCGGGTGTGGTACCGTTGCCCTGGACATCGTTTTCGGTCGGATTGTAACGCAGGGGAGCGACAGCATGTTTCTCGGACATTTCGCGGTCGGATTCGGGGCAAAAAAAATCGCCCCGAAGGTGTCTCTCGGAACGCTCTTCATCGCCGCGCAGCTGACCGACCTGATGTGGCCCCTCCTCCTCCTGTTGGGGATCGAGCACGTCCGGATCGATCCGGGCAACACGGCCCTCACCCCTCTCGACTTCTTCGACTACCCGTACACACACAGTCTCCTGGGCGCGGTGGTCATCGCCGCGGTGTTCGGGCACATCTACCGCATGTTCACGAAGGACCTGAAGTCCGGGCTGATTCTCTCGGGGGTCGTGTTGTCCCACTGGGTGCTGGACTTCATCACCCATCGCCCGGACCTGCCGCTCTTTTTCCGGGGAGGGCCTAAGGTGGGACTGGGCCTGTGGAATTCGGTTCCCGCGACGATGGTCCTCGAGCTCGGCCTGTTCGCCGCGGGGCTGACTCTGTACCTCCGGAACGTGAAACCCGGCGGCCGGGGCCGCGGGAGAATCACCCTTTCCCTGGCGGCGCTCGTTATCCTGCTTCTCGTCGTCTACTTCATGAACGTCTTCGGCCCCCCGCCGCCCGGAGAGACCGCGATCGCCGTTGCGGGGAACCTCATGTGGCTCTTCGTGCTCCTGGCCTACCGGGCGGACCGCACGGCCCGGTCGGAATCCGGTCAGGGGGTCCCGAGGTAGAGTTCCGCGCCCGGGCCGACCGGAAGTCCCAGGAGCATCCACGCGATGAGGAACATGGTCCATCCCACGATGAAGATCACCGAGTAGGGGGTCATGAGCGCCACGAGCGTCCCGATCCCCGCATCCGTCCTGTACCGTTCGGTGAACGCGACGATCAGCGCGAAATAGGACATCATCGGCGTGATGAGGTTCGTGCAGGAGTCGCCGATCCGGTAGGCGGCCTGCGTCAGCTCGGGGGTGTACCCGAGGAGCATGAACATCGGGACGAAAATCGGCGCCATGATCGCCCATTTCGCCGAGGCGCTCCCCATGAACATGTTCATCGCGGCGGCGACGAACACGAAGGCCACGATCAGCGGGATGCCCGTCAGGCCGATCGACCGGAGGAACTCGGCTCCCTGGATGGCGGTGATGAGGCCGACGTTCGTCCAGCTGAAATAGGCGACGAACTGCGCGGCGAAGAATACCAGCACGATGTAGACGCCGAGGGTCTTCATCGACGCCCCCATCGAATGGATCACGTCGCTGTCGTTCCGGATCGAGCGGGTGACCATGCCGTACACGACACCCGGGATGAGGAACGCCACGAAGATCACCGTGACGATCCCCTTCAGGAACGGGCTGTGGAGGATGTCGCCGGTTGCGGGGTCACGCAGGACCCCGTTTTCCGGAAGGAGCCCGATCAGGATGACGGCCGTCATTGCCACAACCGATAACGCCGCCCAGAGGAGGCCCTTTTTTTCGACGGGTGCGAGGCCCTCCATCTTTTCGCGTTTTTCCCCGCCTTCGTACTCCCCGAGCCTCGGCTCGACGATTTTTTCCGTCACCCACGTCCCGAGGAATGTGATCAGCGCGACCGAAGCCATCATGAAGTAGTAGTTCGCGGCGGGATTGACGGTGTACCCGGGATCGATGATCCTGGCCACCTCCTGTGTGATCCCCGACAGCAGGGGGTCGACCGTCCCGAGGACGAGGTTGGCGCTGTACCCCCCCGAGACGCCGGCGAACGCCGCCGCCAGTCCGGCGAGGGGGTGACGTCCGACCGCGAGGAAGATGATCGCCGCCAGCGGGATGAGTATCACGTATCCGGCCTCCGAGGCGGCGTTCGACAGCACGCCGGCAAAGACGACGACCAGCGTGATGAGCCTCCGCGGCGCGGACAGCACCAGCGCCCGCAGGCCCGCGGAGATGAGTCCCGATCCCTCTGCGACCCCCACGCCGAGCATCGCGACCAGGACCGTCCCGAGAGGCGCGAACCCGGTGAAATTTGTCACCATCGTCGTCATGATCCGCCGCAGGCCGTCGCCGTTCAGGAGGCTGACCGCCCTGATCTCTTTCCCGGTCGACGGGTGAATGGCAACGTAGTTGAACCCCTCGAGGACCCCCGATCCCACCACCACCCCGGCGGCGAAGAGCCCGAAGAGTGTCGCCGGGTGGGGGAGTTTGTTCCCGACCCGCTCGACCAGGTCGAGCAACCTGTAAAACATGCTTTTCTTTCCTGCTGATTCGGCCATTGTCCCTGAAGAAGAAATGGAAGGTTCATGATAACCATCATCGGGGAGTGATGCAAGAAGATTCGACCGGATATGCATCTCCTGCCGGTCTGTTTTTGGATAAATATTTAGTACATTGAGCCGTTCAAGCACGGCAGGTCACCCCGACCGACCGGTGCTGCGCCCGACCTGACCGGCCTCGAAAAATTCGAAAGGGGGAATCACCCATGAGCACGATCTCCAGAACCTGCACGCTGTTCGCCCTGTTTCTTCTTTCTTTGCCGGTTCTCCGCTCCACGTCGCATGCGCAGGACCCTGACACGGTGTATGCGGGGAGCCCGGCCCTGGGAAGTTTTCTCCCCCCTCTCGGCACCGACACCATCTACGGTTACGTCGACGCCGGCGGCAACCGGTCCCCTCTCAACGTGGCGCTCCTTACGATCTCTGAGGGCGGCGAGGGACCGGACGGCTACTGGAGGGTCGTGAACCGCCACGTCTCCCTCCCCGGGAACGATACCACGTCCACGCTGATCCTCTTCCGAAAATCGGATTTCTCCCTCGTCCACCACAGTGTCTCCGCGCCCGGCGATTCCGCATCTGTGACCGTCGCCGGCGACCGCCTCACGGGCTGGGTCGTTCTCCCCGGCGAACCGCCGTCGCTCCTCGACCTCGAACTGCCGCACCCGGTCCTTCCCGTGGACGGTCCATCCCCCTGGTTTTTTTCGCTGCTCCCCCTTCGCGAAGGATACACGGCGGTCGTCCCGCGTTTCAACATGTGGAGCGGGGGCGAGGTCTGGAAAACCTATACGGTGGTGGCGTCGGAGTTTGTGGAAGCCGGGGAGCGGAGCTACGCCTGCTGGAAGGTGGACGCCGGGCCGCTCGGACCCCCGGGATATACGGCCTTCTGCTGGGTGGACAAATCGAGCAGGCGGGTCGTGCAGTCGGCCCTCCTGAACCCGGACGGGGGCACGGAATACTGGAGCTACACGCGGTGAGGGACCGTCCGGACCGCCGCCCCGATCCCGACCAGGGGGCTACGCGCAACGATGGGTAAATTCAACACGGAGGTCCGCCTCAGCAGGGAGATGTCCCTGATGGACGTCACCCTCATCGGCGTGGGCGCGATGATCGGTGCCGGGATCTTCGTGCTCACCGGGATCGCCGCGGGGGTCGCCGGACCGGCCCTCATCGTCGCGTTCGCACTGAACGGACTCGTCGCGCTCCTCACGGCGATGTCGTACGCCGAACTGGGGTCGTGCTACCACGACGCCGGCGGCGGATACCTCTGGGTCAAGGAGGGCCTTCCGAAATGGAACGGCTTCCTCTCCGGCTGGATGAGCTGGTTCGCCCACGCCGTGGCCTGCAGCCTGTACGCACTCGGGTTCGGGGCATATTTCGACCACGTGCTCCACGAGGTAGGATGGAGCCTCCCCCACTGGGGATTTCTTTCCCCCCAGAAACTCCTCGCGGCGGGCGTGGCGCTGATCTTCGGCTACATCAATTATCGCGGCGCCTCCGAGACCGGGAAGATCGGCAACCTCGTGACGATGGCGAAACTCGTCATCCTGGCGATTTTCATCGGTTTCGGCATCGAACTGATCATTCACCGGGGCTCGATCACCGACTCCCTCACCCCGTTTTTCGCGAACGGTTTCGGGGGGGTCATCAAGGCCATGGGACTGACGTTTATCGCCTTCCAGGGGTTCGAGGTCATTTCCCAGTGTTCCGAGGAGGTCCGGTCCCCGAGGAAGAACATCCCGAAGGCGGTGTTCCTGTCCCTGCTGATCGTCGTCCCCATCTACCTCCTGGTCGCCGTGGTCTCCCTCGGCAGCGTCACGCCGGAGAACATGACCCCGTGGGACTACCTCGCGCTCCAGAAGGAAACCGCCCTGGTGGAAGTGGCGAAAACGTTCTTCTCGGGCGGAGGGATCATGCTCCTCTTCGGGGGGCTCATTTCGACGATGTCCGCGCTGAACGCGACGGTGTACTCCTCCTCCCGCGTGGCGTTCGCGATGGGGCGGGACAGGAATTTCCCCACGTTCGTCAGCAGGGTGCACGCGAAAAAGTTCACCCCGCACTGGGCCATCCTTCTCTCGCTGGTCATCGTCGTCCTGATGTCGGTCTCGCTCCCCATCGAGGACGTGGCCAGTTCAGCGGACCTGATGTTCCTGCTGCTGTTTTTGCAGGTCAACGTCGCGATGATCCGCCTGAGGAAAAAACGGCCCGATCTGGACCGCGGGTTCACCACCCCCGTCTTCCCCTGGCTCTCCATCCTGGGGATCGGGTTGCTGCTCTTTCTCGCCCTCTACATGTTCGCGTACAGCCCGACGGCGTGGCTCGTGACCGCCGGCTGGGTGGTGGTCGGGCTCGTGGTGTACTATTCGTACGCGTCGAGACGTGAGGTCGAACATGTCAGGAAGGTGGACGCCCTGGAGCGCATCGACAGGAAGGAATACCGGATCCTTGTCTGCGTTTCGTCGGCCGTCAACATCGTCAGCCTGGCGAACGTGGCCGCGGCGATCGCAAGGAAGAACGACGGCGAGATCATCCTGCTGCACGTCATCGAGGTGGCCGAGGGACAACCGCTGCTGGCCGGCCTCGAGGACCGCGAACGGGTGGCACCGATCATGGACCAGGCCGAAGACATCGTCGCCACGTTCGGCGTTCCGGTCCGCTCCATCATCCAGGTGGGCCACCGGATCTCGCAGGCGATCGTCGAAACGGCCGTCGAAGAGGAGTGCAATTTCATCCTCATCGGCCGGCAGAAACGGCAGAAATTCCTGGAACGGGTCTTCTCCTCCACGATCGACACCGTCATCCAGGAGGCCCCCTGCGAGGTGGCGATCCTCCACGGGAAATTCACCGCGGAGAACATCGACACCCTCTACATCCCTTCGGCCAACACCATCCACAGCAGGCTGGCGATCGAACTGGCGCCCGCGTTTCTCGGGCATTTCCACTGCGACCTGCGGGTCGGGACGGTGCAGCGGCCCGACCTCTCCGCCGTCGAAAAGCAGCGGCGGACCGGGGAAATTCAGGAGCTGATCACCGCCCAGGACCTGCCGGCGAAACTCGAGGTGCTGGAAACCGACAACGTCCTGCAGGGTGTTCTCCGGCAGGCGCGGGGGGCCGATTTGATCGTCATGGGGGGCCAGTCGGGGGATTTCATCGAACTGCTTGCCGGAAGGTCGCTCACAATGGAAATCACTGAGCAGACCAAGTGCTCGGTCTTATGGCTCAAGGAGTACGAGGAACGCCCGTCGTTCTGGACGTCGCTGTTCACAAGCTGAGGGAATACACGATGGAAACACTCTTCAACGACCTGACCTCAAACTTCAGGGACAAGATCATCGATTACCTGCCGAGCCTGGCGGCCGGCATTCTCCTGCTGCTGGTGGGATGGCTGGTGGGATGGTTCGTGAAACGGGTCATCGTCCGGATCTGCGTCCTGCTGCGCCTCGACCGGGTCTTCATGCGCTTCCGCTGGGGGGAAGACCTCTCGAAGGCGGACGTCAGGAACGGCCTCTACAATTTTATCGGGAACATCGGGTACCTGGCGGTCTTCCTCGTCTTCACGAACGTCGCATTGAGCGCGATGGGGATGGTGGTCCTCTCCGATTTTCTCCGCGAGGTGGTGGTCTTCCTCCCCCGGTTCGTGGTCGCGCTCGCGATCCTTGGACTGGGGATTATGCTCGCCTCGTGGGTCCACCGTTCGCTCGGCCGGGAACTCGCCCGGGAGGACGTCCCCAGGGCCGGGCTCATCTCGCGGCTGGCCAAGATCGTGGTGCAGCTCTTCTTCTCGGCGATGGCCCTCACGGAGCTGGGGATCGCCAGGGAGGTGGTCATCATCGGTTTCACCACCATCATCATTACGCTCGGGGCGCTGGCGGTCGTCATCGCCGCGAAGGGAGGCAATCTCCTGGTGGAGAAACTCCTCGCCGAATCCGACGAGGAATAGTCCCCCCGTCCCGGTCAGTCGTAGTATTCCAGCCCGAGGTGCGTGATCAGCTCTTCCCCTCTGAGATGCCGGAGCGTGTTCTTCAGCTTGAATAATTGGATGAAGAGGTCGTGCTCGGGGTAGAGCCCTTTGGCGTGCATCGGGCTTTTATAGTAAAACGACAGCCACTCCTGGATCCCCCGTAACCCCGCCCTCTGTGCGAGGTCCGTGAAGAGCACGAGGTCGAGGACGATCGGCGCCGCGAGGATCGAATCCCGGCAGAGGAAATTGACCTTCACCTGCATCGGGTAACCCAGCCAGCCGAAGATGTCGATGTTGTCCCAGCTCTCCTTGTTGTCCCCTCTCGGCGGGTAGTAATTGATCCGGACCTTGTGGTAGAAGTCCTTGTAGAGGTCCGGGTGGCGCTCCGGCTGGAGGATCCCGTGCAGGACCGACAGTTTGCTTTCCTCCTTGGTCTTGAACGATTCCGGGTCGTCGAGCACCTCGCCGTCCCGGTTCCCGAGGATGTTCGACGAGAACCAGCCGTTCAGGCCGATCAGCCTGGCCTTGAGCATCGGTGCGATGACGGTTTTCAGCAGGGTCTGTCCCGTCTTGAAGTCCTTCCCCGAGATCGCTACTCCGTTCTTTTTCGCGAGGTCGATGAGCGCCGGGACATCCGCCGAGAGGTTCGGCGCCCCGTTGGCGAAGGGAACGCCCTCCATCACCGACGCCCAGGCGTAGAGCATGCTCGGCGAGATGTCCTTGTGGTTCTTCTTCATCCCTTCCTCGAATTTCTTCCTGGTCCTGTGGACGTCCCCCACCGGGATGAAGATCTCGGTGCTTCCGCACCAGATCATGACGCAGCGGTCGAGCCTGTTCTTTTTCCGGAACTCCCGGATGTCCGCCCTGATCTCCTCCATGAGCTCGAACTTGGTCTTCGCCTTCTTGACGTGTGCGCCGCTCAGACGTTTCACGTAATACTGGTCGAACACAGCCTTCATCGGTACCAGGGAATCGAGGTCCTTTCTGAGCGGCGCGAGGTGGTCGGCCTGCACGACCCCTGCTTTCATGGCCGACTGGTAGCAGGTCTCCTTCCTGATGTCCCATCCGCCGAAGACCAGGTCCTTCAACGACGCCAGGGGCACGAACTTCGAGATCAGCGGCGACCGTTTTTCCGTTCTCTTCCCCAGCCGGATCGTCCCCATCTGCGTCAGGGAGCCGATCGGTTTGCCCAGGCCCCTCCTGGCGGCCATCACGCCCGTGAGGAACGTTGTGGAGACCGCTCCGTTGAGTCCCGGGATCAGGATCCCGAGTTTACCGGCTGGTTTCGCTATGGTCATCCTGGATTTCGTTTTCATGGGGTTTCCCTTGTTGTTGGAAAAGTGAGTTCATGCCCGTCAGGGCATCACAATCGATTTCATCGCGCCGAGCGAGGTGATCGTGAAATCCGCGGCGGCGGTGTCCGCCGGCGTGGTCCAGCTCCTCCCCTTCAGCCAGATCGTGGAGCAACCGAGGGTTTTTCCCGGCACGATGTCCCTCTCATACGAGTCCCCGACGACCCAAGCCTCCGGGGCATCCACCTCCAGCCGCTCGAGGGCCAGCGCGAAGATGGCCGGGTCCGGCTTCCTGATCCCCTCCACCGCGGAATCGACCAGTACCCCGAAGAGGCCGTCGAGACCGAGTCCCCTGCACACGGGGCCGAGATTTCCGTAAAAATTCGAGACGACCCCGAGCCGGTATCTCTTTGCGAACGCCCCGAGGAGGTCGCGTGAGGCGGCCACCGTGTCGGCCACGTCGTCGTAACACTCGCCGGCCATCCGTTCGGCGAGTCCCTCCTGACCGGCGAGGCCGAGCAGTCCGAACTGGATGGTGAACTGCCGGGTGAGCAGCTGCCGGAAATCCATCGCGGCGATCCCCGGTTCGGCGAGTACCGCCCTTTCGGAGGCCACGAACGCGCGGTCGAAAGCGGCTTTTTCGATCCGGAGGTGGTGGCGGTCGTAATATTCCCGGAACATTTCGTTCCAGTGGACTCCGTCGGTGTCGATGGTCCCGCCGAAATCGAACAGGATCGCCTTCACGAGAACTCCAGGGTCCGGCGTTCCCGGCCCGACCGGTAGCATGCATCAAGCAGCCTCATGACGTTCAGCGACTCCCCCAGAAGGTCGTGCCCGTGGTTTTTCGCGCGGATCCGCGCGGCGAATTCGCCCAGGAGCGAGGCGTACCAGGCCACGTACTGGCCCTTGTCGGAGATGTCGGGCATCGGGAGCTCCCCGGTCGCGCCGTCGCTCGTCAGGAGGAGCCGCGCGCCGTCGTAGCGCAGGTTGCCCCCGGTGCCGGTGATCACGATCGAGTTCGCGCGGGCGTCCGCCGCCCACGTCAAATTGATCTGGACCGCGGTGTGCCCGTACCCGAGCGTGACGAGCGCCGTGTCCTCGACCGGGTACCCCGTGTGCCGCAGGTTTTTCAGGTCGGCGTGCACCGTGGCGGGCAACCCGAAAAAGATCTGCACGAGGTAGAGGTAGTGCGCCCCGGTGTCAGCGAGGATGCCCCCCCCGCTCGTACCCCGGTCGGTTCGCCACGCGGGGTTCCCGGAGGGACTCCCGGTGTCGGCCTCCGTCCTGTAGACGTTGAACTGCGCGAGTGTGACCCGGCCGATCCTGCCGTCGGCGATCACCGATGCGACCGTCGCCCAGAGCGGGGAGTAGCGGTACTGGTGGCAGGGGACGAAAACCACCGTCCCGGCGCGTACGGCGGCGTCGATGGCGAGCGCCGTGTCGAGGCGGTCGGCGAGGGGTTTCTCGCAGAGAACGTGGACGCCGGCGGAGGCGAACGCCCCGACGGCCGCGGCGTGGGTGTTCGGCGGTGAACAGACGTCGGCGAAATCCAGCCGTTCGGCGTCGATCATTTCCTCCGGGCTCCCGTAGAGCCGCGCGCCCGGCAGCTCCCTGGCGCAGATCTCGCCCGCCGCCGGGGCGATGTCGCACGCCGCGACGATCTCCATTCCGGTCTCCGCCGCGGAAGACCGGTACGCAGGAAGGTGCCCCTTCAGGGCGATGTTGCCGAGGCCGACCAGGCCCCCCCGCAGTTTCACACCGGCACCCTCCGCTCGGCCACGGCGCGGACCAGGCCGGCGCTCAGTTTTTCCTGGTGGCGCGTGACCAGCACCATGACGAGATTGATCCCGACGACCTCGACGAGAAAATAGAGCCAGGGGACGTCGAGGAGCACGCAGGCGGCCATGACGATGATCCGCGTGTTCGTCGTGAGGACGGCGTAATATTTCATCAGGGGGAGGTTCAGCCTCCGGTATTCCGCGGAAAACCACCCGGGGATCTCGTTCCCGAATTCCGCCGCGACCTTCTTCCGGAGCTCCTGGAAATTCCTCGAGAGGGCCTCCTGCTGCATGGTGTAGTTCAGGTAGGTCCTCATCAGGAATTTTTTCACCGGCTGCCGCGAGAATTCGAGCCCCTCGTATTCCCGGCGCACGCCGTCTGACCCCTCCAGTTCCGATTTCCCGGGATCGACGACGAATTTCAGGTAGGCGTTGCGGTAGTAATCCGCCAACGAGCTCTGGAGCGAATGGCTGAGTCCCCCGGCGAGCACCAGCAGGAAAAACCACAACCAGTGGGTCTCCGGAAAGGTCAGCGTCATCCGCGCGAACAAATGGAGGTACATGCTCATGAACATCAGGTTGCCCCCCAGCCCGTCCAGGATCCGGCCGATCTTCGACCGGTGCGAGGTCATGCGTGCGAGCTGGCCGTCGGCGCTGTCGAGGACATCGGCGACAACCCAGAGGAGCATCCCCCAGGCGTTCGTCGCGACGTCCCGGTAAAACAGCAGGTGGCCTCCCGCGACCCCGATGAAGATGCTGACGACGGTGACGACGTTCGGGGTGATGCCGAGGGGAATGCAGACCCGGGCCACCAGGTACCCGAGCGGCCGGTAGAAATAGATGTCGATCGTCTCTTCGACGTCGCGGGCTTTATACGTTGATTCGATCCGCGACATGAGCGAAGACTTCATCCATGATCGAGAGACCCTCCTCCGCGGTCGCCTCGTCGATGACCAGCGGCGGATTGATGCGGATGTCGGGGTTGTACCCCATCGTGATCAGGCCGCGTTTGAGGCATTCCGTGAAGATCAGCTTGCAGGTTTCCTTGTCGAGCTTCTCCTTTGTGGCGCGGTCCTTCACCAGCTCCACGCCGATCAGGAGCCCCTTCCCCCTCACCTCGCCGATGAAGGGATACTTCTCCTTCATGGCGTTGAGTTTCTTCATCATGAAGGCCCCCACCTTTTCGGAATTTTCGACGAGCCCCTCCTCGAGGATGGTCTTCACGGTGACGTGCGCCGCGGCCGAGGCCAGGGGGTTCCCGCCGTAGCTCGAGGAGCTGCCGCTCGGGTTGCTGAAGGGCTTCGCCATGATGACTTCGTCGCGCGACATCAGCCCGGTCATCGGGTACCCTCCCCCGAAGCTCTTCCCGATCGTGATGATGTCCGGTTTGACATCGTCGTGCTGGCAACCGAACATCTTCCCCGTCCGGCCGAACCCGGTGATCATCTCGTCGACGATCAACAACGCGCCGATTTCGTCGGCGACCCGCCGGAGTTCGAGCAGGAACCCCGCGGGAGGGACCACGTTGCCGTTCGTCCCCTGTATCGGCTCGACGATCAGCGCGGCGACGTTGTTCGTCGTCTCGATCCTGATCTTGTCGTGGATGAAGTCTACGCACGCCCACCCGCAATCCGGGAAGGTGTGGTTCAGCGGGCACCTCCGGCAGTTGGCGTAGGGGGTGTTGTACGTTCCGACCGGGAGCGGCCCGAGCTGGTGCTTGAACCCCTCGCCGATGAGGCCGATCACCCCCAGCGTTTTCCCGTGGAACCCCCCCCAGAAGCCGATCACCTCGGTTTTCTTCGTGTAGGATTTCGCGAGCCTCAGCGCGGCCTCAACAGCCTCGGCGCCGCCGCTGTAGTACTGCGTCCGGCGGAGGTCGTGCACGGCGTTTTCTGCGAGCATTTTCGAGAGGTCCGCCCGGACCTGCGTGACGAAACTCCCCACGTGGATTTTCCCCACCTGCCCGCTGATCGCCCTGACATATTTCGGGTGGTTGTAGCCGAGGCTCGCCACGGCCACACCGGCGAAGAAATCGATGTACCGGTTGCCGTCGACGTCCTCCACCACGCAGCCCTCCCCCTTCTCGAGGGCGAGGCCCGAGAGCGTCGCGATCGTCTGCACGCCGGGCGCGATGTATTTCTGTTCCATGTCGAAGATCGCCCTGGATTTGGGTCCGGGGACGGCTGTGCGTACCGAGGCTTTTTTAGGCATGATTTTTCATGTAGAGTTGGGCTTTCCGGAGGATCAGTTTCGCTATTTCCCGGCTCGCTTCATCGCGGACGGGGGCGAAACTGGGCCAGTCGTTGATGTCGATGATCGAGATGGCGCCGTCGGGGCCGATGATGGCGTCCCCGCCGTAGATATACAGGCCCAGCGTTTCCGCGGCAACCGAAGCGACCTCGCGGAGGCGCTCGACCGCGAAGGGCGTCCTGCGCTCGCCGTTCAGGTAGTACCAGTGGAAGAGGTCCGACTCCCGGACCGCGTAAAATTTCACGGTGTCTCCCTCGAGGTCCTCCTGGAGAATCGCCTGACTGATCTCCCGCGCGTAGAACTCCTTCAGTAAGGTCAGCTCCTCGTCGTCGGTCGAGGCGAGGGTGACGTCCTCCTTGTGCACGGCGTGCACGTCACCCCGCTTGATCCAGATCCGCGATGAGGTGAAACCCGCCCCGCGCGGGTTGACGCCGGCGTCGGTGGAGACCACCACGCTCTTCGGGAACGGCACCCCGGCCTCCGGGAGGAGCTTCACCATGTTCGTCCTGTAGCAGTTCATCACGGCGCGCGGCGAGTTGATGATCATGGCCCCCCTGTCCTCGATTTTCATCAGGGTCCCCGAGCCCGTCGGGCCCTGCGCCATGGAAAAGATCAGGTTCTCCCGGAGGGCGTCGGGGGTCACCGTCCCCTCGTCGTAGTAGACGACCTCGGCGCCGAGTTCGGCGAGGGCCTCACCGGCGCGCTGGATGATCAGCGAGTCATTGACGACGTGGTTGGGGGAAAACTCCGATTTCCGGCGGATCCCGGCGAGTCGCAGTTTCATGAGAAGAGTTTCGAGAGGAGTGAGGGCGGATCGTCCGGCCTCCTGGAGATTCCGGCCGCGATTTCATACTCGCGGCGGGTGATCGCCTCGGCGTCCACCCTTTGCTGGAACCGGTAGTCGGCCATGATCGTCCCGACGGCGAACCCGGCGAGGTTCGCGAAAAAAACGACGTTCAGGGCGATCTCGAACCCCGCCACCCCGAATCCCGCGGCCAGCGCGTACCCGAAGTACATCATGAACCTCTTGAATCCGGGGTCGAATCCGGAATACGGTTCCACCGCGGTCACCAGAAGGATGGCCCCGATCGCCAGGAGCGCGATCTTCAGGCTCGCGAGCCCCGCGACGACGAGTGCCAGGAAAAAGACGGTTTCACACGACCGGTCCACGACCGTCTCGATGAGTTTCCCGTTCGCGGACTGGAGTCCGTAGCGCCTCGCGACCCCTCCGTCGAGTCCGTCGGCGATCTGGGACGCCGCGAGGAGCACCATCCCGGTCCCCACCCGGCCGGCGACGACCGCCGCCGCGGCCGCGATGCCGAGGGCGAGGTGGATTCCCGAGATCGCGTTGGGAGAAAGACCCATACGCTCGTGCAGGAGTACGATGAGTGCGTTCAGGGCCGCGTCCGATTTTTCCTTCACGCGAAAAGTCCCCCCACGAACGACGCGATCTCCCGGTACCCCAGGGCCACGCTCGCCGCGACGCACGCCGAGGTGAGCACCACTTCCTTCATCGTGTCGGAAAATCCGGTCAGGACACCCTCGGTGGACCATGGCGAGAAGGGATAGAAGGGGCGTTTCTCGTAACTCACCATGTAATCGAGGGCAAAATGGGAGAAAAAAAACACCGCCGGAACCGCCGTCCCCAGGTAGAACGACAACGGGATGATCCAGAGCAGCGCCACCGGTTCCTGCAGAGGGGTCCGCCAGTGGTAGTGGGTCTCGTTGTTCTTGCCGTTTTTTTTCAGATAGAGCGGGAGCTTGATCGGATGGTCGACGAGGTCGATCCCGTACCCGAACGCGTAGGCGAGGGCGATGTCCCGGCCCTCGAGCCCCAGGAGCTGGACCCCAAGGGTCGTCACTGCGAGATGCGGAAGAATGGTCACGGTAGTGTCGGAAGCCTGGAACGATTAATTATTGACCGGGGCCGCAAACAGAAGGCCGAATGCGAAATGCCCGAAATGACACGTGAATTTAAGGATAAATGCGAATATTACCAAAATGTCACGATCCGGCTCCCGGGGCCGCCCGGGACGGCTTTTCCCTCCCGGTGACCAGGATGAAAAGGAGACCGACGCCGATCCAGGTAAATTCCCTGATGCGTAGCAGTACCCCCACACTGAGCGCCAGCGCGGGGTCGAGGGAGAGGCTCTGCATCCCCAGGAGGATCCCCCCCTCCTGCGTCCCCGCTCCCATGGGGATGAAGAACATCAGGTTGATGGCGATGGAGAACGCGACGTAGATGAAGATCGCCTGCGCCGGCGAGGCCGCCACGCCGAGGGCCGCGAGAACGATCCAGACCTCCACGGCCATCAGAAGGCGGGTGACGAATTCCACCAGGACGCTCAGGCGGAACCTCCGCCTGTCGTTCCGGTAGACATCCGTCAGGACGTCGTCCATCGCCTCGAGTTGTTCCCGGTACCGGTCCACCGGGATGAACGACAGGACGCGGTACCTCCGGACCACTCCCGCGATCGCGTCGAACACGCCGTGCCTCGTTCCGCGGAGCGTGAGGATGATGACCGCCGCGATGAGGGTCCCCGCGAGGGCCAGCGCCGCCGCCGTCGCCGGAGTCAGGGGCAGAAGAAACGCCGCGCCCACGATCCCGGCCAGCAGAAGGAGCATGTGCCCGAGCAGGTGGATCATCCGGTAGAGCACCACCGCCGAGATCGCCCTGTGCGCCCCGAGGGCCGGGGAGAGTGCCTGGACCTTGTAGGGTTCACCCCCGAGTCCCACCACCGGTGTGATGGAATTGATGACGAACCCGGAGACGGTGATCAGGAAGAGCTTCCGGAATGAAATTCCGTCACCGGCGGGACCGAGGACGAGTTTCCAGGAAGCGGTATTCAGAAGGTAGATCGTGAACCAGACGAGAATGGCCGCCCCGAGGCCGGAGCCGGCCGAGGAGGCGTTCCGGAGGATAGTGTCGATGCCGAAGCTGAGAAGCAGGTACCCGAAGAGGACCAGCCCCAGTATGAAAAACCCGGCCGATATGACCCCCCGGCGCGACAAGGCCTAAAAAACGGAGACGTGCACGTACCGGTCGGGATTTTCCCGTATGTCGACGAGGAGGAGGTTCAGGTCGCCGAGGAGCTTCGAGATCCTGGAATAGAAGTCTGGGTCGCCGATGAGTTTCGAAACGTTGCTGGAATCGTCCGCCGCGCGGGAGAGGATGGTATCGGCCCGGGCGCTGAACGAGGCGAGACTGGCGTAGAGCTTCTCGTCCATGATGAGTTTCCCCATGGTCCCGCGGCCGTTCTTCAGTTCGTCGGTGACGAGCCGGAGGTTCCCGGCGACCTCTCCGATGTCCGATGCGAGCGCCTCCCCGTAGACCAGCCTGCCGAGCGAACCGCGTTGATTTTCGACCGCCGCCGTGATCCTGCCGATCGATTTCAGGAACCGGTCGAGATCGTCGGCGAGGTCGGGCCGTGAAATGAGCCTGCCGACGGACCCCTCCCCGGCGTTGATGGTGGAGGCGATTTCCTTCGCGCTCCCGAGCAGGTCGGTGAAGTCCCGGAGCATGCGGTTGAGCTGCGGTCCTGCCTCTTCAAGGTCGAAGGATTCCCTCAACGGAAGGAAGTTCCCCTCGGCGAGGGGCTGTTCGCCCGTCCGGCCGATGGACAGGTCGATGTACTTGTCTCCCAGGAGCCCGATCGTCTTGATCTGGGCCACCGACGAGGTGGTGATCGAGGGTGTGTATTTCGTCAGGATTTTCATCGTGATGTCGACACCCGTGGAATCGTCCCTGGTGACGAACTTCATGTCGGTCACGTATCCCACTTTCAGTCCCCCGAGGGTCACCATCGCCCCGTTGACCAGGCCGCGCACGTTGGGCATGAAGAGCCGGAGTTCGTAGGTCGAGGAAAAAATGTTCTGTTCGGTGCCGACGACCGAGACGATGAACACGAAGATGACCAGGCCGATCAGTACGACGATTCCGACCTTGAGGTTCGACCAGCGAAGTTGTTCGTCTTTCATGCGGATCCCGTGGAAGGTTGCAACAACAAATCGGCCTCCTCGCGTATCTCGGAGAGGAAGTCCTTGACAAACTGCTCCTTCGACTCCAGGAGCGAACCCGGCGGCCCGTCGGAGACGATGCGTCCCTCGTTCATGAGGGCCAGGCTGTCCCCCACGGCGAACGCGTCCCGGAGGATGTGCGTCACGACGACGCTGGTGACGCGGCGTTCGGTCCGGAGTTTCATGATGAGTTCGGTCACGGTCTTGGCGTTGATCGGGTCGAGCCCGGTCGTCGGTTCATCGTAGAGGATCACCTCCGGGTTGAAGGCGATGGCCCTGGCGATGGCGACCCGTTTCTTCATCCCTCCGCTGATCTCCTCCGGCAGCAGGTCGTTGGTATCCGGGAGGTTCACGAATTCAAGGCAGTTGTCCACGCGGTCCCTGATCTCCGCCGGGGGGAGGTCGGAATGTTCCCTGAGGAAGAATCCGACGTTCTCCTCGACGGTGAGGGAGTCGAACAGCGCGTTTCCCTGGAAGACCATGGACATCCTCCGGCGGACGGGCATCTGCTGGCGCTCGCTGAGGTGGGTGATGTCGAGGTTGTCGACGAACACCGAACCGGAATCGGGCTTCCAGAGACCCAGGATGATTTTCAGGAGCGAACTCTTCCCGGCCCCGCTGGGACCGAGCACCACCTTGGTGTGGCCGTTCGGCACTTCGAACGAAACGTCGTCGAGGATCTTCCTCTCGTCCATCTCGACCGATATGTTCCTGAGCCTGATCATAACACCGACCAGATCACCTTCGTGAAAATGAAGTCGTTGAACAGCACGATGACCGAGGAGACCACCACCGCGTTGACGGCGGCCCGGCCCACGCCCGTGGTTCCGCCGGTCGTCCTCAGGCCGTAGAAACAGCTGATGGTGGAAATAAAGAAGGAGAAGATCACCGGTTTGGCGAACCCGACGATGAGGTCCTTGACCTTCAGATCGTAGATCGCGCTGTGCCAGAAAAACGATTTGTCGACGTTCAGCCAGAGGTCGGAGACGAACATGCCGCCGATAAGACCGACGAGGTCGGCCACGAGGGTGAGCGGGAGGAACATGATCAGCGCGGCGAGGAGCCTCGGGACCGCCAGTTTTTCCACCGGGTTGGTGCCGAACGCCCGCAGGGCGTCGATCTGTTCGCTGACCTGCATCGATCCGAGTTCCGAGGCGTTCTTCGCGCCGGTGCGGGCGGCGAGCATCAGGCCCGTGATGACCGGACCGAGTTCCCGGAACAGCGCGAGCGAAGTGGTCCGGCCGACCAGCATTTTCGCACCGAAGGTTTCGAGGCGGTGTCCCCCCTCGATGGCCATGATCACACCCATGAAGAGGCCCGCCAGGAAGACGATGACGAAGGACTGGGCCCCGATGAGGTACATCTGCTCGAGGGTGTCCCTCCGGTACCGCCACCCGGCCGGGATGGAGCGGAGGACGTCGTAGGTGAACAGCGAATATTCCTGGAGGCGGAGGACGCCCGACCTGAATGCGACGAGGCCCGTCATTTACCTTCCGTCAAGCATCCGCTCCGCGGTCCTGATGTCCCGCACGTGGTCGATGTCCACGATCCTCGAAAACGCGTGCGTGCGCAGGTCGTACCCGGCCCGCACCAGGTGGGCCAGGAAGTTGCGCAGCCGCTCGATGCCCTGGCGCTGCGCTTTCGGGATTTCATCGAAGACGCGTGGTTGAAAGATATAGAGTCCCCCGGTGACCCATCCGGACCTCCCCGCTTTCGGAAACGAGGTGATGCGGCCCTCCCTGTCCGTCTCCACGTAGAGGGGGTTCTCGTCGTCGATGTAATCGGTGACCGCGAGGACTCCGTCGGGGAGGAGGGGGGCCTTCGCCCCGGTCGTCTCGTCGCCCGCGGCCGCAAGGAATTTCTTGAGGTCCGCCTCGGCGAAGATGCTGTCCACGGTCGTCAGGAGGAAGCGTTCGTTTCGCAGGCGCGGGGCGAGTTCGAAGAGGCTGTGCATGGAGCTCGGGGTGGACTTGACGAGGAAGGATACCGGGATGGGCAGAAGCAGGCTCTCGACGTAGTCGCGCACCTCGGTCGATTCCTCATTGATGATGCATCGGACCGAGTTGATCCCGCAGTTCGCGAGGCTCCGGAGCAGCCGTCCGATGATGGGAACCCCGCCCACCTCGACCAGCGGTTTCGGCGTGACGATCCCCTCGGACCTCAGTCTGCTGCCGTCCCCCGCTGCAATAATCCCTGCGATCATAGGTCTTCGATTGATGAAAAATGCTGAAAAAGATACCAAAAAGGGGAGAGAATTACAAGGAGCGGACTCCCGCGGCGTATGGTGGTCTGTTGAACGGGGCCGATTCCCGGAGTGGCCGGGGACCGCCCGCCGGCAAGGGGCCGGACCGGTGCCCGCGGTCGGGGATGGGTGCGGCGTGGAGCCGCCTATTTCCTGACGAAGATGTAGAGTTCCTGCCCGGGCCTCACGGAGATCGACTTCAGGAGGTTCCATTTCAGGATCTGCTCCACGGTCACGCCGTAGTCCCTCGCGATCGTTGTCATGGTCTCCCCCTTCTTCACGACGTGAACGGTGAGTTCCCCCTCGTCGTCGACCGCATTCGACTGGGCCGGGGGGGTATTCGTGACGGGTGCCCCGGTCTTCGCCGGGGTCCGGTTCTGGTCGCGTGCCGGAGTCCTTCCGGGTGCAGGTGAGACCGCGGGGGTCCGCGCGGGCGGCGTGGTCTCTTGCCGCCTCACCGGCGGCGGCGGCTGATTTTCCTCCGCGGAGCGCCGCTCCTCGGCGGAGCGCTGCCGGAAGGGGTTCACGACCGCGGGCTCGCTCTTCGCCGCTGCGGCGGCCCCGGTCCCCCCTCCCGTCGTCACGGGTGTCTTCACCGCATCCCGCGTCACGGGGGGTGGCGGAGCCTGTTTCGTCACCGGGGACGTGCCGGCCGGTTTCACGGCCGGCGGCGTCGTTTTCTTCTCCGCGACGGCGGGGGGGGGCCTTCGGGCGACCGGTTCGGAGACCGCGACCGGTTCCCCGACGGACTTGAAGAGTTGCGAGGCCACATACTTGCCGACGATAAACGTCTGCGGACTTTCCGACGAGACGACCGCGTACCTGTTGGTGTCCGAGCTCAGCCTGTAGAAATTCAGCGTCGCGTTTCTCGCGCCCGAGATCTCCACGGTCGAGGGCCGTGTCGGAAAGTCCACCGATGAATCGATGAAATCGTCGGCCCGGATCCCGGCGAGCGTCGTGAGGATCGGGTTGATGGTTTCGGTCTGCACGGTCTCCTCGCCGGACATCCAGCCGGAGCTGTCCTTCCTGAACGTCCGCGATTTGCCCTCGGAAACGATTTTCACGCCGGTGAGGTCCTCGGCGGGGGAGGCGAAGATGGTCTTGTCCCTCCAGTCCCGGGCCTCTTTATTGAGAGCCCAGGGTGTGATCCCGCTGCCGAGGTAGACGTCCGGGGATCCGGGCATCCGGAAATATACTTCCGAGAAGGACGGGCCCATTTTGCCGATCACGATCGATGTGCTCTTGCCCTCCCGGTCGGTGAGCGTCACGAGGCTCCCCGTGGAGTCCACCTGGAAGAGTCCCTGTTTCGTCGGGTTGTCCGAGATGAGGCTCCCCGTTTTGAAACCGGACAATCCGCCGATCAACTGACCGACGGCCGCCGGGTCTGCCCTCCGGCCCTCACCGGACGTGAGGGTCCATACCCCCCCGACTTTTTCGATGGTCACCCTCTTCCCCGGCCGTTCGATCGCTATTCCGACTACCGAGGCCGAGTCGACGGAAAACGACACGGGCGGACGGGCGTCACTCACCATCCGTTCCTCGTCGGAGGGGAGCACGAGCAGGACGATCGCCCCCAGGACCAGGAGCAGGGTCAGCAGCAGTACTGTAGACTTGTTCATCGGTTCATTCCTCAGAATCCGCGCGATTCAATGCGCCTCCTCGCCGAAACCCTCCAGCGCCACCGCAGGATGCCGATGAGGAGCACCAGGACGGGGGGGACGGCGAGGTTGACCCCCTTGAGCATGTTGCGCGTGCGGTCGGAGACCTCATCGAGGGGCCGTTCACCGCTGTTCCTCGCCTTGATCTGCGAGAGTCCGATTTCATCGGCGAGCCAGTCCACGAGGTTGCTGGCAAGGAGGAAATTGTCGGGGTTGCCCCCGGAAAACTGGTCCTGCAGGAAATCCCCGTCCCCCACGACGGCAATCTTCGACAGGCTCCGGGAAGTGAGGACCTTCCCCGCGGTGTCGATGGGAAGTGTCACCGACGAGTCGGGAGTCACGGACGCGTTCGCAAACGAGCTCACGAACGATCCCTCGACGGTCACCACGAGGGGTATCCCCTGTTCATCGAACATCGCCGCGGTCACGGGCGTCATGGGGTCGACGACGAAGACGTTTTCCTGTCTTCCGCTTTCGCCGGAGGACCGGAGCAGGACGTGCGTGTTCAGTCCCTTCGACCGGGCGAGGCTCGTGTCGATGGAGCTGGCGAAATAGAGGACCACGGAGTTCAACCCCTTCACCAGCGGGTTCGACTCCTCGAAATCGCTCGCGCGCGGGAGAAAATAGAACGGGATCTGGTTCTGGATGACCATGAAGCCGGACTGCTGGCTGACCGTGACCAGCGCACAGCTGCGGTCCCGCACCAGGTCGGTATTGATCCGCACCCCGTAGGTGGCGAGCATGTCATCGAGGCCCAGGTCCAGGGGACGGCCCATCTGTCCCTGCAGCGAAATGTCGACCTTGTTGAGGAAAAACGCGACCCTCCCCCCCTTCATGAGGTACTGGTCGATGAGAAATTTTTCCCAGGACGCAAATTTCCGCGTGGGCGCCGCGACCACGAGGATCGAGACGTCCGGGGGAACTTCGCGCCCCCCCGAGAGGTCCACTTTCGTGACGTCGTACTGCTTGGAAAGAATTTCCTGGAGACGTTTGAACTTGTCGAGTTCGGGTTCACCCTGCCCCGTGAGGAATCCCACCTTCCGGAGTTCCTTCGAGGTCAGCTTCTTGATCGTGGAGGAAATTTCGTATTCCAGGTTCTCCGTCGAGCGCAGCACCGGTATCCGTTCCTGCCTGTCCCCGTAGAGGAACACCAGCCCCATGTACGCGCTCTCCACCTGGAACTTGTCCTCCTTGAGGACCTGGACCTGGACCGGGGGTATCCCGTACCGCTGGGCTTCCTGCACCAGTTCCTCGGAGGCCTTCGGGTCGATGAACTCGTACTGGAACCGGCCGCCGGAGTACGCCCGGTATTCGTCGAGCTGGTCCTGGAGATACCGCCTCTCGTTGTTGTAGGGGGCGGGGATGTCGCCGGAGTAGTAGGCCTTGACGAGGAAGTTGTCGTCGAGCGAACCGACGAGGTTTTTACTGGCGTCCGAGAGCGTGTACTTCCCCTCGCCGGTGAGGTCGAAGCGCCGGAAGAACTCCATGGACACGACGTTCACCAGGACGATGACGGCGATCAGGAGGATCAGGTTCACGGTCTTCTGTCCGCCCCCGCTCATACCCACCGCCTCCTCTGGAGGACCGCGGTGGCCGCCGACAGGGCGATCGTCACCGCGGACGCGTAATAGACGATGTCACGGGTGTCGACCACCCCCCGTTCGATGTTGGAGAAATGGTAATCGACACTGAGATACTGGAAGACCGCCACCACGCCGCCGCCCAGTCCGCCCATGTAGAACAGGACCTTGTCGAGCATGAAGAGCGCGAACACGATCAGGAAACTCACGATGAAGGCCACGACCTGGTTCTCGGTGATGGAGGAACCGAACACGCTGACCGCCAGGAACACCGCCCCGACGAAGAGCAGGCCCGCGTACCCGCCGATGACCGCGCCGACGTCCAGTCTGCCGATCATCGAGACCGTCACGAAATAGCAGAGCGTCGGCAACAGCGTGAAAAAATAGAGCACCCACGCCGCGAGGAATTTCCCCACGATGATCTCGGACTCCCGCACCGGCCGGGTGATCAGCAGCTCGAGTGTCCCCGTTTTCTTCTCTTCGGAGATGAGTCTCATCGTGATCGCGGGGGCGAAAAACAGGAGAAGGAAGGGCGTCATCTCGAAGAGCGTCCTCAGCGACGAGATATTCGCCACGAACAGGTTGCTGGTGAAAAACCACCCCAGGATCACCAGGAAGACCACGATGACGATATACGCCACAGGCGAATTGAAGAAGGAGCGGAGTTCCTTCAGGAAAATATTTTTGATGTTCGTTATGCTCATAAGCGTCCGGCGGCCGGTCCTCAGGAGAGCGTTGTCAGTT
>QJVY01000060.1 GCA_003235555.1 Ignavibacteria bacterium | reverse complement strand
GGCCGCTGCAGGTAGGGCGTGGCGAAGGTGTTGTCGCAGACCGATAAAATCCTGTGTTCGTGCGCGATTTTCCCGACCGCCTTCAGGTCGGTGATCTCCATCGTCGGGTTGGTCGGAGTCTCGACGAAGATCATCCTCGTCCGGTCGGTCCGGGCCGCCTCGATGTTCGCGATGTTGGTCGTGTCCACGAAGGAAAACCTCAAACCGAAGTCCTCCCAGACCATCTTGCCGATCCTGTACGTGCCGCCGTAGACGTTGTGCGACATGATGACGTGGTCGCCCGGTTTCAGCAGGCGAAAGAGCGCGTCGACCGCGGCCATCCCCGAGCCGAACGCCATCCCGTGGCGTCCGTTTTCCAGGGCGGCGAGGTTCTGCTCGAGGGCCGTGCGCGTGGGGTTGGAGACGCGGGAGTATTCGTAGCCCTTGTTCTGGCCGATCCCCTGCTGGACGTACGTCGACGTGAGGTAGACCGGGGTCATGACCGCCCCGTTGGTGGGATCGGGGAACTGCCCCGCGTGGATGGCCTTCGTCGCGAATTTTGAGGTTTTCATGTTGTCTTATTCCAGGTTGGTGGGTTGTCGTGTGTTCAGCGGGTCATGTACTCGATGACGTCGTACCGGGTCAGGATGCCGATGATCTTCTTGTCCTCCTCGATGAGCACCGCGGCGTCCTTCTGCTTGAGGAAATCGATCGCGTGCTCGACCGGTGAGGCCGCGCCGATGATCGGGTACGAGGTCTTCATGATCGACATCACCTGGGCGTCCATTTTCGTCTTGTCGGCCAGCACCGCCGACATGAGGTCGCTGTCGGTGACGGTACCGACGGCCTTCCCCTTGTCGATGACGGGCAGCTGCGAGATGTCGTGTTCACGGAAGTACTTCAGGGCCTCGCTGATCAGGGTCGTGGGGGTGATCGAGACCAGCTGGTGGTCGGGCTTTGCCTTGTGCTCGAGGATGTACTTCACCGTCACCCGGTCGGGGGCGAGGAAGCCGTTCTCCTTCATCCAGTCGTCGTTGTAGATCTTGCTGAGGTAGCGCTCGCCGGTGTCGGGCAGCAGGATCACCATCACCTCGTTGTCCTTCATCCTGGGGGCGTACTTCAGCGCGCCCGCCACCGCCGTGCCGCACGATCCGCCCACGAAGAGGCCCTCGTCGCGCGTGAGGCGCCGGCACATCTGGAACGATTCCTTGTCGCTCGCATCGACGATGTCGTCGATGACGTCGAAGTTGGTGGTCCCGGGGAGGAAGTCCTGCCCGATTCCCTCGACCTTGTAGGTCTTCATCTGGGAGGCGGGCTTCTTCGTGTAGAAATACTCCTTGAACATCGACCCGACCGGGTCGATCCCCACGACCTGCACCTTCGGATTCTGCTCTTTGAGATATTTTCCCACCCCCGAGATCGTCCCGCCGGTCCCGATCCCGCAGACGAAGTAGTCGATCTGGCCGCCGGTCTGCTCCCAGATCTCCGGCCCCGTGGTCTTGTAGTGCGCCTCGGGGTTCCTCGGGTTGTAGTACTGGTTTGCGAGGATGGAATTCGGGGTCTCGCGTACGACCTTCTTGGCGACCTCGGTGTAGCTCTCGGGGGATTCGGGTGCGACGGAGGTGGGGGTGATGATCACCTCGGCGCCAAAAGCCCTCAAAAGCCGGATCTTCTCCAGGCTCATCTTGTCGGGCATGGTGAAAACACACTTGTAGCCCTTGATCGCCGCGGCGATCGCGAGGCCCATGCCGGTGTTTCCGGAGGTGGCCTCCACGATGGTGCCACCGGGGCGGAGGCGGCCTTCGCGCTCGGCGTCCTCGATCATCTCGATCCCGATTCTATCCTTCACCGACCCGCCGGGGTTGAAATATTCCACCTTGGCGAGGATGTGCCCGCGCAACCCCCTGGTGACTTTATTCAGCTTGACAAGCGGGGTGTGTCCCAGCGTGCCAAGGATGTTTTCATGAAACTTCAGTTTTTTCGGGTCGGTCAGCATGGCGTTTCGAAAAGGATATTTTCGGTTTTGTTGGTTCGTCAGACCTTTTTGTTCATGAGGCTCGCCGCGAAGCCTGCGCCGAAGCCGTTGTCGATGTTCACGACCGTAATACCGCTCGCGCAGGAGTTCAGCATCGCCAGAAGCGCGGTCACCCCGCCGAAGCTCGCGCCGTACCCGATGGAAGTCGGCACCGCGATGACCGGGACGTCCACCAGCCCGCCCACGACGCTCGGCAGTGCGCCCTCCATCCCCGCCACGACGACGATCACCTTCGACTCGAACAGCAGGTCCGACTTCGCGATCAGCCGGTGGAGTCCCGCGACCCCCACGTCGTAGAGGGTCTCCACCCTGTTTCCGCAGATGCGGGCGGTGACGGCGGCCTCGGCGGCGACGGGGATGTCGGAGGTACCCGCGGAGATCACCAGGATCATCCTGTCCCGGTCGCGGGGTTTCTTCGGCTCGTTCGCCGTGATCGTCCGGGCCGTACTATTATAAACGGCTTTCCGGATCTTTCGTTTCACCGCCGCGTAATGAGATTTTCCGGCCCTGGTGGCGAGGAGGGGTCGTCCACCCCGCGAAATTTTCACCGCAATGTCGGCGACCTGCGCCGGCGTCTTCCCCTCACAAAAGATGACTTCCGGGAATCCCTGCCTGAGATGGCGGTGGTGGTCGATGGTGGCGAAACCGGTCGATTCGAACCGGAGCGCGGACAATGTATTGAGAAGACTCTGTTCTGAGATTTTGCCCTTTCGGAAATCCCTGAGCAAAACCCTGAGTTCGGTCTTCGTCATCTGAGGCCGGCCGGCGGAAAAGGTGGATGAGAGAGCTGAAATAGCCCAAAAGGCGATAAAATATATGGGATTTCCCGCTATGAAGCAATAAC
>QJVY01000245.1 GCA_003235555.1 Ignavibacteria bacterium | reverse complement strand
TTCTTCAACTCGACGCTCATGGTGGACGAGGGGTGGAACCTGGTGTCGGTCCCATGGATCGTTGCAGACGGCGGTACCGGTGCGCTGATGCCGACGGCGGTCGGGAAAGTCTACTCCTTCGGAGATGGCTACCATCCGGTCGATTCTCTCGTCAACGGGAAGGGGTACTGGGCGAAGTTCGGCGGAGATCAGTTCGTGACGATCGTCGGTGGACCGCTGATTTCCGATACGATCGACATCGCCGCAGGGTGGAACCTCATCGGGACGATCTCAGACCAGGTGGCGGTGGGAGAGGTCATCGAGGTCCCCGAGGGCATCCTGTTGACGGTGATATCCGGCTTCAGCAACGGGTACTATACCGCCGCCACGCTCGATCCGGGTCACGGGTACTGGGTGAAGGCCTCCTCGCCGGGTAAAATCGTCCTCGCTTCCCCCACGCCCCCCGGTGCGGCCCCGAAAACCGCCGCCGTCCTTCCCCCCGACCTGCATGAACTCACGGTCAGCGTGGAATGGAGTGCGGGGAGGAGACCTTTCTCGCAGAAACTCTACTTCGGCAGCGGAACCCCCCCGGTGGACCCGGCGATGTACGAGATGCCACCTCCCCCTCCCGCCGGGGCCACGGATGTCCGGTTCGGCACCAACAGGTTCGTGAACTACTTCACCCCCGACCGCGACGGGAAATCGGAGGTCCCCCTGGCGGTCAGTGCTCCAGCCGGGAAGGTTTCGGTGTCGTGGAAGTTGAATACCGGGGACGGGGGTCTGTTCGTTCTCGTCGGGATCCTCGGAGAGAAAACCATTCTCGAGCAGGAACTCGAGGGCGAAGGGAAGATCGTCCTCGACCAGCCGGCCGACACACGGTACCTCATCCGTTCGGTCGAGGTTCCAAAGGTGTACGCGCTGGATCAGAACTATCCCAACCCCTTCAATCCGACGACTCGCATCAGGTTCCAGCTTCCGCAGGACGGCCCTGTCACCCTCCGCGTCTACAATCTCCTCGGGCAGGAAGTGGTGACGCTGGCGGAGGGATTGACGGAGGCGGGTTACCACACCGTGGAATGGAACGCATCGTCGGTCGCGACGGGGGTGTATTACTACCGGTTGGAAGCCCCCGGATTCAGCCAGGTAAAGAAGATGATGCTCGTGAAATAACGTGGTGGGAGGCGGCCGGGAACACCAGCCCGGCTGTTACAGATGCCCGGCCGGCACACCGTCGGCCGGGTTTTTATTTTATGGATAGTCGAAAATATTGTTGACAGTCCCGGAAAAATGGATATATTGTCGCCCACGGGGACACGCTCGTTCACCATCCATGTGGTGCGATCATGATCAGATCTGCTCTCGTTCTTTCCTTGCTTCTCATTTCATTCCAGTTTTCACGTTCCCAATGGGTCCAGACGTCCGGCCCTCCGGGCGCGGTTGTTTCGGTCCTCCTGCCTGATGGGCCGGATCTCTACGTCGGTACGCAACTGGCGGGGATATACAAGTCGACCGACGGCGGCACCTCCTGGCTTCAAAAGAACAACGGTTTCGGTTACAAGACGGCCGGGGCGATGGCCAGGTGCGGGCCGTACCTCCTCGCCTCGGGAAGCGGGGTACTCTTCCGTTCTTCGGACGGCGGGGATTCGTGGACGCCCGTTCCGGGTTTCGAAACTTCCGGGGGTATATTGACCCTTTCTGTTCAGGGGACACACGCCATTGCTGGCACTGCGGGGGGCGGCGTGTATGTCTCCTCCGATACAGGAGGGACCTGGTCACCATCCAACGCGGGGCTGCCCCTCACCGTGGATGATTTATCCGTTCCGGTATCGGTAGCCGCCGGACCCGATTACATCGTCTTCGCGAGCACATTTGATTCTTCGGACATGTTCAAGTCAACGGACCTCGGCGCTTCGTGGCTGAGGGATAGCACGGGCCTGCCCTCCGGAGAGCCCGTCCAAGTGCTCTACAATGACGGCGCCACGATCTATGCCGGTATCAATTCCGACCTGTATCAATCCACGGACCTCGGTGGCAGCTGGTCTTATGTGAGTTCAACGCCCAATTCCGTCATCAGGTCAATCCTCAACGACGGTTCAACACTTTTCTCCGGGGGTTCATCCGGTCTGTTCGCCAGCAGCGATGGGGGAATCGGCTGGACCAGGATATCGGGACGGCTCGGCGAGGTGGTCGTGAATGGCCTCGCGATGTGGGGGCCGGACATTTTTGCGGGAACGTTCGTCGCGGGAGTGTTTAAGTCGACCGACAATGGGTCGGCCTGGTCACCTTCCAACGACGGCATTCGTGGGGAGACGATGTCAAACTTCATCTCCGACGGTGCCTCGCTCTACGGGAACACGGGGTCGATCTTCAGGACGACGGACGGCGGCGATACCTGGGTCGAAGTGAGGGGTGACCTGGCGACCTCGGTCGTGGCCCCTCGGCTTATCTACGCGGATGGAGACACGTTAATTCTCGACGAGGATTGGGAGTATAACAAACTGAACCGATCCATGGACGGAGGGGTGACCTGGGAACAGGTGGGCCCGGAGCTCGACGACATCGGTGGGGGGGTGCAGAATATTGTGAGGACCGCCTCCGGTTATTGGACGGCGTACGGTGGAATCTACGCCAGTACCGACATTGGAACTTCGTGGCACCTAGTGGACAGCGCCGGGACGTCCGGGGGGTCGCTCATCGGGATGGAGCTGGTCAACGGAGCTCTCTTTGCATTCGGCGGGAAGGTTTTCAGGTCCACGGACGACGGTGCGACGTGGGAGGAGGTGACCCCTTCTTCATTCCCGTCCGGCCACGCGGACATGATGACCGCCGTCGGATCCACCGTCTTCCTCGGGGATAGTTACTCCCATGACATATGGCGATCGACCGATGGAGGTTCGACCTGGGGGGCGGTTTCGCATCCCACAGTCGGCGGGAGTATCACGCAGCTTTACGCCTCGGACACGATGATTTTTGCATGCATTCAATCCACGGGGATTTTCATGAGTCCTGATGAAGGATCGTCATGGACGGACATCACCGGCAACCTCCCGGAGAAACAAACGACCTATTCGGTTGCGGTCCGCGATGGTTATCTCTTCGCGGGCACATTCGGAAATTCCGTCTGGCGACGGCCGACCTCCGGTCTCACCGCCATCGATGAAGCCATCCCCGGAATCCCCCTGGTCACTGCCCTCGTGCAAAACTACCCAAACCCCTTCAACCCGTCGACCAGGATCCGGTTCCAGCTCCCCCGGGACGGGTCGGTGACGCTGCGGATCTACAACCTGCTGGGAGAGCAGATCGCGACGCTCGTTGACGGGTCATTGGAGGCCGGGTACCATTCGATTGAATGGGATGCGTCCGCATTCCCCACCGGGGTGTATTATTACCGAATGCAGACACCGGGGTTCAACCAGGTGAAGAAGATGATACTGTTGAAATGATATAGCGGGAGGCCACGAAATACTCCGGACCAAAGGTGGTAACGGCCCGGCCGGCACACCGTCGGCCGGGCTTTCTGCCCCGGAGTTGCACTTTCCGGCATGTATGACTTGCGCCTCACCCGGTCATGTTGTATTATCCCCCCATGGGTCGGCCGGTATCCTCAGTCTCCCCCCCACCGGTTTTGCCCTGCCAATCACCATTCACGCTCGTGCATGTCTCTGAAAGGAGGATCACATGCGTTCAATCATCAAGCTTTCTCTGTTCTTCGCCCTCCCTCTCCTGGCCGTCCCCTTCACCACCGTCCGGGCCCAATGGTCCGCCAATCCCAGCCTGAACACACCGGTTGCTGTGGTGGGAAACGAGCAATATGGTCCGTCGATCACGACCGACGGATCAGAGGGAACGATCATGGCATGGGAAGATCACAGGGCGGCAATCAACAACACCGACATCTACGCCCAGCGTTTTGACGCCGCCGGTGTCCCGCTGTGGACCCCAAATGGGGAACCGGTCTGCACGGCCGCACTAGACCAGTTCGCCCTCCGGATGGTTTCGGATGGATCCGGGGGGGCGGTCATCGTCTGGATCGATGATCAGAACGGCTTCGGCTTCTGGGACGTATACGCGCAGAGGATAGACTCGAACGGAACGGTCCTCTGGACGGCCAATGGTGTTCCTTTGTGTACGGCGGTCAGCGCGCAGGCCGACCTCTCGGTGATCCCCGACGGAACCGGAGGCGCCTTCGTGGCGTGGGAGGACTACCGGAGCGGCGATTACAACATCTACGCGCAGCGCATCAACGGCTCGGGTACCGTCCTGTGGACGGCTGACGGCGTACTGGTCTGCGGACTGGCAGAGCAACAGGTCGATCCTTCGCTGACCGCCGATGACTCCGGGGGAGTGTACATCGCGTGGACGGATCGGAGGAACACCACGGATTACGATGTCTACGCACAACGCCTCACCGGGTCGGGCGCTCCGCTCTGGGCGGGGAATGGGGTCCTTGTCACCGGGGCTTCGTACGACCAGCTCAGGCCGTTCACAGTCAGGGACGGGCTCGGAGGCGTGATCGTGACGTGGTCCGACTGGCGGAACGCTGCGGATTTCGACATCTATGCCGAGAGGCTGAGCAGGGACGGGACGAGTTCATGGTATCCATCCGGCCTGGCCGTCTGCGCGGCAGGTCTCAGCCAGACCAACCCCGTCATTCTCTCCGACGGATCCACCGGAGCCATTATCGCGTGGGAAGACTATCGTTCAGGGGTAAGGGACGTGTACGTTCAACGGATGAACGGGTCCGGCGTCCCCCTCTGGACGGCCAACGGTGTCGGCCTCTGCACCGCCCCTGGAGATCAGTGGGGTATCACGCTGGTGTCCGACGGTCTGGGAGGTGCAATCGTTTCCTGGACCGATAGCCGTTACGGGACATACTCAGACGTGTACGCGGCACGGATCGATCACGCCGGGGTTCCCGCCTGGAGTGCCGACGGGGTGATCGTCTCGGACGCCGCCCACGTTCAGGTCGGGATCGATGCCGTCTCCGACGGAGAGAGCGGAGCCGTCCTCGTCTGGGGAGATTACCGGTCCGGGACGTCGTTCGATATTTACGCCGGGAGGATCGACCGGATGGGTTATCTGGGGGACGCACGCCCGTCGATCGTATCTGTGAACGACGTCGGAAACGATCAGGGAGGAGCTGTCCAGCTCAACTGGATCCCCTCGTACGTCGACACCTGGCCGACATCCACGGTGATGCAGTACGCGGTGTACAGGGGGGTCGAAGCCGGCGCGGAGCCGACACTGCAGCCGGTCGCGGGCCTGGACATCCCAAGCGAGGTCGGCGGGGGAAAACCGGGGGGGGAGGAGATTTTTTCTTTCGTCGCGCCTCTGACGACGGCCGGATCCCAACTGATCTACTGGGAAAAAATCGGGGACGTGGCGGCAGAATGGCTGGACGGGTACTCCTTCACCGCGCCGACCCCTTCGGACTCTGGGCCGGGCGGCATACCAACGTATTACTTCATGGTCAGGGCGAAGACGGCGTCGCCCTCGGTGTTCTGGTCATCGGCCCCGGACAGCGGATACTCGGTGGATAACCTTCCACCCTCCGCGGTCACCGGGCTGATGGCGGCCGAACAGGCCGGGCCGGTGGTGGACCTCTCCTGGACCCCCAACACCTCGGATCAGGACGTCGCGTCGTACGAGGTATACCGGTCGCCGCCAGGCGCCGCCGAGTTCACCGCCGTGAAGATCGGTGAAACCGCTGACACGGTCTTCACCGACGGCTCTCCCGCCGAAGGAGCAGTCAATTCGTACTACATCGTCACCGTCGACCAGCACGGCAACCGGAGCACTCCCTCGGACGAGGCGGGCGTCGCCGTCGGGACGACGGTCCTGTATCCGGTGGCGGACCGCTGGAACATGGTATCGGTTCCTCTCACCCTTTCGGATTACACCGCCTCGACGGTGTATGGTTCGGCGGTCTCGAGCGTGTTCGCCTTCGAAGGGTCCTACGTAGCAAAATCTACGCTCACTCACGGACAGGGATACTGGGTGAAGTTCAGCGGTGGTCAGAACATCTCCCTCCACGGGGTGTTCCGCGAATCGGACTCCATCTCCCTTCAGGCCGGGTGGAACCTCATAGGGTCCGTCTCCGGGCCGGTCCCGGTGGGGAACATCACTTCGGATCCGCCGGGGATCGTGACATCGCAGTTCTTCTCGTACGCGGGTTCCTACCAGACTTCATCGACAGTCGATCCGGGGATGGGGTATTGGGTGAAGACCGGGTCTGCCGGGACAATTTACCTCTCCTCAGCCTCCACTCCGCCCGGGGCCGGGCTGATCCGGATCGTCCACACCGGGGAACTTCCCCCCGACCCCCCGGGTGTGGCGGAAACACCGTCCCTGCCGGTGAGCTACACTCTGGACCAGAACTATCCGAACCCGTTTAACCCTCAGACGGATATCCGCTTCGGAATTCCCCGGGAGGGGCATGTCCGGCTCGAGGTATTCAACCCGCTCGGGGAACGTGTGGCGGTCCTTACCGACGGAGTGCTCCCCCAGGGTTATCACACTGTCCGCTGGGATGGGTCGGATCTGCCGAGCGGGGTCTACGTATATCGCCTCGTCTCGGAGGATGCCCGCCTGACGGGAAAAATGATGCTTCTCCGCTGAAGCGGGGGATAAGGTTGCCGCAACCCGTGCCGGGGCCGCTCCGGCTGATTATCGAGGAATGAAAAGGAATTCCATGAGAGGATTTTTACACCTCTTGTCCATTTTTCCCGGTTTCCTGAGTATCTGCACGGGAGTTGTGATCGCCCAGGGTGGAAGTCCGGGTAAACCGCCGACGGGCCAACACGCATTTCGCGATCCCGCCCTGTCCCTGAACGAGAGAATCTCCGACCTGCTGGGACACCTGATCCTCAAGGAGAAGATCTCCCTGATGACGCACGAATCGGCGGCCGTGCCGCGTCTCGGCATTCCCGCCTACGACTGGTGGAACGAGTGCCTGCACGGAATCGCGCGCTCGGCACCCGCGACGATTTTCCCGCAGGCGATCGGCATGGCGGCGACGTTCGATACCGACCTCGTCCACAGGGTGGGGAACGCAATTTCCGACGAGGCCCGCGCGATCTACCACGCCGCCGTCGCGAGGGGAGTCCGCGAACGGTACATGGGGCTGACGTTCTGGTCTCCCAACATCAACATCTTCCGGGACCCTCGGTGGGGCCGGGGGCAGGAAACGTACGGCGAAGACCCGTACCTGACGGGGGAGATCGGAGCCGCTTTCGTACACGGACTGCAGGGGGACGACCCCCGGTATCTCAAAGTCGCGGCAGGAGCGAAACACTACGCCGTCCACAGCGGCCCCGAATCGGTCAGGCACTCGTTCGACGCTGTCGTGAGCAGGAAGGATCTCTACGAGACGTACCTGCCGGCATTCAAACGGCTGGTCGATGAAGATGTGGCCGGTGTGATGTGCGCCTACAACAGGACCAACCACGAGGTATGCTGCGGAAGTCAAACGCTGCTCACGGGCATCCTCCGCGATCAGTGGCTTTTCGGCGGCTACGTGGTCACCGACTGCGGAGCCCTCTACGATTTTTACATGTTCCACGGGGTGAGTGCCGGCCCCGCCGAAGCGGCCGCGCTCGGACTTCAATCCGGCGTCAACGTCAACTGCGGGGACGTCTTCGGGCACCTCCGTGAATCCATCGAGAGGGGACTCGTCGACGAAGCGGACGTGGATTCGGCGCTCTCGAAACAACTCGCCATCCGGTTCAGGCTGGGTATGTTCGATCCCGATTCCCTGGTCCCGTATTCAGGCATCGGGGAAACCGTTATCCGCAGTGACGAACACGCGGCACTCGCACTCGAAACCGCGCGAAAGTCGATCGTACTCCTGAAAAACCGTGACCACACCCTGCCGCTCGGGGCGGATCCGTCACGGATCTACGTCACCGGAAACAACGCCGCCGACGTCGACGTGCTGCTGGGCAATTACCACGGGGCGGGAGCGAACCTCGTGAGCATTCTCGAGGGAATCGCCGCGCACGCGCCGCCCTCTTCGATCGTGCAGTACAACCCAGGGGTTCTGCTCGGCCAGACCGCCGGTGAGGTTACATCCGGGCAGACCTGGCACGCCACCCAAAATGACGTCACCATAGCGGTCGTCGGACTGTCGGCGAGCCTCGAAGGTGAGGGGGGGGACGCGATCGCCTCGGATGACGGGGGGGACCGCCGGACCATAGAACTCCCGGCGGGGCAGGTGAAATTCCTGAAAATGCTCAGGGAGGCATGCGGGACGAAACCTCTTATCGTGGTCGTCTGCTCGGGGAGCGCGATCGCGATGCCCGAGGTCCACGACCTGGCGGACGCACTCCTCTGGGCGTGGTACCCGGGCGAGCAGGGAGGCAACGCGGTGGCCGAGGTGATCTTCGGCGAAGCGGTGCCTTCGGGGAAATTGCCGATCACCGTGTACGATTCCACCGGACAGCTGGGCGATTTCGAGGACTACCGAATCGCGGAAGGGGGGAGGACCTACCGTTACTTCGAAGGTGTGCCATTGTATCCCTTCGGATTCGGGTTGAGCTATGCACGGTTCACCTATTCGGACCTGGCGCCGAGCAGGACGACAGCCGGAAAAGGTGATACCGTCGGGGTGACGGTGACCGTCACCAACAACGGTGATGTACCGGGGGAGGAGGTGGCGCAACTCTATCTGACGGCCCAGGACGTTCCCTTCCGGACACCTCTCTATTCGCTGAAGGATTTTCAGCGGGTGCGTCTCGACCCGAACGAATCGAAAAAACTGCACTTTACACTAACGCCCGACCGGTTCACACTTATCGACGACCGGGGGAACGCCGTGCTCGTGCCCTGCAGGTACACGCTCACCGTGGGCGGTTCCTCTCCCTCGAAAAGGGCCGTGGATCTGGGAGCGCCCGAACCCGTCACGACAATACTCACCGTGAGGGAACAATGAAAACTTTCCGGAAAGAACTCTGGTTCAACATCCCGACCCGCAGGGCGTTCGTGAATATTACGCCGCAGGTGGAGGAGTGCATCGGTGAGAGCGGGGTCAGGGAGGGTCTCGTTCTCGTGAACGCGATGCACATCTCCGCTTCCGTTTTCATCAACGACGACGAGTCGGGCCTCCACCACGACTACGAAAAATGGCTGGAGCGGCTGGCCCCCCACGAACCGGTGAACCAGTACAGGCACAACGACACCGGTGAGGACAACGCCGACGCGCACCTGAAAAGGCAGGTGATGGGGCGCGAGGTGGTCGTGGCGATCACGAAGGGGAAGCTGGATTTCGGCCCCTGGGAACAGATCTTCTACGGGGAGTTCGACGGGAAAAGAAGAAAGCGGGTGCTG
>QJVY01000167.1 GCA_003235555.1 Ignavibacteria bacterium | reverse complement strand
GAACGACGCCGACGAGCAGTACAACGTGGGGGGGGAGTACGTGTTCAACGGGATGTTCGCGCTGCGTGGAGGCTGGAAGTTCGCCTACGACCAGGAGGACGTGACGGGGGGGTTCGGGGTGATGCTGAACTCGTTCGGGGTGGGCGGCACGCTCGACTACGCGTACAACAACTTTAAATATCTGCCCGGCACGCACACCATCACCTTCGAGGTGATGTTTTAACCCATTTTTAACCCTCCCGGGCGGGGATATTTGACTTTCTCTGCCGGAGGGTTTATATTGCCGGTAACCTAAAACGTACCGCGAGCCTCCCTCGCGTGAATTCTTTCGAACTACCCCAAACTCATCGTCAGTCTACCTCGTTTTATTACCTGTTATCCTGAGCTTGTTTGAGCAGTAATGCTCTCAATATCGGTTAACGTATTTCTCCCACACTTCTAAATACATAGGGGATCACTCTCCCATGCCTATGGACATCACCGAACTCAAATCCAAGAAAATCTCCGACCTCACCAAGATCGCGAAAGACCTCAATATCACGGGGTATACCGATCTCCGCAAACAGGACATGATCTTCAAGATCCTCGAGGCCCAGACCGAAAAGGACGGGCTGACGTTCAGCAAGGGTGTTCTCGAAGTCCTCCCGGACGGGTACGGCTTCCTCAGGTCGGTCGATTACAACTACCTTCCCTCCCCGGACGATATCTACGTCTCTCCCTCCCAGATCAAGAAATTCGTTCTCCGGACGGGGGATTCGGTCAGCGGACAGGTGAGGCCCCCCAAGGAAGGGGAGAGGTTTTTTGCGCTCCTCCGCGTGGAAGCCGTCAACGACGAGACTCCCGACGCAATCCGGGACAGGGTCCTCTTCGACAACCTCACGCCCCTCTATCCGAACGAGAGGTTGATGCTCGAGACCGCCCCCGGCGAGTATGCCATGCGGATCATGGACCTCCTCACCCCGCTCGGCAAGGGACAGAGAGGGATGATCGTCTCCCCGCCCAAGGCCGGGAAGACGATCCTCCTGCAGAAGATCGCGAACAGCATTTTGAGGAACCATCCCGAAGTGTTTCTCATCGTTCTGCTCATCGACGAGCGCCCGGAGGAGGTGACCGACATGGAACGCTCGGTGAACGCCGAGGTGGTCAGCTCGACCTTCGACGAACCGCCCGAGCGGCACGTCCAGGTGGCCGACATGGTCCTGGAGAAGGCGAAGAGGCTCGTCGAGGCGCGCAAAAACGTCGTCATCCTCCTCGACAGTATCACCCGTCTCGCCCGCGCGCACAACACCGTGGTCCCGCACAGCGGAAAGATCCTGTCGGGCGGCGTGGACGCCAATGCCCTGCACCGGCCCAAACGGTTTTTCGGAGCTGCGAGGAACGTCGAAGAGGGCGGGAGCCTGACGATCATCGCCACCGCGCTGGTCGAAACCGGCAGCCGGATGGATGAGGTCATCTTCGAGGAGTTCAAGGGAACGGGCAACATGGAAATCATCCTCGACAGGAAGCTGGCGGACAAGAGGATCTTCCCGGCGATCGACGTCAACAGGTCCGGTACGAGGAAAGAGGAAATTCTCTTCGACGCGGACGAACTGAGCAGGGTCTGGATCCTGCGAAAGTTCCTCAGCGATTTTTCCACGGTCGAGGCGATGGAGTTCCTCACCGAGAAGATGCGGGGTACCAAAACCAACAAGGAATTCCTGAAGTCCATGAACAGTTGAAATACCCGTTTTTTCCGTTCCTGACGGGGATTTACGAACCGGGTTGCTTGACTTTCGATGGCTCAAAACGTACATTTTTACAGTCATCCCTTTTCATCCTGTCCACATGGTGTCCCGTAGATCACTCGGATTCGCCGTTGCATGCCTGATCCTCTGTGCCTGGCAGGCTGTTGCCCAGGACGGGAGTCCGGGTATGGGCGTCGGAGCGACATTCGGCATGGTCGCGCCCCGGACCGACGTGGATGCATATCAGGATAGTCCCTACGGACGGGCTTTTTTACGGTATTATCCCGCGGACGTCTTTGCCCTGGAGGTGGGTGCGGGCATGGCCCGCCTCGAAGCCTCCTCGATGGGGGACTTTTTCACCACACTGATCTATCCTTTCGATATCCGCCTTCAGCTCCAGCCTGTCAAGGAAAGCAAATTTCAGCCTTTCGCCTTCGCGGGGGTGGGGTTCCTCTTTTTTGATCCCCGGGACGCGCACGACAACCGGCTTCCGAGGAATTCGAACCATGAGTACGGGAAATCGACCTCCTACGTTCCGGTCGGAATAGGCGGGGAGTACTACGTGACCGACCAGGCGTCTTTCGGCCTGACGGCCACCTATAATTACACGATGACGGACAACATCGACGACATCGAACTCGGGGGAAAGGACAACTACTGGGGCGTGGCGCTTCAGGTCTTCGGGTTCCTCACCACGAGGAACAACGACCTGGACGGGGACGGCCTGTTGAATGACGAGGAAAGGCGACTGCGCACCGATCCGCTGAACCCGGACACCGACGGTGACGGACTGAAGGACGGGGAAGAGGTCCATAACTACGGGACCGATCCGCTGAACCCGGACACCGACGGCGACGGCCTGCAGGACGGCGAGGAGGTATTCACCCATAAAACAGACCCGCTCGATCCGGACACCGATCATGACGGTTTGCAGGACGGGTATGAGGTCCAGACAACCTACCAGGTGGGACGCTCCCTCGACGGGCTCCTGTACGGCGGTATCCAGGGTCTCAACATCCGGCGTATCCTCGACCTCTCGGGGCCGGCGGAGAAACCGCGCACGGAAGGCCCCCTCCTTGCTTCACTTCCGGCGGGCCCGCTGACGGTCTACCGGCAGGATACGCGCCGTGTGACGACCGACCCGCTGAACCCCGATACCGACGGCGACGGGTTGACCGACGGGGAAGAGGTGAACACCTACAGGACGAATCCCCTGAAAACCGACACCGACGGCGACCTCCTCACCGACGGCGACGAGGTACGATCGTATAGGACGGATCCGCTGATGCCGGACACCGATTCCGACGGTCTGACCGACGGAGAAGAGGTGCAGAGATACCGGACGAACCCGCTGGTGGCCGACACCGACAACGGCGGCGTACCGGACGGCAGGGAAATTCAGATGAAACTCAACCCGCTGGACCCGGCCGACGACGTGCCGATCATCAAGGTCGGGGAGCGGATCATCCTCGAGGGAGTCAATTTCGAAACGAACAAGGCCTCGCTGCTCCCCGGAGCGAGGGAGATTCTCGACCAGGTCGCCAACAGCCTCCTCGGGAACCCCGACGCCGAGGTGGCGATCCACGGCCATACCGACAACGTCGGCGGCGCCAAGTACAACCAGGATCTCTCGCTCCGCAGGGCGGAAAGTGTCAAGACCTACCTCGTCAGCCTCGGCATCGCGGCATCACGGATGACGACACGGGGATACGGATTCACGAAACCGATCGCGGACAACGGCACCGCTCAGGGCCGCGCGAAGAACCGCCGCATCGAATTCGTCCGCATCAAGTAATCACCACGCGTTCATTGTACCGCACCCGGGTTTTCACCCGAAAGGCCGGGATTTTTTTGCAATTCTTACCGAATTATTTTACTTTACCGCCGTTCCAATAATTTACCTTCTCCCATGCCCACTCCACCCGAAGTCGCCATCGTCGCCGCCTGCCGTACGCCCATCGGCTCCCTGGCAGGATCGCTCAGTACCCTCACCGCGCCCCGACTCGGGGCGATCACCATCAGGGAGGCACTCTCCCGCGGCCGAGTCGCGCCCGGCGAGGTCGACGAGGTCATCATGGGCTGCGTCCTGAGCGCCGGAGTGGGACAGGCTCCCGCCCGTCAGGCGGCCATCTTTGCGGGTCTCCCCGATTCCGTGGAAACGATGACCGTGAACAAGGTTTGCGGTTCCGGCCTGAAGGCCGTCATGCTTGGGGCCCAGGCGATCATGCTCGGCGACGCCGAGGTCGTGGTGGCGGGAGGGATGGAAAGCATGTCCAACGCCCCCTACATTCTCGACCGGGCGCGTTCAGGGTACCGGATGGGTCACGGAACTCTCGTCGATTCGATGATCAAGGACGGGCTGTGGGACGTCTATAACGATTTCCACATGGGAATCGCCGCCGAACTCTGCGCAAAGAATTGTTCCGTGTCGAGGGAAGCCCAGGACGAGTTTTCGATCACGAGTTACCGCCGCGCAATCGAGGCACAGAAAAAAGGATATTTCAGTGACGAGATCGTCCCGGTGGAAATTCCGCAGAGGAAGGGTGCCGCGGTTACCGTGAGTGAAGACGAGGAACCGGCAAGGGTGAAATTCGACAAGATCCCCGGCCTGCGGCCGGCCTTCCAGAAGGACGGAACGATCACCGCAGCGAATGCATCGAAGATCAACGACGGTGCGGCCGCCCTCGTCCTCATGGCGACGCGGAAGGCGGAAGCGCTCAAGGTCCCCGTCCTGGCGAAGGTGCGGGCGTTCGGATCGGCCGCGCGCAAACCGGTGGAATTCACGACGGCGCCTGCCGACGTCATCCCGAAGGTACTGGCGAAAGCGGGACTCACGAAATCCGATATCGACCTCTTCGAGATCAATGAAGCGTTCGCCGTCGTCAACCTGGCGGTGAACAACCTGCTCGGGCTGGACACGGAGAAGATCAACGTCAACGGAGGCGCCGTCGCTCTCGGACACCCGATCGGCGCCAGCGGGGCCAGGATACTGGTGACGCTGCTGTACGCGATGCGCCGCCTCGGGAAGAAGAGGGGGATGGCGGCGATCTGTATCGGGGGCGGCGAAGCGAGCGGAATGATCCTCGAACGGTAGATCGAAAACTTTCAGCAGGAGGAAAACATGCCGGTGAAAAATGTCACGGTGGTCGGGGCGGGAACGATGGGGAACGGCATCGCCCACGTGTTCGCCCAGCACGGCTTCGCCGTGACGCTCAACGACGTCCGCGCCGACCTCATCGAGAGGGGCATTGCCACGATCGGGGGCAACCTCGACCGGCAGATCAAGAAAGGCCTGATTACCGCCGCCGATAAAACACAGATCCTCGGAGGGCTGGTCAGCGAAACCGACCTCGCTCGCTCCGTGGCGAAAGCCGACCTCGTGATCGAGGCGGCGACCGAAAACTGGGAGATCAAGAAGGACATCTTCAAGCGGATTTCCGCGGAGGCGCCCCCCGCGGCGATCCTTGCGTCGAACACCTCATCCATTTCGATTACGCGCATCGGCGCGGTGACCGGCAGGCCGGCAAAAGTGGTCGGGATGCACTTCATGAACCCCGTTCCGGTCATGAAACTCGTCGAAGTGATCCGCGGCCTCTCCACCGACGACGAAACCACGACCACGGTGCTCGGGCTGGCGCGCGCACTGGACAAGACGCCGGTCGAGGTGAACGATTACCCGGGATTCGTCGCGAACAGGATCCTCCTCCCCATGATCAACGAGGCCGCATACTGCGTCATGGAGGGGGTAGCGACCGCGGAGGCGATCGACACGGTGATGAAACTCGGGATGAACCATCCGATGGGCCCCCTCACGCTCGCGGATTTCATCGGCCTGGACGTCTGCCTGGCGATCATGGACGTGCTCCACGAAGGCCTCGGCGATCCGAAGTACCGACCGTGTCCTCTGCTGAAGAAGATGGTCGCCGACGGGCGGTTCGGGAAGAAATCGGGCCGCGGATTCTACACCTACTCCTGACGAAAAACCCCTTTCAATTGACCCGGAACCCACCATGAATTTCGATTTCACAGAAACCCAGTTGATGATCAGGGACACCGCGAAGAAATTTGCGGAGGATGAACTCGCCCCCGACTCCGTGGAGAGGGATGAGAAGGAGGAATTTCCGCACGCGGCGGTCAAAAAACTGGGTGAACTCGGTTTCATGGGGATGATGGTCCCTGAGGAATTCGGCGGTGCAGGACTGGACATGGTGAGTTATATTCTCGCGCTGGAGGAAATTTCCAAGATCGATGCCGCCGCCGGGGTGATCATGTCGGTCAATAATTCGCTTGTCTGTTTCGGTCTCAACGAGTGGGGAAATGATTTTCAGAAGGAAAAATATCTGAAACCGCTTGCCTCCGGGACCGCCCTCGGAGCGTTCGCCCTCTCCGAGCCGGAAGCGGGGAGCGACGCGTCGAACCAGAGGACCATCGCCACACGGTCCGGTGACCACTACCTGCTCAACGGAACGAAAAACTGGATAACGAACGGCGAGAATGCTGACTACGTCCTGGTCATGGCGACGACCGACCGGTCCAAGGGATCCCACGGAATCAGCACCTTTCTCGTCGAGAAGGGGAGCCCGGGATTCTCGATAGCGAAAAAGGAGAAGAAACTGGGCATCCGGAGTTCGGACACAGTCTCCCTCGCGTTCCAGGACTGCAAGGTCCCGGCCGAGAACAGGGTGGGGGACGAGGGGTTTGGGTTCAGGTTCGCGATGAAAACCCTCGATGGCGGCCGTGTGGGGATCGCGGCCCAGGCGTATGGAATCGCCGAAGCCTCGCTGAATGCGGCACTCCGGTATTCACAGCAGAGAAAGGCATTTGACAAACCGATATTTGAATTCCAGGCAATCCAGTTCAAACTGGCTGAAATGGCCACGAAGGTGGATGCCGCCCAGCTCCTCATCCTGAAGGCGGGCAAATTGAAGGAGGATGGGAAGTCATACGGTAAGGCAGCCGCGATGGCCAAGCTCTTCGCCTCGAAAATAGCCGTTGAATGCGCTCTGGAGGCAATTCAGATCCATGGAGGATATGGCTACGTCAGGGAGTACCTGGTTGAACGATACCTGAGGGACGCCAAAATCACAGAAATTTATGAAGGGACTTCGGAAATTCAGCACCTGGTCATTGCCCGGTCCCTTCTCAAAGAGTAGTTTGGGGACCCGGTTCCATTCCCGGTCGCCAGAGTTTCCCCGTATCAGGCCATTTGCTGGTCCCGTCTCCGTTTACCCGATTTTCCCCCTGCATCTAAAAACGCCCGATAAAGTCTTTTTGACGTGATATTTATGCCCGTAAAAAATGGCGATTTTGTTAAGTTTGAAGCATTTTTAGGACTTAAGAGGCTCAGTTGAATGGATGTCTAAAAAAAACTTGACAAACACTTTTTTTTTACCTATAATCTCACCGTTCATTTTTGGCGTCCGGGAGACGGTCTGGAAATGGATGTTTGAATGTGGATATGTGTCATTTTTGTATTAATTCACAAGTTACCAATAATAAAGAAGGGATTCACATGAAAAGACTGCTTTTGGTTGGGATGATCACGCTTCTTGCCTTCGGTCTGACCTACGCCGGTGGCGAGAGAATGACGAACCAGGGCACACACTCACTGAACTTCCTGATGAACGGACTCGGCAACTTCGGCGTCAGCGGGTTCCCGGCAGGATCGGCCGGCGGAAGCTGGATGTATGGCTTCGGCGGATCCTACTTCATCCAGAACGACCTGGCGATCCGTGCTGGTGTCTCTTTCAACCGCTGGAATGAGAACCAGACGACCACCGGCGGCGAGTCGGATGATACCCAACTCGGGTTCGGTATCGCCCCGGCGTTGCTGTGGTACTGCGTCGGTGAGGGTGCTGTTGCAGGATACTGGGGTCCGACAGCGATGTTCGGCATGTTCTCCGACGAGAGCAAATTCACCCCGACGTCCGGCACCGGCTCCTCGACCAAGACCACGTACACCGATTTCGGTTTTGGTTTCCTGATGGGCGCGCAGTGGTGGGCATGGTCACAGGTCGCGTTCAACGCTGAATACGTCCTGGCGTACCATACGTCCTCCTCGAAAGTCGAGAGCGGCGGAACGTCAACCGACGGCCCGACGGATACCTTTATCGGGATTTACTCCTGGTCGGTCGGTCTGTCCCTGTTCTTTGCTCGATAAGCAGTTCAGTAGCAGCAAACCTTCTACGGGCGTCCCGGTCATCCGGGACGCCTTTTTTATTTCAGCTTCTTGATGCTCCGCACGGCAATGCCTATATTCAATCGACTCCATCAATTCTGCACGGATGAATAGAACGTTCTCGACCGGATCGGGGGATCTGGACGCCGCTGTCGGCGGGGTCGGACCCGGCGACACGGTTTTGGTGGTTCAGTCGGCGTTCAAGCACTCCAGGCCCCTGCTGAAAGTCTTCACGGCAGATCTCCGCAGGCAGGACCACACCCTCCGTTATCTCAACCTCAACGACTCGTGGACGCCTCTCCTCACCGGCGTCCGCACGCGTACGGTCTCACCGGCGGGCCGTGGCGCGATGAAAACCGACGGCCTCTACCGGTGGGCTTCCTCCCGGATCCGTGAAATTGCACGCGGGGAGGCGGTCGTCCTGGACGATCTGTCGGAATGGGAGCGCCGCCTCGGTGGCGGGGGCAGACTGGTCAATCTGATGGAGCTCCTGTCGGAGAGTGTGGCCGCGAAGAGGGCGTTCGCGTTCCTGACGGCGACCCGCGGGTCAGTACCCGAGGCCACGCTTTCACTGGTCAAGGATATCGCCGATATCTCGTTCGGGTTGAGCGTCCAGGAGGAAGACCTGATCGTCCATCCGCTTGGCGCCCGGGGCCGGATGCCGGTGCACGCCGCAGCCCCATTCGGTTTTCGCCTGTCCCGCGGAAAATCCGGGCGCGGCAGATCCCTCTCTGCCGTCCCCGATTTCCACGAGGGTCCGGGGAACACCATGCGGATGCGACATGAAGAGCGTGAGCGGATCGCGGACCTCCTGCTGCACGGACCACTCAATTTCGGCTCCACCGGCGTCGCGATCGCCGACCTCAACGGAACGTTCAGGGCCGCCAATGAAAAACTCCTGGCGCAACTCGGGGTCACCCCGGTCGATTTCGTCTCTCTCGGTGCGGCCGGATACACGCCGCCCGACGGGCGTCGGGCTTTTCTACGGTTCATCGCCGAGGCGAAACGACGCGACTCCGCGTCGGCGGAATTGTGGCTGCTGACTCCCGCGGGGAAGCGTCACCCGGTGCTCGTCAGGTCGAACAGGATCGACGCCGGTCTGCATATATTTCTGGTGTACGACAACAGGGAGGGAGAGGCCGCCTCCCGTGCGGCGCGTGAAAGGGAGGCCGAACACGCATTGCTGTTCGACGACGCCCCTTACGCCCTCTGCGTCGCGGACCACAGGAAAATCCACCGGATGAACGCGGCGTTCAGGAAACTCGTCTCGACGGGGCTTCCGGAGGGTGAAAAACTGCGATCGGATGAAACCCCGGCACTGCGCGATCGTTTTGATTCCAAATTTCTCCGGAGACTGCGGCAGACAATGTCGGAGTTGGCAGAGGGATCACTCTCTCCGGATCCGGTCGTCCTGGAGGGGGATC
>QJVY01000105.1 GCA_003235555.1 Ignavibacteria bacterium | reverse complement strand
AGGTGGTTGGTGGGTTCGTCCAGCAGGAGCAACGACGGTTCCTGCAACAGCAGTTTCGCCAGCGCGATCCTCATCTGCCAGCCGCCGGAGAACTCCCCGCAGTCGCGCCCGAAGTCGCCGACCGAAAAACCGAGCCCCATCAGCACCCGCTCCACCTTCGACTGCATGCTGAACGCGTCCAGGTCCTCGAGCTTGTGCTGGAGTTCCCCGAACACTTCCAGGACGTCGGCGTACTCCTCGCTGGTGTGGTCGAGGGTCTCGAGGGCCTTCTGGGCCTCGTCCATCTCCGCCTGGACTTCCATGACGTCCTCGAAGGCCGTTTCGACCTCGCCGGAGAGCGTCCTGCCGCTGGCGATGACCCCGTCCTGGGGGAGGTATCCCACGGTGACGTACCGCGCCTTGCTGACGCGCCCGTCCGTCGCCTCGTTCATTCCCGTGATGATTTTCAGCAGCGTGGACTTTCCCGACCCGTTGGACCCCACCAGACCGATACGGTCGTGGGGCCCGATCGTGTGCGAAACGTCGCTGAACAGCACGCGCTCACCGTAGCTCATCGTGATATGCTCGAGCGCCAGCATTCAGGCGAACCGGTCGGGGCGCAGGAGCGTGCAGTCTATGGAAGGCACCTCCCCGCCGACGATCTCCGAGACGAGTTTGCCGGTGACCGGGGAAAGGGTGATGCCAAGCATCGCGTGGCCCGCCGCGACGGTGAGGTTCGGATTTTTCCGCGTCCGTCCGACGTAGGGGAGGCCGTCGGGCGAGCAGGGCCGGAGCCCCGCCCAGACATCCTCTTCGGTGAAATCGGGGACGCGGACGTTCTCCAGGTAGACCGGTACCGCCTCCGCGATGGCCCGGACGCGGCGCATGTTCACGGAGAGGCCGAATCCCGCCAGCTCGAGCGTGCCCCCGTAGCGGACCCGGTCCCCCAGCGGGGTGATTGCCACCTTTCTTTCCGAGAGGATCATCGGCGTCGAGAACATCTCCGGGGTGCGCGGGAAGGTGATGCTGTATCCTTTCGCGGGCTGGATCGGCATCTTCAGCCCGAGCGGCCTGACGATCCCCTCCGACCAGGCACCGCCCGCGAGGACGTACTCCTTCGCACGGAATTCCCCCTTCGTGGTCCTGACGCCCGTGACGGACCCCCCCCGGGAATCGATGCCGGTCACATCCGCTCCGGTGACGATGTCGACGCCGTCCCCGGCGATGCGGTCCGCCATCCCTTCGACGAATTTTTGGGGGTTCAGGTGGGTGTCGGTGGCGTAATGAAAGGCCCCGCCCGATTTCAGCCGCAGGTTCGGGTCGACGCCCGCGATCTCATCCGCCGTGACCTCCCTTATCGGGATTCCGAGTTTCCGCCCGATCTCCGCTTCCGCCAGCCCCTCCTCCCTCCCCTTCGCGGTGTTGTACACCATCAGGAGCCCCTTTTCGTCGTAGTCGAATTCGAACATTTTCAGGGCGGCGATGTCGCGGTAGAGGTCCCGGCTCGCGGCGTTGAGTTCGTAGAGGAGGGGAATCGAACGGTTGGTGATCTCGGCCGAGCAGGCGCGGCGGAATTTCATCACCCAGGAGATCAGGCCCGGGTCCGGCCTCGGTTTGACGTAAAAGGGGCTGACCGGATCGAGCATCCACCTCAGCCCCGCCGAGATGACGCCGGGGTGCGAGAGCGGCACGAAATGGCTGGGACAGATGAGGCCGCAGTTTTTCAATGACGCCCCGGCCCCCGGATAGTCTTTTTCGACGATCCGCACGCTCACTCCACGCCGTCGGAGGTAAAAGGCGCTCGAGAGGCCGACTGCCCCGGCGCCGATGATCAGAACGTCTGTGTCCTTGTGCACGGGATATGGGTTTCCGGATGATAAATGCGCTCAGCTCCCGGTCAGACGACCTGGAATCCGTGCGCGTACGGGTCTTCGTCGTCGATGAATATCGTGTTCAGGCCGGTGACCTTCGCCCAGCCTTCGATGGACGGCACGATCGCCTTCCGCCCGCCGACGGTCGTCTCCTCTTCGATCCTCCCCGTGAAGAGGCTGCCGATGTAGCTCTCGTGGACGAACGTGTCTCCCTTTTTCAATTTTCCCTTCGCGTGCCACTGCGCCATCCGGGCCGAGGTGCCCGTCCCGCAGGGGGAGCGGTCGATCGCCCTCTCGCCGTAGAAGACGGCGTTGCGCGCGTCGGCCTTCGGGTTCCTCGGTCTTCCCGTCCATTCGACGTGGCTCATCCCCCTGATGGTGTCGTTGTCAGGATGCACGAATGAATATTTTTCGTTGACGAGCTTCCGCACCAGCGGGCTGTAGCGCAGGATGTCCCCCGCGTCGAAGTCGGCCAGGTCCCGGTAATTCTCCTGGGGGTCGACGATGCCGTAGAAATTTCCGCCGTAGCCGACGTCCAGCCGGAGCGGACCCAGCCCCGGGCAGTCGATCTCGAGGTCCGTCCGGTCGAGGTACGAGGGTACGTTGACGATCCGCACCGACGCCACCCTGTCACCCTCCATCGTATAGAACGTCTCGATCACCCCCGCGGGGACCTCGATGCGGAGCTTTCCCTGCGTCTTCGGCCGCACGAGCCCGTGCTGCAGGATCGCCGTCACCGTGCCGATCGTTCCGTGCCCGCACATCGGGAGGCACCCGCTGGTCTCGATGAACAAGAACGAGATGTCCGTGTCGTCCCTGAGAGGCGGGTAGAGGAAGGCCCCGGACATCATGTCGTGGCCCCGCGGTTCGAACATCAGGCCGGTCCGCATCCAGTCGTACTCCTTCATGAAGTGCTGTCGCCGTTCGCTCATCGTCGCACCTTCCAGCTCCGGTCGGCCGGAGATCACCACCCTGACGGGGTTGCCGCAGGTATGGGCGTCGATGCAGTCGAACGAATGGCGGCTCATCGGGGCCG
>QJVY01000140.1 GCA_003235555.1 Ignavibacteria bacterium | reverse complement strand
GATGCTCGCCGGGCAGATCGTGCCGGTCCCCTCCGACGCGGAGATCGACAGCCAGCAGGACAGCTACTCGAAGGACCGGTGGAACGCCCACTTCTCGCAGATGGAAGAAAAATGGCGGAAACGGAACGAGCCGCTCAACTCGCTCTCAAAGGAGGACCGCGAGGCCAAACGGGAGGAGATGGAGTGGCTCTGGGCCGAGGAGGACAAGGCGGACCGCGACTCGATGCAGGCGGCCATCAACGCCAACGCGAGGAAACTCCGGGAGGAGCTGCGCAACCGGAAGGGCGAACGGGAACGGCTCGGGTTCCTCCTCTCCCGGATCTCCCCCGTTTCCGCCTTCCAGCTCTCGGCGATGAACCTCGCGGGCACCGACATCTCATTGAAAACCCGCTACGAGGACGCGCTCGAGGCCTACCGGACCGACTTCAACGCGTACAAGGAACAGAAACAGAAGGAAGCGGGCTCCCACGGGGGAATCCGCATCGAAGTGGATTCGGAACGCGGCATTAAAATCGACTCCGGGCGGGAAATAGCGCTCGACCTCACCGGCGTGCCCGAATTCACGCCGAACCGCCCGTCGCTTTCCGATTCCCTCTCGGCGAGCGTCGTGGATTTCGGGATGATGGCCTTCTTTTCGATCCTCTCGTTCGCGGTCGCCTTCGTGATGTTCCTCCGGTACGACCCGAGGTACGCCAACTAAAGCCCGTCAGAACCCGACACCCAGGGAGACGCTCCCGGTAAAGTTCCGGGGGAGCCCCGGCTCGATGTACACCGGCTCTCCACCCACGATGTCCGGATTCAGCCAGGCCGACCCGACGTACTTCGCGTCCGAGAGATTGTTCACCCCCGCGAATGCGGAAAGTGTGATGGAACCCGACCCGATCGTCAAACGGTCGATCCCGACCGCGGCGTTGACCACGGTGTACGCCGGCACCGAAACACTGTTGGCGTCGTCGGCGAAATACTTCCCCACCGTCTGGAGGTTCAGGTGGACGAAGGCCCACCGGCACTCCTCCGGGGAATACTTCAGACCCGCCGAATAAAAAACGTCCGGGACCCCCACAACCCTGTTCCCCGAGTAATCGGCGACGGCCCCGGGGTTGCCGTAATGGACGGAATCGACACGGTAATCCCTGTATTCGTTCTGCGAGAGGGTGAGGGAGGCGTTCGCCGTCAGGCCCATGGTGAAGTGCAGGCTCCCCCCGGCCTCGATCCCCATCCGGTCGGTACTGCCGGCGGTGAAATAGAAGCGGCCGTTCCGGTACGGAATGATGTCGTCGGTGACCCGCAACCAGTAAGCGGCCACGTCGTAGGTCAGGTAGGCCGACGGTTCCCCCGCGCCCAGGGAGATGACCTGCTTGGTGCCGACCTCCACGGTGGTGGATTTCATGGCGTCGAGGAGCGGGTTGATGGCGTACACCGTGTCCTGCCCGAAGGTCCCCGCCGGGTCCGTCTCGTTCCCGGCCGGGACCTCCAGCCCCCCGCCGAGGCTGGCGTAGAGACTGTGCGTCGGGGAAAACCGGTAGGTGATTCCCGCTTTGGGTGTCACGCGTTCGAATTTCTTGTGCTGGTGGAGCGCCAGGTCGGTGTAGCTTTCGGAATAATAACTCACGTCGTCGTACCGGAGGCCCGCCAGGAGCACCCACGATTCCCCGAGGGACAACTCATCCTGGATGAACGCTCCGAGGTTGTTCGCCCCCTCCCGTTTGTTGTCTCGCAGGGGGAGGGCCCGCCCCCCTTCGGGAGACAGCGCATAAAACAGGATGGCGCCGTCCTGGTACGCCTCGTCCACGCCCGCCGAAAAACTGTTCTCCGCATCCGTCCCGACCGGCGAGCTGTGGCGGTACATCGCGCTCCCCCCCACGTGGTACCGCGTGAAGTTCCTGAAGGTCCCCCGCTCCGAGCGCTCGAGGAATTTCGGCTGCGCGAACGCCGTCACGATAACAGAGTTGTGCCCGTCGAGCCTGTGGTCGGCCGTCACACCGATCCTCCCCAGCCGGTTGTTCCGCCGTTCGTCCCGGGCAACGTGCAGGGAATCCGCCACCGACGGGTCGGCGTCATACTGTGCCTTCGTGAGGGCGCCCGGGATCCTGAACGCGTTGGACGTGCCGGTGATGTGGACGCCGATCCTGGTCGCTTCCCCGAGCGCCGCGACCACCCCCGTGTTCAGGAGCGTCTGCGAGCTCCGGGAGTGGGCTCGCCACCCGCGCGAGGTGGTGTTCCCGAGGGAGAAATACATTTTCGCCGGACTCCCCCCCTCCCCGAGGAACGCCCCGCCGGTGAGCTGTTCCTTATGGAATCCGTAACTCCCGAACGATTGCCGGTAGGTCGTGTACGGCGCATCGAATGTCGTGTTCGACGATACGCTGAGGACCCCCCCGCCCGCATTTCCGTAGAGGGAGGATGCGTTGGACCGCATCACCTCGATGTTCCCGGCCGACGAGGGATCGATCAGGTCGAGGGACGTGCGGCCGTCCGGTTCGGTTTCGGGGAAACCGTCCTGGAGGATCCGGATCCCCCGTGTGGTCCCGGAGTTCGAACGTTCCCCCGCGCCGCGGGCACCGAAACCACGGATGATGATCCGCACGTCCTGGTTCCCGAACCTCGACTGCGCGAGGACCCCGGGCACGAACCCCAGAACCTCGTCGAGTCCGTATCCCCTCGATGTGCGCAACTCCGTCGCCCCGATGAAACTGACGGAGGCGGGCACGCGGAGCCACGATTGCGGCGTCCTCGTACCGGTCACCGTGACCGGGTCGAGAAGATAACTGACCGAATCGTCAACGGCCTGCGCCCGGGCCGGGCTGCCCGGGATCGGGAGAAAATGAAACACCACGCAGCATACCAATGCAACTCTCATGCGAAAGCTCCTTCGATGGGACCGGAGACAGGC
>QJVY01000028.1 GCA_003235555.1 Ignavibacteria bacterium | reverse complement strand
GTGTGGCAGTACGCGCAGCTGATGCCGAGACCGTTGACGTGGTGTTCGTGGCTGAAGGGGACCTTCTGTTCCCGCGGGTTTCCGACGTTCGTGGTGTACCCCGAACGGTACATGGCGCCCCCCACGACGACCAGGACGGTCACGACGATGACGAAGAGGATGATCGACGCCCTCGAGACGACCTTCATTCCGGGGTGAAAGATCTGCGCCATTCAGGCGACCGGACCTTTCTCCGCGCGGGTCGGTTGATGTGAATCGAACAAGATGAAACTGATGATTGGAATTGGGGATCCGTGAAGGTTTTACCGTTTCCGAAACCGGGAAAATATATGGAAAATTGAAATTCGAGGCAAGAAAATCCCCTGCCGGGAGGCCGGAGAAAGACGGGCATTCGGCGGGCGGGAATGATTTTTCGGTAACGGTGTTATAATCAGGGCACGAACGGGGTTCCCGACCGGACGCACTGCCGGAATTCTCTACACTTTTCATCCAACCAACGACCCAACAACGCATTATCGACGAAAGGAGACACCCGATGGCGGAACGACAGCAGTTCCTCGAAACGTGGGAACAGGAATTCGCGAAAACCCTCAAAGTCCTGAAGGCCTACCCGGCCGGGAAGAAGGAGCTCCGGCCCCACCAGAAATGCCCCGATGCACACGAACTGGCCTGGAGGATGGTGCACGAAGAATCCTTCTTTGCGGAAGTCGCGGCCAGCGGGAAGGTCGAGTTCGGACCGACGCCCCCTCCCCCGGGTGGGATCGGGGACGTCATCGAACATTACGCGAAAAAACACGCGCAAAACGTGGAAAAGGTCAGGAAGATGACCGACGAGGATTTCCGGTCCATGATGAAATTTCCCTCCGGCCCTAAAACCATGTCGGACGTGCGGAGGGCGGACGTCCTCTGGCTGATGCTGCACGACACCATCCATCACCGCGGCCAGTTCTCGGTCTACCTGCGGATGGCCGACGGAAAGGTCCCGTCGATCTACGGGCCTTCGGGCGACGAACCCTGGATGTGAAGCCCGCCTTCCGGTTTGGAGATGCGGCGGGCGATGATTATATTCGCACATCCGAATGTATAACCGCGCGACCCCGTGACCGTACTGATCCTGTGCACCGGCAATTCCTGCCGCAGCCAGATGGCCGAAGGCTTCCTCAGATCCTTCGACCCCCGTCTCGAGGTTCACTCCGCCGGGACGAGTCCCGCCTCCGGAGTCCACCCGAAGGCGGTGGCGGTGATGCGGGAAACCGGGATCGACATTTCGGCGGCACGGCCCAGGGCCGTCGACGAATTCCTTTCCCGGCCCTTCGACTACGTCGTGACGGTCTGCGATCATGCCAACGAAACCTGCCCCGTCTTCACAGGGTCGGTCCGGCAACGCCTCCATATCGGGTTCGAGGACCCGGCTGAAGCAAGGGGCACCGACGAGGAGGTGACGGGGAAGTTCAGGAAGGTGCGCGATGAAATCAGGGTGAGCTTCGCCGCGCTCTACCGCGACGAGATCGCTCCCCGGATGTCGACCCCGCCCATGTAAACCCTCCCGATAAAAACCCCGCCACGATGAAATCCCCGCCTCCGGCCGTCCGGGAAAAAAGGCTCTCCGGCTTCGAGCGCTACCTGTCCCTCTGGGTCGGCGTGTGCATGGTCGCCGGGGTGGTCATCGGGAAGGCGCTGCCCGGCGTGACGGTCTTCCTGCGCGGGCTGGAAATCGGCGAGGGAAGCCACATCAACATCCCCATCGCGGTCCTCATCTGGCTGATGATCTACCCGATGATGCTCAGGGTGGATTTCACGAGCGTCCTCGGCGTGAGGCGCCGGCCCGCCGGCGTGCTCATTACGCTCTTCGTCAACTGGATGGTGAAGCCCTTCTCGATGGCGTTCATCGGGTGGATCTTCTTCAGGCACCTGTTCCTCCCGTTCATCGGGGAGGAACTCGCCGGCCAGTACATCGCCGGCGTGATCATCCTCGCGGCGGCCCCCTGCACCGCGATGGTGTTCGTCTGGTCGTACCTCACCGATGGGGACCCCGCCTACACCCTCGTGCAGGTGTCGGTGAACGACCTCCTGATGCTGGTGTTCTTCGCGCCGATCGTGAGCATACTCGTCGCGGGCGCCAGCGGACTCACCGTCCCCGTCGGGGTGCTCGTCGCGAGCGTCGTGACCTTCATCGTGATACCGCTGATCCTGGGCAGCGTGAGCAGGGTCGTCCTCATCCGCGTCAGGGGAAAGAAGTGGTTCGAGGAGAGGTACCTCGGACTCTTCCACCCGGTGACCGTTCTGGCCCTCCTGGCGACGCTCGTGCTGATCTTCGCGTTCCAGGCCGACAACCTCACCGGGCAGCCGCTGCACGTCCTGCTGATCGCCGTGCCCATTCTGCTCCAGGTCTACTTCAACTCCTCCCTCGCCTACGGCCTCATGAAACTCTTCCGCGTCAGGCACAGCATCGCTGCGCCTGGTGCGCTCATCGGGGCGAGCAATTTTTTCGAGCTGGCCGTCGCCACCGCGATCGCACTCTACGGCCCCGGGTCCGGGGCCGCGCTGGCGACCGTCGTCGGCGTGCTGGTGGAGGTCCCGGTGATGCTGTCGGTGTGTTCGTTCTGCAACAGGACGAGGCACTGGTTCGACGACGGGGCGGCGGTGACCGGGGAGGAGACCTAGGCTCCCGAGAGCCTCACGATCCCCGCGACGAGCCGTTCGAGCGCCGGGGGGTGCTGCACCAGGAACAGCGACGGTTCGATCAGTTCGAATTCCGAGACGACGGGTCTTCCCCCCGGCGTCCTGACCACGTCCACCCTGCCGTACAACAGTTCCCCTTTCACGCACTCCATCGCCCTTTCCGCGAGGGTCCGTTCCTCGGGGGAAATCTCCACCGCCTCCGACACCGATTCGACCCCGTCGTCGAACCTCGGCGCTTTCACGACGGCGTGCGTGAATGCACCGTCAATCCAGACGACGGCCTTTTCACCTTCCCCTTCGACCGACGGCATGTACTTCTGCACGAGCGCGTCGCGGTCCCTGAGCAGTTCGCGCAGGAAGACCGCGCCCTCCCTGAACTCGTCCGCGCGGAATCGCCTCGTCCTGTACGATGAAGCCGACACCGAGGGTTTCACCACCACGTCCTCCCATTTCCTGTTGGACATGATGATCCCCAGCTCCGCCTCCTCGCCGCGGCTGAACCACTCGGTGGGGATGACGCTGACCCCGGCCGAGGAGAGCTCCCGCAGGTAGCCCTTGTGGTGGTTCCAGCGGACCACCCCCGCCGGGTTCACCAGGCGCGATGACGAGGCGGCGCGGTCGATGAATTTCAGGAAGCCCCCCGGGTGTTTATAGTAATCCCAGCACGACCGCAGCACGCAGAGGTCGTAACCGGCCGGGTCCGCCGACGGGTCGTCCCACGGGAGGAGGTCGGCGTGGAGGCCCGCACCGCGGAGGGCCGCCATCAGCGGCCCCTGGTCGGGGTCGGGCTCCGGGAGGACCGTGCAGGTGATGATCGCTATGCGTTTCATCGTGGTCTATCCCGACCGGCCGCGGCCCTGTCCCGCACCAGCCGCCGCGCCCCGCCCGAACGGTTCATCCCGGTGGTGATGGAAAAAAACGAGCACGCCCGAGGCGAACGTCACCAGGCCGACCCCGGCGATCGCCGTGACGGTGCCGAAGAGATCCGCCAGCGCGCCGGCCAGCAGCGCCCCGAGGGCGTATCCGATGTCGCGCCAGAAACGGTACACGCCAAGCGCGCCGGCCCGCCACGCGGGTCTTGCGATGTCACTGACGCTCGCGAGGAGGGTCGGGTAGACCATGGCGGTCCCGAGACCAAGCAGGACGCTTCCCGCCGCGACCGCGGTGAATCCGGTTCCGGAGACGATCGTCCAGATCCCCCCGGCCTGCGCGATCATCCCCGCGGAGATGAGCCCGCGCCGGCCGATCAGGTCGCTCAACGGCCCGGTGAGCAGTTGCGACACCCCCCAGACCGCCGGGTAGAGGGCGGTCAGGAAACCGATCGCCGGGAGGGAATATCCCAGCGACGCGAAGTAGAGCGGGAACATCGCCCACGCCATGCCGTCGTTCAGGTTGTTGACCATCCCGGCCTGGTGGCAGGCGAAGAACCTCCGGTCGCGCCACGTCAGCGCGAACACCTGTCCGAAGGTGGCGGGTTCGCCTTCCGGCGCCGGCTCCCGGTCGGAGCCGGCCTCCGACTCGACGAACTTTTTCGTGTCGCGGACGAAGAACACCGAGAGGAGGAGACCGGTGACGGCGATGACGAGACCGATCGAAAAGGGCGCCGTCCGCAATCCGTACCCGGCGGCGATCCCCGCGGTCGCGTACGCGGCGAGGGCGACCGCGACGTAGCCGGCGAACTCGTTTACGCCTGTCGCAAACCCGCGGCGTTCGGGCCCCGCGATGTCGATCTTCATGACCACGGCCATCGACCAGCAGAGCCCCTGGTTCACTCCCAGGAAGAGGTTGGCCGCCACCACCCACGACCAGTCAGGGGCGTACATGAGCAGCACGGGAACCGGCAGGCCGAAGAGCCAGCCGGCGACGAGCAGTTTTTTCCTGCCCGCGGTGTCGGCGAACCGGCCCGAGAAGAGGTTCGTGAGCGCCTTGACCACGCCGAACGTCAGGAGGAAGGAGAGGATGGCGGTGCGCGACGTGAGACCGAACTCCTGTTCGCCGAGAAGGGGCAGGACGGACCGTTCGAGCCCGACCATTGCGCCGACGAAGGCGTTGACGATGACGAGGAGGATGAACCGGCTAAGGTTCCGGCGGATGCCGGTCCTGACGGGGGCGGGATCGCCGGGGTGTGGCCTGGGGGTCATCCTGGTTGCACGGGGGGTCCGGGGCCGCCCTCAGCCCAGGACGATCTTCCGGCCGTCTTCGAGGATCTTCTTCACGGCGGCCGTGCTCCCCGCCTCCGAGTAAATCCGGACCAGGGGTTCGGTCCCCGAGAAACGGACCAGCAGCCAGGAACCGTCGGAGAGGATGAACTTGAACCCGTCGGTGAGGTTCGTCCGGGCCACGTCGAGCCCCGCCACTTTTTTCGGCGGGTTCGACTTCAGGCGCGCGAGGATCGGCTCCTTCTGCGACGCGTCGATGACGGTGTCGATCCTGTCGTAGTGGTGTTCGCCGACCGTGTCGAAGAGTTTTTTCAGCAGCTGCGACGGCTTCAGCCCGGTCCTCACCATGAAGTCGAGCAGATAGAGATTCGCCAGGATGCCGTCCCGCTCCGGCACGTGCCCGCGGAAGGCGTACCCGCCGCTCTCCTCCCCGCCGATGATCGCGTCCGTCTCCATCATCTTCGGCGCCACGAACTTGAATCCCACGCCGGTTTCGTGCACCGGGACGCCGAATTTTTTCCCGAGGGCGTCGAGCATCGAGGTGGTCGAAAGGGTCTTGACGATCGCCCCCCTCTCGCCGCGCACCTCCAGGAAATAGAGCGCCAGGAGGGCGTACACCCTCAGCTGGTCGATGAAGATCCCGTTCTCGTCGCCCACGCCGCAGCGGTCCGCGTCCCCGTCGGTGATGAGCACGACGTCCGCCCCGATCTCCCGGCCCTTCTTCAGCCCCGGGTCGACGTTCGGGGGGATCGGTTCCGGCCGGGTCATCTCCGGGAAGATGGGGTTGCGCCCGGAATGGATTTCGGTGATCCGCGTGCGGCCGCCGCCGATCAGCCGGGTGAACCATCCGGCGCCGTTTCCCCACATCGGGTCCACGAGGACGTTCAGCCCGGCGGCCCTGATGTTCTCCAGGTCGACGAGGCTTTTCAGCCGGGCGGCGTACTCGTCCCCGGCGTCGAAATCCATGATCACCCCCGCTGTGACCGCGTCGTCGAATTTCATCCCCCGGACCCCCGCCATATCGGGGGGGATCGACGCCTCGATCTTCTTCAACCCTTCCGGCGCGATGGCCCCGCCGTTTTCGTCACGGACCTTGAAACCGTTGTCCCCCGGCGGATTGTGGCTCGCGGTGATATTGATGGCGCCGACCGCGTCGCGCAGCTTCACGCTGAACGATATCACGGGCGTCGGGACACCGCCGCCGCAGTAGTGCACCGGGATGCCGTTGGCGGCGAGGACCTCGGCCGCCGCCGAGGCGAAATGCTCGGAGTGGAACCGGCGGTCACCGCCGATGACGACGCCCTTTTTCACGCCCTCCGGCGGGTAGGCCGACTTCAGGTAGTCCGCGAAACCCTGCGCGCACCGGCGGAGATTGTCGAAGGTGTAGTCCTCCGCGATGCGCCCCCGCCAGCCGTCGGTGCCGAACCGGATATCCGTCCCCATTAAAAAGCCCCCAGTCCGGGGAAGATCCCGTTCGTATCGAGCTCCTCCTCGATCCTGATGAGCTGGTTGTATTTCGCGATGCGGTCCGTCCTGCTCGCGGACCCGGTCTTGATCTGCCCCGCGTTGGTCGCGACGGCGATGTCGGAGATCGTGGTGTCCTCGGTTTCGCCGGACCGGTGGCTGATGACGGTGGTGTACCCGGATCGTTTCGCCATCTCGATACAGTCGAACGTTTCAGTGAGGGTCCCGATCTGGTTGACCTTGACGAGGATCGAATTGGCTATCCCCTTCTCCACCCCCTTCGCAAAGATGTCGGTGTTCGTCACGAAGATGTCGTCACCGACGAGCTGGACCTTGTCGCCCAGCGCCTCGCTCAGCATCTCCCACCCCTTCCAGTCGTTCTCGGCCATCCCGTCCTCGATCGACAGAATCGGATACGACTTCACCATCTTCTGGTAGATCTTGATCATCTGTTCCGCGGTGCGGGCCTTTTTGTCGCTCTTGAAGAACACGTACTTGTTCTTCCGGTACATCTCGCTCGAGGCGACGTCCAGCGCGAGGAAGACGTCCCTGCCCGGTTTGTATCCGGCGCCGGAAATGGCGGCCATGATCACGTCGAGCGCCTCCTCGTTCGATCTCAGGCTGGGCGCGAAGCCCCCTTCGTCCCCCACCGCCGTGTTGTGGCCCTTCTTGCCGAGCACGCCCTTCAGGGAATGGAACACCTCCGTGCCCATCCGCAGGGCCTCCGCGAATGTGGGCGCCTCGGCCGGGATGATCATGAATTCCTGGAAGTCCACCGTGTTGTCGGCGTGTTTGCCGCCGTTGATGATGTTCATCATCGGGACGGGAAGGACCTTGGCGTTGGTGCCGCCGATGTACCGGTAGAACGGCATTCCCAGCGCCTCCGCGGCCGCCCTCGCGACCGCCATGGATACGCCGAGAATGGCGTTCGCGCCGAGTTTTTTCTTGTTCGCGGTCCCGTCCAGGTCGATCATCATGTTGTCGATGCCGACCTGGTCGGTGGCGTCGAAACCGATCGCCTGCTCCGCGATCACGTTGTTCACGTTGTCGACGGCGCGAAGGACCCCCTTCCCGCCGTAGCGCTTCCTGTCGCCGTCGCGCAGCTCCACTGCCTCGTGCTCACCGGTGGACGCTCCGCTCGGGACCGCCGCGCGGCCCCGGGCCCCTCCCTCGAGTTCGACGTCGACCTCGATGGTGGGGTTGCCGCGTGAGTCCAGAATTTCCCGTGCGAATACGTCGATAATGGTGGTCATGGCAGTCTCTCCGGGGGAAGAAGGTTCGCGAATGTGTTTCGAAAACGTGGTCAAATATCGTAAAACCGGGAGAGAGAAGCAACGCCGGAGGGGGCCCGTCCCGCTCCGGCGATCGCGATCAGCGGAGCTTTGCGACGTAGGGGATGACCGCAGTTGAGTAGTAGGGCTCCTGCGTACCCCAGAAGATGTAGTCCACCCCGAGCTCCGTCCCGGCGAACGCGATCATCTCCTCTATCGTCACCCGGCGACCGGTTTTGGGATTGACGTAGTCGAAATTTCCCCACTGGACCGCCAGGGCACAGGGGATGGAATCCCTTCCCATCCTGAGAAATTTATAGCCGTTGTTCATCTGGCCGGGTTTGTAGGGAAAGAGGTCCGGGCCGCCGAGTCCGAACCGCCAGGTCCGCGCGGCGTCGTACAGGTCTTTGAGGTATGACCGCCCGGCGGGGAGATGCTTTTCCCCCGGCATAAAGTTCGCATAAATCAGGGCCAGAGATTTCGGGAAGGCCCTTTTCAACGCCCGCATGTTCACGATCACCGCGTCCCTGTACCCGTCGAAGGAAAAACCTGACGGGAAGGCCTCCCCGTCATCGCCGAACTCCACCGCGGTCTCGGGCAGGTTGATTCCCTCGATCCTGCCGTCGAACATCGCGCCGAGGGTGTCGTAGAGAGCGTGCATCCGCCGTTGGACGGCGGGGTCCCACCTCCTCGCCGTCCAGCCGAAGCGGTCGACCGTGCCGTCCTCCCGTATTTCGAACTGGTGGACGGCGCCGCCGTGGTACGATGTGTCCGTCATCAGGTACCGCGGAAGGGTGTTGACCGCCGTATCGAACGAAACGTCCTGGAGCTGGATGAAGAGCTTTTTCCCGTGGGATTCCAGGAACAGGAGGTCTTTTTCGATTCCGCTGAAATCATATTCGCCCCTCCGGGGCTCCAGTTCCCTCCAGGTGTACTTCAGCTGGGCCCCCTCGAAGGCCGGCGTCTCCAGGAAGGACGGCTCCGCGATGCGTTCCCTGTCGCGGTTGAAAAACACGTAGTGGCGCAGCTGTTGTGCGCTCAGCGTCGCGGCCGTCATCAGCGCGGCGAGGGCACAGACCGGGACGCGTCCGATGATCATTGGAGCGTCAACTCCATCGACGCCCACTCGCGTTCAAACCACCGGCACCGCGCGGCGCGGTCGCGGGTCCTGGCGGCGAGGGTCGCCCCCGGTCGGTATCCGAGCGTCCTCTCGAAAAACACCCGGGCCGAGAGGAAATCCCCCAGCCGGAAAAAGGCCGCCGCGGTGACGTCGTTCATCGCCCCGTTCAGGACGGGATCGGCGAACGGCGCGAAGAAATTCGCGGTCTCCCGGGCGGCCCCCACGTAATCGTTCCGCCTCAGCATCAACCTCCCCCTCACGTAGGACAGCAGCGCCGGGTTTTCCCCGCTCTCGAGGCCCGAAACGATGTCCAGTGCGGCGGAATCCCCCGCTGTCCCGGTGATCCAGGGTGCGAGGTATTCCCGCAGGTCGTCCGTTTCCGTCACGGCGATGCGCATGGCGACCGCTTCGTTCATCCCGGGGGAGAGGTCCAGCGAGCGGATGTCACGGTAGGTGCTGAGGGCCCCGGGATACTCCCCGCGGGCGAGGAGGGCGTCGCCGAGGAGCAGGCGGTAGCCCTCAAGCGATCCCCTTTTCAACGAATCGCCCGATTCGTTCACGAACATTTTGATGACGCCGCCGAAGTCGCCGGAGCCCATCATCGAGCGGACCATCCCCGCGAACGATCCCGGGTTCCAGCTCTCGCCGAGGGCCGAGCTGAAATACCCCCGCGCCGACGAGTAGTCCCTGTTTCCCAGCGAGGCGGTGCCGCGCGCATTGAGGTTCGCCACAGTCCGCGCGCACTCCCGTGAAAAAATCGAACCCCTGTTAAAGTAGTACTCGACGTGCGCTCTCCAGCTCTCGGGTACCTCGATCTTCCGGAGGGACTCCCGCCAGAGGGCTACCAGCGAGTCCGCGTCCACGCCGTACGCCTCCAGGGGGGACGCGCCGCCGTACCACTCCCTGAACGGCCCGATGCCGCGCGTGCTGATCAGGTTCCCGCAGAACGCCCCCATCAGCACGTAACTCACGGTCGAGGACCGGAAGGCGAAACCAGCGGGCCGGATGAGGGCCGCGGGGTCGTCGACGATGCCGAAGCGGACCATCGCGGCGGCGTATTCCTCGGGAGTGCGGTTCCCGAAGGGCGGGCCCGCCGCCATCGCGAGTCCCTCGACGAGGCCGATGTTGACGTTCGCACCGATCACCGGCATGCCGAACTCCGCCGCCAGCACATGCACGAGTTCGTGTTTGAGCGTGTACCTCCAGGAGTCGAGGTCGAGGTGGATCTCCCCCCGCCACGGCTTCGCGATGTCCGTGTTCCCCGCGCCGATGAGGCGGCGCTTGGTAGGGGCGTCGGGGTAGAGGTACGATTCGATGACGCGGCCGGTGTCCGATCCGAGGAAACGGCTGACCTCGTCGTACCGGAACTCGTGCTCCGCCGCGACCCACCGGATCTCGTCGGCCGGTACCGCCGCCGTGTCGTAGTAGATCCGGAAATGGCGCGTGTGGGCGGCCGACCCGAGGGTCCGCCGGAGCGATGAGGCCGTGGTCTCGAAACCGATGTCTGTCCGGAAAATCCAGACCGTGACGACCGCCGCCGACAGTATGAAAAACACCACCGACGGAACGCGCGCCTTCTTCCCTCCCCTCCTCGCCGAGGCGACTTTCCCCGCGGAGACGAACAGGAGGGCACAGAGGAGCGTCACACCCCTCCAGGCCAGCAGTGTCGGGGTGATCGTCAGGTCCTCGTCGTAGGTGAAGCCGGGGAAATACCCGTAGATGAAGTTGTACGAGTCGATCCGGGGGGTCAGGTAACCCAGCAATACCGGATGGACCATCACGACCGAGACGATGCCGAGGTACCAGAGCACGCGATGCCTGAACGCCGCGGAACAGAACCAGGCCAGGGCGGCGACCCAGATCATCCCCGCCCCCGGCAACAGGAGAAACCATGCCACCCCCTCCGCCGGTGAGCAGTTTTTCACGAAAACGGCGTTCATCCATCCCACCGCCAGCGGCACGATGAGTCCGGTCGCGGCGAGCGCCCCCGGCCCACCGCCCCCCCCCGGCCGGTGTGGGACTCCGCCCGTATCCGCACCTGTCTCCGGTCCTCCCCTCCGCGCGAACGTGCGGAGGAAAAACAACCCCGGCACCAGCGGAAACAGGAGCGCGATGGCCGCGGAGAACTCGTACCCCAGGTAGTTCAGCAGCGGGAGCCTGCTTACAATGAGCGCGTATGTAAGGAGGATTCCCCCGGCGAACAATGTGCGGCGCAGTTTCATCTGGCCGCGGACGCCTGAAGGGAACGGGCCACCGAATCGGCGGCGGCCAGGTGCTTTTTGGAGTTCAGCGTGTCGCCGATCCGCCCGTACCACATCCCCAGCCTGTTATGGAGCTGATACAGGGACGGGTCGTAGCGGAGCCCTTCCGTGTAGACGGCGATCACGCTGTCCGAGAGCCCCATCCGCTCGAAGAGCACCCCGGCTTCGAGGTACCTGCCCACGTTGCCGGGGTCCCTGTCGATGAGGGTCCGGCAGACCGCGGCCGCCTCCCGGAACCGCCCCGCCAGGAAGTAGCTCTGGCGGAGCTTCGAATACCCGAGGAAATCGTCCGGCCTGAGCGCCACGTATTTTTCCAGGAGGGGAAACACGCGGTCGTTCTCCCCGCGTTCGAAATAATACCCCGCGAGGTTGAAATAGGCCCTCGCCCCGTCGGGCGTTTTTTCTATGGCGTCGAGCCAGAGCGATTCGCTGTTCCGCCAGACCGGGAGCCGGGCCCAGGTGAATCCCGAGAGGACGGCGCACAGGACGATGACGGCGGCCGCGCCCTTCCCCGGGCGGGCGGCGACGGCCACCGCCAGCGCGAACCCCGCGGTCACCGCGTAGAGCCGGTGTTCCAGTATCGGCACGGCGAGTGGAAAGACATTGAGGAGCGGGACGAGCCCGACGATCACCCATGCCGCCGACCAGGAGAGGACGGGCCGTCGTCTCATCTGTCCCCCCCACACCGCGAACAACCCCGCCGTGACGGCCACCGCGACGAGTACCATCGGCCAGTCGAACCAGGGGACGTTCTCAATGGGGTGCGTGATGCTGAGGCGGGAGGGCCAGATCAGGAAGAGCAGGTTCGTCAGGGCGAGACCGGGGGCCATGAGCAGACGGTTGTCCAGGGGAATTTTCCCGTAGAGCGCTTCCGCGCCGATGAAGGCCCCGAAGATGTTGTACCGGACCCCGAGGTAGGCCAGGGCCACCGCCAGGTAGACCGATACCCTCAGGTGCCCCGGTCCCGAGAAGATTTCCTCGGGCGACCGGCGCTTCACGGTGAGATCATACAACGGGTAGAGGGGGATGAAAAATATTGCCGATTCCTTTGTGAGGAGAGCCGCGGTAAAAAGCGCCGCCGAAAGGGGGAACATCATGCGCCCCCGCGGTGACGCTTCGTACTGCCGGGTGTAGCAGAAGAGCGACGCGATCAGAAAGAGGCCGAGGAGCGCGTCGTTCCTCCCCGCCACCCACGCCACGGACTCGGTCTGCACCGGGTGCACGGCGAAGAGCAGCGCCGCACCGAATGCGGTGAGACCGTCCCGGTCCTCTCCTCCTCCCCCGTCGCGATCCGGCCCTTTCCCGGCCCCCGTCCCATCCGCCCGCTGCCGGAGGATCCCGCGCGCCAGGTGGAACAGGAAGAGCGTCGCGAGGATGTGAATCGCGATGTTCGTCAGGTGGTACCCCGCGGGGTCCAGCCCCCAGATGAAGTAGTCGGCGAAAAACGTCAGCAGCAGGACGGGGCGGTAGTAGACGCTCTCCTCGCGGTGCGACGTGAAGGCGTGCGTGGTGAAGGAGGTGAGGATGTTTCCGGGGTCACCGAGGAACTCCGTGTTCCTGGCGACGAGGTCGTAATCATCGTAGTTGACGAAATCGAACGTGAGCGTGCGGCCGTAGAGGAGGGCGACCGCCGCGATCAGGATGGCCGGGAACAGGAGCCGTCGGCTGGCCGGAACGCTCATCGCGGGGGCGCACCCGTCCTCCCCCTGAACATCCGGGGATCCGTCAGACCGAGGCGGAAGAATACGAACCTCAGGACGGTCGCCAGGGTGCTGATACCGTAGGTGATGCTTCTCCTGAGGTTGATGGAGGAGGCGGAATCGTGATACCGCACCGGTACCGGGATCTCACCGATGCGAAACCGGAACGCGACGAACTGGACCATCATCTGGCTGTCGAAGACGAAATCGTCCGAATTGTCCTCCCACGGTACCGTTTCCAGCACGTGCCTCGTGTAGGCGCGGAACCCGGTGTGCCACTCCGAGAGGTTCATCCCCGTGAGGATGTTCTGGATGAAGGTCAGCAGGCGGTTCGCGACGTACTTGTACGGCGGCATGCCGCCGGCGAGGGCCTCGCTCCTCGTGCGGATCCGGGAACCGAGCATGACGTCGTGGTAGCCGTCCCTGAGGAACGACACCATGTGGGGGGTGAGGCGTGAATCGTACTGGTAGTCCGGATGGATCATCACGACGATGTCCGCCCCCCGTTCGAGTGCCGCGCGGTAACAGCTCTTCTGGTTCCCCCCGTATCCCCGGTTCGCTTCGTGGCGTATCACCGTGAGGCCCAGCGACCCGGCCACGCCCACGGTGTCGTCGAGGCTGGCGTCGTCCACGAGGATGATTTCGTCCACGGTCCCCTCCGGGATGTCGCGGACGGTCGCCTCGAGGGTCCGCGCCGCGTTGTACGCCGGGAGCACCGCGATGACCTTCATCGCGCTAGTATTCCCTCCCGGCCACCCGCCGGATCCGGGCGCCGAGCAGGCGCAGTTTTTTTTCGAGGTGGTCGTACCCCCGGTCCAGGTGGTAGACCCGCAGGACCTCGGTGCGTCCCGCCGCCGCGAGCCCCGCGATCACCAGCGAGGCGGATGCCCGGAGGTCGGTGGACATGACCTTGGCACCCACGAGCGTCGCGCCGCCGCGGACCGTCGCCGCCTCCTGTTCGATGGTGACGTCTGCGCCAAGGCGGACGAGTTCAGGCACGTGCTTGAACCTGTCGAAGTAGATCGTCTCGGTGATCCGGCTGGGTCCCCTCGCGACGGTCATGAGCGCCATCCACTGAGCCTGCATGTCGGTGGGGAAACCCGGGTAGATCCCGGTTGTCGCGCCGACGGCGCGGAGTGTGGCCGGGGCCTTCAGGGAGATCCAGTCCCCGCCGGTTTCGACCGTGCAGCCGGCGCGCTTCAGGTGCGTCAGCAGGGACCTGAGGTGGGAGGGCCGGCATCCCCCCAGCCTGATCCGTCCCCCGGTGATTGCCGCGGCCGCGAGGAGCGTTCCGGCCTCGATCCGGTCCGGGATCATCGTCTCGTCCGCAGGGTGGAGGGCGTCGACCCCTTCGATTTCCAGCCGGGCGGTCCCCGTGCCGTGGATCCTCGCCCCCATCCGCGTGAGGAATTTTTCCAGCGCGACGATTTCCGGTTCGCGGGCGGCGTTCGTGATCACGGTCGTTCCCCGGGCCAGGACCGCGGCCATCAGGAGGTTGCCGGTCGCGCCGACGCTCGACACCGCAAGGTTGAGCTTCCGCCCCTTCAGGCGCCTCGCCTTCGCGATGATGTACCCGCGGTCGATCCTCACGGTCGCTCCCAGTTTCCTGATCCCCTCGATGTGAAGGTTGACCGGCCTCGGACCCCACGCGCACCCCCCGGGGAGGGAGACCTTCGCGTACCCGTACCGCGCGACCAGCGGGCCGAGGACGTAGATCGACGCCCGCATCTTCTTCACATGCTCGTAGGGGGCCTCGAAGCTGTTGACGCGGAACGTGTTGATCCGGAGTGCGCGTGCGCCGATCGCGACATCGACGCCCATGGACTCGAGCAGGCGTCCCATGGTCTTGATGTCCTTCAGGTCGGGAATGTTGGAGAAGGTGTAGTTCCCGCTGGCCAGCAGCGTGGCGGGCATGAGGGCGAGGGCGGCGTTCTTCGAACCGCCGACGGTGGCGCGTCCGTGCAGCCTCGACCCTCCGTGGATGACGAATTTATCCAATGTGTACCGTGTGAATTCAGTTGAATTTACGCAGGAATATACTCTATACACCCCCCATATGCAATGAATCGAGGGACTTACCCGCCCTGCGGGGGCGGGGTCTTGCGTTCGCCGGCGGGAAATGTTACTTTCCCGAATGCTTACCGAGTAGTATCCCGACCCCGGTCCGCCGGAGGGCGGACCTGCCTCTCGAGGTCCATGAAAAACAGGATTGTTGCAGCAATAGCGACCGCCGCATCTCTCACGGCCCTTTACCTTGCCGCGCCGTTCCTCCCGCGGAGCACGACGTGGGGATTTCATTTCCTCGCTTTCCTGGGACCCGCCGCGCCCTTCGTCTTCCTTGCGGCGGTCCTGCTCCTTCTCGCCGCGGCCGCGAACAGGAGGACCTCCGGCGCGATCACCCGCGGCGCGGGTTCGGCGGGCTCCCGCAGGTTCCTCGTCCCCGCCGTCGCACTGTCGGTCTTCGCCGCGACCGGATTCCTCTTCAGGGTGAGGATCCCGCTTCTGGGGGACAGCTGGTTCCTCGTCCGGAATTTCGCCGGCGCCATCCAGGGAACGGAGGTTCTCCTCCCGCGTGACGAACCCCTCGCAACGTTGTACTTCTCGGCCGTCACCGATCTTCTCGGCGTAAAAACGTACGGGGGGTTCCTCAACGCGTTCTTCGCCGGCGACATGGTGCTCGGCGCCGCTTTCATCCTCGCCGCGTGGGCGACGGTCCGCACGGTCTTCAACGGCGGTGCGGAGCGCCTGGTTTCGTTTTTACTCCTCTGCACGTTGCCGGCGATGCTCCTTTTTTTCGGTTACGTGGAGACCTATTCTTCAGTCCTGCTGATGCTGTCCCTCTATCTCCTCTCCGGGGTGCGCTTCCTGCGGGGGAGGCTCCCGTTCGCATGGGTGGCCCTCGCCTTCCTCCTCCAGGTCCTCACGCACTACCTGACGGTGCTGATGCTGCCGTCCCTGCTCTACCTGGCGTACGCGGGATGGAAGCGGGGCCAGGCGGCCCAGGTGATGACCGGCGCGGCGGCCTTCGCTGCGGGGGCGCTGCTCGCCCTCGCCTCGGTCGGGTTCGACGTCGGAAATTATTTTTCGCAGGTTCCGCACAGGCATTATCTGCCGATCGTCACCCCCGAAAGCCTCGACGAACGGTACTCCTCCCCCTACACGATGTTCTCACCCCTCCATCTGCTCGATCTGGCGAACCTCACGGTCCTCCTTGGGGGGGCGGCGGTGATACTCCTCTTGTCGGCTCTCGTCCCCGGGGTCCGCGGCCGGAACGCCCCGCAGGGGACCGCGGCCGGAACACGCCCGGGTCCGGGACCCGCGCCGGACGTGCGGAAGTTCCTGTTCACCGCGTGCGGACCCGTCGTGTGTTTCACGCTCGTGGCGAAGTTCGACCTCGGCACGGCGCGCGACTGGGACGTCGTCGCCCCCTATTCGTACCTCCTCACCCTCACCGCCCTGGCGGTGTATTTCCGCCGCGTACCCGCGGCTGACGATCCCCGCCCCGCCCTCGTCGCCGGAGGGATGGGCCTGATCTGCTCCCTCCTCTGGTTCACGGTGAACTCCTCCCCCGCGGCGTCGATCGAACGCTTCACATCCCTCCTCGATCCCGATCTCCTCGGTCAGGGTGGCATGTACAACGGGAGTCTCTACCTGTCGCGGTATTACCGGCAGGCGGGCGCCGCGGAGGAAAAATCGGCCGCGCTGTGGGAGAGATATCTCGACCTCTACCCGGGCGACGTGCGCGGGTACCGGAACGTCGTGGTCAACATGCGCGGCGCAGGCGCGGAGGCGGTCACCGGGGCATTCGCGCGGTGGCTCCGGACATTCGGGGACAACCCGGTGACGAGGGACGCCGTCGTGAACCTTTCGATCGAATCCGGGAACCTGGCCCTCGGGGAGAACCGGCTCGGGGACGCCGGACGATATTACGCGGCAGCGCTGGCGGCCGACTCCGGGTCCGCCTCCGGGTGGAACAACCTCGGCATCGTCCTGGCGCGCCGCGGGGACTTCGGGACGGCGGCGCGGTATTTCGCACGGGCAGTGGAAATCGACACCGCGTTCGCCGACGCGTGGTTCAACCTCGGGCGTTCGCAGGTGGCCCTCGGCGACCCGGAGGGGGGCCGCACGTCGTTCCTCTTTTCGGCCCGCTTCGGAAACGACGCCGCCCGGAAAATCCTCTCGGACACCACCGGCCGGTAGGGCCCGCCATGCCCGGCACGACGACCTTCGCCGCCCCCGCCCCGCCGGACACCGCCCCCCTCACGGCCACGGAGAGGAACGCCGGATGGATTCTCCCGCTGCTCGTCGCCGCGCTGGTGGCACTGGCGTGGGTCAACCGGTTCATCCAGGACGACGCCTTCATCTCCTTCAGGTACGCCCGCAATCTCGCCGACGGTCTCGGCCTGGTGTGGAACCCCGGGGAGGCGGTGGAGGGTTACACGAATTTCCTCTGGACGATCCTCATCGCCGCGGGCATGCGCCTCGGCTTCGACCCCGTGCCGTTCACCGTGGTCCTCGGGCTGGCCTGCTTCTCCCTGTCCCTGCTGTTCACCTGGCGGCTGGCACTGGCGGCCGGCCTGTCGGTCGCGGACGCGGTTCTCGCGGTCCTCCTGACGGGGACCAACTACACCTTCTCGTCCTACGCGACCGGGGGGCTCGAGACCCAGATGGTCACCGCGCTCTCTCTCGCGGGTTTCGTCGTCGCGGTCCGGACGGTCGCCGGCGCCTCGGACCCTCGCCGGGCCCTCTCGATGCTCGCCCTCCTCGCGACGATCGCGGTCCTCTCCCGGATGGATTCGGCACTGCTCCTCTGGGGTGCCGGGCTCGGGGTGATCCTCTTCACAGGCGGCGGCGCACCCGCAAGCCGTGGGGCGGGCCGCCGCCGCGCGGTACGGGACCTTGCGGTGTTGATTCTCGTTCCCGCCGCACTCCTCGCGCCCTGGTGCATGTGGAAGCTCTGGTACTACGGCGACCTGCTCCCGCACGCCTTCTATCTCAAGGCGGTGAACGCCTCGACCCTCGAACGGGGACTGAGATATTTTTACGCGTTCGTCGTTTCGTACAACCTCGCCCCCTTTCTCTTCGTCTGCGTTTTTTTCTTCGGGAAACTCTTCCTCCGGGAGAACAGGCCGTTGTTCCTGCTGGCCGGCGTCACCTCCCTCTGGTTCGCGTACATCCTCAAGATCGGCGGCGACTTCATGGAGTTCCGTTTCATGGTCCCCGTGATTCCCGTGATGATCGTCCTCCTGGTGTGGATGCTCAGGATCTGCGCCCCGCGGCGGTGGTTGCGGGTGGCGGGCGTACTGCTGGTTCTCGGCGGGAGTGTCCACCACGCCCTGACCTTTTCGTACGATCAGGCCACGGGGGTGGAGCCGGTGCCGATGCTCGAAGGGCACCTCACCTCACCGGCGGAAAACTGGGTCGGGATCGGCAGGACCCTCGGGGGGATCTTTTCCCCGGGAGATTCCGTGGTGATTGCCACGACTGCGGCGGGGGCGATACCGTATTATTCGGGATTGCGTGCCGTGGACATGCTGGGGATCAACTCTCCGAAGGGGGAGTACGGGGGGGTGCTGGTCGGGTACATCCCCGGGCACCAGCGCGTCCTCCCCCTGTCGTACCTGAACCGGACGGGGGTGAACCTCGTCATCTCGCACCCGATCGTCTCACGGGGGGAGGGGGCTTCCGTCCCTCTCCCCCTGGTGCCGAACGACGGTCCGCCGCACCTGAACGCAACGCTGATGGACGTCCCGATAGGGGACGGGTACGCGCTCTCTGTGTTGTACATCCGCCCGAACGCCGCCGTCGATTCGGCGCTGGCGAAGTTCAGCTGGCCCCGTCGCCGGGTCAGGTTCTAGCGCTCGTCCCCCGACCCGTAGGTGAGTCGTCTCCTGTACTCGCTCCCGTCGCCGGCAAGCGCGGCACCGGCCTGTACCTGCGGATCGTCCCCGAGCGTCGAGGCGATCCGTGCCTCCTCCCCCCCCTCGAGGCCCCTGAGTTCGGTGACGATGGCCGAGAGAATTTCACCGGCGTGGTCGGAGAACGAATTCTCCACCCTCTCCACGTGGCGGTCCCTGGCGCCGGTCAGGTCGGCGATCACGCTCGTGTCGCCACCCGATTCCCTCACCAGGTCGATGGTTTCGTTGATGTGCGCGACCGTTTCGTCCTCGTACCTGAAATCCTGTTCCGCGATGAATTCCCTGAACATCGCCAGCAGCGGTTCGGTCGCCGCGACCGGCCCCGGATGGTCGCTCCGGTACGAACTCGCGAACCGGAAAAACAGGGAACGTCCCAGCAAGGCCGTGGTGAGGGGGCTGAGGGCCCTCTCGTCGACGACGGTATCGGGCGTCACGCCGCCGTTGCCGTATTCGTTCCGGCCCCGGAGCGTCCTGAACGTTTCCTTCTCCCCGGACGTGTCCGCCGCCCCTCCCCGCGAGTAGTCGATCTCCTGCAGGCAGCGGCCGCTCGGTGTGTAGTACTTGGCGGTGGTGATTTTCAGCTGGGTGTTGTACACCAGCGGGACGACCGTCTGGACGAGGCCCTTCCCGAAACTTCTCGTCCCGAGGATGATCCCCCGGTCGAGGTCCTGGATTGCCGCGGCCACGATCTCGCTCGCGCTCGCGCTCCTGTTGTTGATCAAAACGACGAGCGGAATGTCCGGCATGAGGGGGTCCGCGCCGGAGACGTAGCGGCGTTCCGATTCCTGTTTCCTTCCCCGCGTACTCACGATGAGGCTTCCCCTCGGCACGAATTTTTCCACGACGTCCACCGCTGCCTCGAGGAGGCCTCCGGGGTTGTTCCGGAGGTCCAGGACGACGCCCTTGAGGTTTTCCCGGAGTCGGAAATCCTTCAGGGCGAGGGCGATCTCGTCGCCCGCGTCCCGCGAAAACCGGTCCAGCCGGATGTAGGCGACCCCGTCCCCGATCATCCCCGAGTAGCTGACGTTCCGCAGGCGGATCTCCTCGCGCGTGAGGATGAAATCGAGCGGGGCGTCCTCCCCGTCGCGCTCCACCCGGAGTTTCACCTCGGTGCCCGGAGTGCCCCGGGTCAGCACGCGGATCTCGGAGGGTTTCAGGTCGGAGAGGGTCCGGTCGTCGATCCGGATGATCCTGTCCCCGGGAAGGATCCCCTGGCGCTGCGCGCTGTACCCGTCCATGACGCTCATGACGGTGATCTTGCCGTCGCGTGTCGCCACGGTGATGCCGATGCCCCCGTATTTCCCGTAGGTGATGAGGTCGACCTCGTCCCCCTCCTCGTCGTTGATGAAGTTCGTGTAGGGGTCGAGCGACGAGAGCATCCCGTCGACCCCCGACTCCATGAGATCCATCGGGTCGATCTCGTCGACGTAGTTCATCGACACTTCACGGTACACCCTGCCGTAGACGTCGATCCCCTTGTTGATCCGGTAGAAGAGATCGTCCCCCTGCCAGGTGAACCCCGAAATGACCGCCAGCAGGACGACCACCCCCGCCCGTGAGAACGGTCCGCGTGACATTTTCCTGAAAAATCCCTTCATGAAGCGCTCCTCGTTCCTGATAGTATTCTCTCCACGTGCTTCCAGATTTTCTCGTGCGTCTCCTCGATCGTCCCCATCCCCCCGATGACCACCACGCGTTCCGGTTCGTCGCGGGCGATCGTTCGGTAGCCCTCCGCCACCATCCTAAAAAAAACATCCCCGGACCGTTCCATCCGGTCGGGTTCCTGGCCCGCCCGGATCTTCCGCTGCATGATCTCGTCGGGGTCCACATCCACGAACAGCGTGAGGTCGGGCGTCGTTCCCGCCGTGCTGAAGCGGTTGAGGGACCGGATCTCCCCGAGGGGGAGGTTCCGCCCGTAACCCTGGTAGGCCGTGGTCGAATCGAAAAAGCGGTCGCAGACGACGATCGTCCCGTCGCGCAGCGCAGGAAGAATGACCTCCTGGACGAGCTGCGCGCGCGCTGCCGAGAAGAGCATCAGTTCCGAGAGCGGGTCGATGGGCACGTTGTCGCGGTCCAGCAGGAGTTCGCGGATGCGCTCGGAGAGGCCCGTCCCCCCCGGCTCGCGGAGCAGGCGGACCTTGTGTCCGAGCGATTCGAGACGGGTGGCGGCGAGGCCGGCCTGCGTCGACTTGCCGGAAAAATCTATGCCTTCGAAAGTGATGAACATCCTTCTGACATTGTATGCAAAATCCGTTTCCCGATCAAGAAACGGCCGCCGCGAGGCCGAAACGGTCTTGCGTCCCGCGCCGTTTTTCGCTATTATATCCCGCTCGCTGTCTTCAATCCGGTGAATGGCCAAATCAAAAAAAAACACGAAGCGCACTCCGAAGCGGAAGCCGAAAAAACCGGCCGTCCGCGGGGGCGATGCCCGGCCCTCACCCGCCCGGATCCAGTCCCGCAGGCAGGACCTGGTCCTGATCAGCGCCGCGCTCGGCGGCGATCAGCTCGCGTTCAGGGAGCTGATGAAGAAATACCGCGACGCCATCTTCAATCTCATCTACAGGATCATCCGCGACAGGGCGCAGGTGGAGGACCTCACGCAGGAAACCTTCGTCAAGGCGTTCGCGTCCCTTCGGAATTTCAACCGCGAATACGCGTTCTCGACGTGGCTCTACAAGATCGCGACCAACAGCAGCATCGACTACATCCGGAAGAAGAAGCTGCACACGATGTCGATCAACAAGCCGATTTCCCACGGGGATTCCGACTACAGCATCGAGCTCCCGGACTCGACCTACGAACCGGACAGGGTGATCATCCGGGACCAGAAATCTGTCGTCATCTCGGAGGCCATCGCCCGCCTGCCCCCGAAATACCGGAAAGTGATCATCATGAGGCACAACGAGGAGCGGGATTACGCCGAAATAGCCAAAATCCTCAAAATACCGATAGGGACGGTAAAAGCGCATATTTTCAGGGCCCGGGAACTCCTGTACAAGTATTTACGCGACCGTATTCCCCACTATTGAAACAACAGCGCGGGAAATCCGTACGCTCTACTGTAGAACAGCCATGAAAAACCTGAACAAAACATCTGTCCGGATTGCGGCGGCCATGGCCCTCTTCGTGGGCCTGACCGGGTTCGCGATGATCCTGACCGACTTCAAGCCCTTCAAGAAGATCCCCCTCGGCAACGAGAAGGAACTCAAGGTGACCATCGAGGGCGGGCTCGCGGACATCTCCGTTTCACGCGGAAACGCCTCGTCCATACTCGACGCCGAGCGGGCAACCGAGGAATCGGGCAGCGGCAGGGGCGAGATCGACTACTCCGAAAGGGACGGCATCGGGTACGTTTCGGTCGACCTGAGTCCGGAGGGGAAGGAGAAGAAAGGCAAGGGGAAACACAGGTCGTGGAACCTGGAATCGACCTCCTGGAACCTCCGGTACACCGACGCCATCCCCATTTCGTTCGACATCGAGCTCGGCCTGGGCGAGGGGGACATCGACATGTCGGGCCTGAACGTCAAGGACTTCGATCTCTCCACCGGCGCGTCATCGGTGAGGCTGGCGTTCAATGAACCCAACCGAAACCGCATTGACAACATGACCATCGAAGCGGGCCTCAGCAAGTTCCGCGCGATGGGTCTCGGCAACGCCAACTTCAAACATCTCCGTTTCGAGGGGGGCGTCGGCCGGTACTCGCTGGACTTCAGCGGCGCCCTGAAAAACGAGGCGGACGTCGACGCGGAGGTCGGGTTGGGTACGCTCACCATCACCATTCCCTCCAATATCGGAGCCCGGATCCTCTACGACAAGAGCTGGATCTGCGAGTTCGATATCGACCCCGAATTCGTCAAGCAGTCCGACACAGAGTACCAGACCGACAACTACCGGTCGGCCGGCGGAAGGCTCAACATCCGCGTCGAGGCCGGCTTCGGCAGCGTCAGGATCCGGCGCGACTGACCCTCTCACTGACCCGCAGGGAATGTCCGGACCCGGCCCCAACGGCCGGGTTTTTATTTTCCCCCGGCGCAATCACCCCGTCGCGCGCCCCTGGAGGCGCACAACGGCCAGATCGGTGATGTGCGTCACACCCGACCCCCTTCCGGCTTGGTTTCAACCCCCGTGATGACTATCCTTTCGTATGAAAATCCGTCGGATCATTCTGAGGATCTTCTTCTTCCTGCTGGGCGTCGCCGTGATGGGTCCGCTGGGGCGCCTCTCCGCCCAGGACGCCGTGACGGACGCGCTCAGGCAGCTCTCATCGGACAACGTCCGCGGGTACGTACAACCGATCATCGACGGGTTCGGGGCGAACCTGAACTCCGGGCTCTATCATTCACCTCACCTCTCGGAGGGCGGGTTCCACGCCAGGCTCGAAATCACCGGCTCGGGGATGCTCATCACCGGACGCGAACGGTACTACTTCGCCACGCCGCCCGAGCCCTTCGACCGCACGCCCGTCAGGACCGCGACGGTCCTCGGAGGCACCGGTACGACCGTGACCGGTCCCGGGGGGCTGGAGTACCAGTTTCAGAACGGTCAGATCCGGGCCGACCTCTTCGGCCTCGGCACACCCCAGCTGACCGTCGGCAACCTGTTCGGGACCGAGGCCATCCTCCGGTTCGCGGTGGTTCCGTCGGTGCGGGATTTTCCGGGCAGTTCCCTCGTGGGATACGGCGCGAGGCACAGCGTCAGCCAGTACATCCCCGGGTTGCCGTTCGAGGCGACGGTGGGCGCCTTCTGGCAGACTCTGAAAATCGGCGACGTCATCGGCGTCAGCGCGCGCAACGTATCGCTCATGGTCGGCACCTCGGTTTCGCTCTTCACCGTCTACGGCGGGGTCCAGCACGAATCGACCGTCATCGACGTCAATTACACGTACACCGGCTACGGATCGACGCCGGACTCGAAGGTCAGCCTCCATTACTCGACGGACAACGTGCTCCGGTGGACGACGGGTTTCGGCCTCAATCTCATCGGGGTGAACCTCTACACCGACATCGGCGTCGGGAACGTCACGGTCGTCACCGGGACGGTCGGGGTGGGGTTCTAGGTGGGGAGGCGGGGACATCTCCGCGGGATTTCCATCCTCATGGGGCTCGCGGCGGTCTTCGCCGCCGGCTGCGAGCTCGGGACCAGTCCCCTCATCCTGGACGGGAGCGTCGCCACGGCGAAGTTCCCTGTGGACGCCGAAATACCCCCCTTCTTCGAGCCGTCCTTCACGGTTTCGGATTCGATCGACCTGGCGGGGATTTACGATGAGTTCGAGGGGGTGGACTCGGTGAAATTCTACAACCTGACCTTCATCTCCGAAGGCGACAGCGCCGCGCTCACGACCCGGCTCACGGGCTCGATCACTGTCAACGGCGTGCCGTTTTTGAATTTCAGCGACGTCCCTCTCGCCTCCTTCTCCCCGGAACGGTCGATATTCACGTACGCTCCGGGGTTCAGCTACGACCCGGGGGGTGTCGATCTCGTGAGGTCCGCCCTCGCCCCCGGGTCGGCCGACCGGACGCTCCGCATGTCCGGGGATTTCCGGGCGGACAGCAGGTCCCTCCATTTTACCATGCAGGCGAAGCTGTATACACAGGTCTTCGTCAGCGCCAGGTAGCCTCCACCCGTCATTCTGTTTTCGCCAGTCCGGCGGCGGCAGCAGCCGGATCATTCGTGATCACCCCGTCCACCCCCATGGCGGCGGCCCTCCGGAGGCGCGCCCTCCCGTCGACCGTGTACTCGAGGGTCCCGAAACCACCCGATCGCGCCCGATCGACGAACGCCTTCCTGATATTTCCCCCGCTGTAGATGAGCCAGCCGGCGCCCAGGCGTCCCGCCAGGCGCACGCCCGACGTCGTCGGGACCCCCGGTGGGTAGACGAGCACGCCGGTCCCGATCCCGGGTGCGACGGTGCGCTGGAGTTCGAGCGCGCGGTGGTGGAAGGAACTGATGAGGACGTTGTCACGGCGGGGGCGGTCCCTCACGATGTCGCAGACCCTTCGCACCAGCGGCCCCGGGTCTTCCCTTCGGGAATCGAATTTCAGTTCGATGTTCACCCCCACGCGGCCGTCGGCGATGTCCAGCGCCTCCTCAAGGAATGGGACCCGTTCCCCGTCGAATTCCGGTGAAAACCAGAACCCGGCTGACAACCGGCGTATCGTCCCGGACTCCGTGCGTGACACCCTCCCGGTCGCGCCGGTCGTGCGAAGAAGGTTGCGGTCGTGGATGATCACGACCTTACCGTCCGCGCTCAGCCGTGCGTCGAGCTCGAATGCGTCCGCGCCGTCGGCCACCGCCCTGCGGAAAGCCGCGAGGGTGTTCTCCGGGGCCCGGCGTGATGCACCCCTGTGGGCGATGATCAGCTGACGGTCCCGGGGAACGCTCCTCCAGGAAAACATCGGGAAGACTTCAGGAATGGTTGAGGAGGGCGAGGATCTGTTCGTGGACGGACTTCACGGACCCCGACCCCTGGATATCGACGAGGATCCCGCGCTGGAGGTAGTACGTGCGCACGGGTTCGGTGGACTGGTGGTAGACCGAGAGGCGTTTGATCACGGTCTCCGGACGGTCGTCGTCGCGCTGGACCAGCTCGCCGTTGCAGTTGGGACAGACCCGGTTCCCCCCGGGGTCCTTCACCCCGAGGTTGAAGATCGAACCGCACACCGGGCAGCTCACCCTCCGGGTGAGCCGGCGGATGATCTCCTGTTCGTCCACGATGAAATTGATGACGCGGTCGAGGCTGATGCCGAGTTCTTCCAGAAGGGCGGTGAGGGCTTCCGCCTGGGGGAGCGTCCTCGGGAAACCGTCGAGGATGAATCCACGGGCGCACCGCGGTGAACCCAGGACCTCCCGGATGATCCCGATCATCACGTCGTCGGGAACGAGCTTTCCCGAATGCATGATTTCCTCCGCCTGGAGGCCGACGGGGGTCCCGGCGGACACCGCATCGCGAAGCATGTCTCCGGTCGCGATCTGGGGGATCTGCATCCTCGAGGAGAGGAGTTTCGCCTGGGTCCCTTTCCCGACGCCGGGGGGACCGAAAAATATTACACGCATGAGTGGTCTGCTGGTTAGTCGTTGATGGTTTTCTCTAATCGGTCGATCGCCTCCCGGATCGCCTGCTGGAGACGGGTGTTGGGCTCTTCCACCAGGCGGCGCCTCAGCGGGGTCAGGGCGTCCTCGTACCCCGACCTTCCGAGGTTGTCGATGACGGCCCTGCGCACGTGAAAACTCCGGTCGTCGAGAAGGCCGATGAGGTACTCCATGACGTCGTCGTCCTCGCGGTGTCTGGCCAGCAGGGATACCGCGAGCACCCTCAGGTTGCGCGGCTTCCCGGGCCTGCTGTAGGCCGTGAGCGTGTCGATCGTCCCTTCGACGCGCGTGTACGTGGCGAGCCCCCGGAGCGCGGCGTTCCGGACCTCGTCGTCCACGCCGCTCCTGGTCAGGCCGTCGATACAGAGGGTCCTGCTGTTGACAGAGTCGCATTTGACGAGCGCCGCGAGCGCGTTGGCGATCACCCTGTAACTGGAATCGCTCTCGAAGGCGTGCCGCAGCGTGCGGACCGCCTCCTCCCCGCCGAAATTCCCGAGCGCCCGCACCACCGCGCCGCGGACGCGTGCGTCGCGGTCGCCGTACGCCGCGTTCATCTCCGTCTCCGGCCGGCTGGACTTCGAATCGGCCAGGGCGAGGGCCGCCTCGTACCTCACGCCCCAGTAGCGGTCTCCGATCATCGCCTCCGTGAGGGCGGCTTTCACCGCCGGCGTGTCCACCGTCCACCGGAGTTCGGAGACGGCGGCCACGCGGTCCGCGACGTCGGCCGCGTGCGAGAGCTGGTAGATCCACTGGTCGGTCCCCTTGGGGAAGACGGCCGTTTTCAGCAGATCGCTCCCCCTGTCGAAGATCACCAGCTGGGGTTCCTGGTAGGCCGGGAACGAGAACTCGTGCACGGTGTCGGTGATCATTTCCGTGTACGACTCCGGGTTGCCGTTGACCCACACCTGGATCTCCACGGGCGTCCTGAAGACCCCCGTGAGCGAATCGGTCTCCTGGGTCTGCGCGACGCGAACGGTGACGGCGCGCAGCGCCTGGTCCCATCGGGTGGAGACGTCGAACTTCGGATACCCGGCGCCGTAAACCCATTGATCAAAGAACCAGTCGAGGTTCATCCCCGTCACCTCCTCGGTCACGAGCCTGAACTGGTTCGTTTCGACCGAGGTGAACGCGTACTCCGATACGTACCTGCGGAGTGATTTCAGGAAGGGCCCGTCCCCGACCGTTTTCCTCAGCATGTTCAGCACGCACGCCCCCTTCCCGTAGATGCGGTTGTCGAAGAGGTTTTCCGGACTGACGTAGCGCTTGGTGACGGTCGGCCTCCTGCGGTCGCCCACGTCGGCGTTCACCACGTTGTCCTGCGTCTGCTTCAGCTGGTACGAAAATTCCTCCTCCCCCTTGTCGTGTCCCTCGGAGAGCAGAGTCAGGTAGGTGGCGAAACCTTCGGAGAGCCACGCCTCGGACCAGTCGCGGAAGCTGACGAGGTCGCCGAACCACTGGTGGGCCAGTTCGTGCGCCACCAGCCCGTCGCTGTTGCGGTCAAGATGCGCCCTGCTGTCGTGTATGGTGTTGTCCGTCAGCGTGGAGATGGTGACGTTTTCCTGGCCGCCGTAGATGAAATCCTGAACGATCGCGTGGCCGTATTTTTCCCAGGGATAGGGGTAACCCGTCAGGTCGGAGAAAAAATCCATCATCGCCGGGGTTTTTTCAAATGATCGCGGTGCATCGGCCGCGTTGGATTTGTAGACGTAGTTCATGATGGGTTTCCCCCGCCACTCGTCCGCCACGAGTTCGTACTCGCCGACGACCAGCGAGATCAGGTACGAGACGTGCGGCAGAGATTCCTTCCAGTGGAAGGTCGTGTGTTCGCCCGTCAGGTCCTTCTTCGCCCCGAGGAACCGTCCATTGCTGATGGCGGTGAATCCCGTCTTCACCGTCACGATCATCTCGCTTGTGGCCTTGTCGTTCGGAAAATCGTAACAGGGGATCCAGAAATGGTTTTCCATGGATTCTCCCTGGGAATACAGCTGGTACGGCTTGTCCGGTTCCGACTCGTCCGGACCGGAGAAATACAACCCCTTCGGGGGATCCGTGACGGAGTAGGCCACCGTCACCGTCAGGGTGTCCGCGGGAGTGCGGAGTTTCCCGAGCGGTACCGAGAGGGTGTCACCGGCGTGTGAAAATTCCGCCGGCGCGCCGTCCACCTTCACGCGCGAAACGGTCATCACCGCGGCGTCGAGCCGGACGACGTCCAGCATCGGGACGATCGGGACCAGCGTGATTTCCGCCTCCCCTGAAACGGTTTTCGTCACGAGGTCGGCGTCGAGCGTGAGACGGTAGTTCAGGACATCGTAGTGCCTGTCCCTCGGGTGGTTGACGGGGGGGTACGGGCCCCCCTGGGCAGGGGCCGGACTCCAGGCGGGCAGGAGGCAGATCAGGATTGTCAGCAGTCGGAGCATGACGGGGTTCCTTTCTTTTCAGACACGGGCAGGGGAAGGCCGGCGGCGGCGGACCGGACCGGGACGGGGGGATGCGGCAACGGCGAGCTGTCCGCAGGCCGCGTTGATGTCTTCGCCGGCGCTGCTCCGCACGAACACCGTGAGGTTCTTTTCGCGCAGCCGGGCCGCGAACTCATCGATACGGGCGGGCGGGGAAGGGCGGAGGCCGGACCCGGCGCCCGGAAGCGCAAACGCGATGTCGTGGAACGGGATGATGTTCACCTTGCACGGCATGCTCCCGGCGAGGGAAGCCAGCGCCCTCAGGTCCTCCTCGCGGTCGTTCCAGTCCCTGAAGAGAATGTACTCGAATGTCACCCTCTGCCCCGTTCTCCTCGTGTAGTCGCGCGTGGCATCCAGCAGCTCTTCCAGCGGATATTTTACCGTCACGGGCATGAGTTTCGCCCGCGATTCCTGGTCGAGCGAGTGGAGCGATACGGCGAGTTTCACCCGCCGTCCGTCGTCCGCCATTCTCCGGATGCCCGGGACCCATCCCGCGGTCGAAATGGTGATCCGCCGGGCCGCGATCCCGAGACCGGACGAGATGATGTCCACGGATTTCATGACCTCTTCGTAGTTGAGGAGCGGTTCCCCCATCCCCATGTACACGATGTTCGAGATTTTTTTCCCGGATATCTCCCTTACGGCGAGGACCTGGTCCACGATTTCCCCCGCGGTAAGGTTCCTCCCGAAACCCATCGACGCGGTCGCGCAGAACACGCAATCGAGCGGGCATCCCACCTGGGTGGAGACGCAGAGTGTATGGCGTTTTAACCCCGCCTCTTCCGCCGGCTCCTCCCCCGTCTCCGGCGGTCCCACGGGTCCGTCCGCCACGCCGGTCATCCCTGTCCGGCCCTGCCCTCCCCCGGCGGGGGAGGGTGGAGGATTTCTGTACGCCGTCCTGGGGGGAATGAGGACGCTCTCGATTTTTTTGCCGTCCGCCAGTTCGAAGAGGTACTTCACCGTGCCGTCCGACGCCGACAGCTTCTCTCCGGTGAGGCCGATCGAGTCGATGGTCGCGCCCGCGCGCAGTCGTTCGCGCAGGGCTGACGACATGGTCGTCATCGCCCCGAAATCGGAGACATGTTTGTTGTAGATCCAGTCGAAGAGTTGCCTCCCCCTGTACGGTTTTTCGCCCAGGGAAAGTGCGAACTCCTCGAGCTCCCGCTGGGAGAGCCCTTTTAGGTTCGTTTGGTGCATGGCGGAGTCGTACAATGTAAGCAATGGGCCTCATGCGTGCAAGGAGAACGGGCACGGAAAGCGCGAAAATCAACTCAACTGCTGAAATCACCGGTGTAGGCGGTGCGGGGAAGGCAATAAAAAACCCCCGCGGCGGGGCCGCGGGGGCGTGGGAGACACCCGTGAAACGTCCGGGGGTTACTTCAGGAGCATGAGTTTTTTCGTCGCCGTGAAGGGGCCGGCCTGTAGCCTGTAGAAGTAGGTGCCCGAGGGGAATGCGCCGGCGTCGAACACCACGGTTTTCACTCCCGCGGCCTGGACCTCGTCCGCCAGCACCGCCACCTCGCGGCCGAGGATGTCGAACACCGTCAGGTTCACCTTCACCTCCGCCGGAAGCTCATAGACGATCTTCGTCAGCGGGTTGAAGGGGTTCGGGTAGTTCTGCGAGAGTGCGAACCTCTCCGGCACCGTCGACGCGCCCGCGGTGATCGTCACGGGTCCGGCCTCCCTCATGACCATCGAACCCTTCCCGGCCATCCGCGTCTTGCCGTTGAGGGTCAGGGCACGAGACTCCCCGTCGTCGATCTCCCATCTGAACGTCACCGGGTACACCGCCGAGGTGAGCCTGACGCCAAAACTCTGTGCGTCGTTGCCGGCGTAGAGTTCGACCATGTTTCCGTCGCCGAACCTCGCATCGAGCAGGTCCCCGGGAGGCGGTGGCGGCATTTCCGTCGTCATCCCCGCCGTCGCGGCGCCCGCGGGTCCGAACCAGAGCGACTGCTGGTTCCCCGCGGCGTCGGAGACGTCGAGCCGGTTGAAGCCGGCATATTCCATCGGCGGGCCGGCTTTCGCCAGCAGGAGACCCCCGTCGAGGATGATGGATCCGTCCGCGGACGTCTTCACCCAGTACCCTGCGCCGGGGTTGATGCTCGTCGCGGCGGTGTATCCGTTATTGTAGGCGAAGAAGTTCGACAGGGTCATCCCCGGGGGTATCGTCGATACGGAACCGACCGGGACCGGATCGGTGATCGACCCGACCATGTTCCACCCCGAGACCACGTCGAAGGTGTCCTGGTGGACAGCTGCTCCGAAGAGCGTGTCCGATCCGGCGCTGTCGAATTTCATCCAGTACCCGCGCCCCGTCTCGAGGACCGTCTCGGTCGTGTACCCCGCGTTGTAGGCGAACGCGCTCGATGTCGCGTCTGGGAAGAGCGTGTCCTTGTGCATGTCCGCCGCCTCGAGGGGCACCGAGAGCATGTTCCACTTTGCGGCGTGCGGGACGTCCACGGACGTGTCGGTCGCCAGCAGCGCGTACGCCCACTCGCTGAACTCCGTCACGTTGAGCGCGACAATCCCCGGAGGGGCGGGGACGATGTCCTGGTTCGGGAATTGATGCCACAACGGGTTGGGTTCCGAAAATGTCGGCGCCGGCCTCGTTGCGAGCGAAAAGTTCTCCAGGGGAATGGAGTCACCCTCGGACCCCGCGCCCGGGAATCCGAAGAAGGCGTTCGCCTGGAAGTCCAACGGCGGGCTCATCTCGATGCTCCAGACGGACGTCAGCGAGAGCGAAACGATTTCGATGTCGATCGGGTCTATCTGCCCCTGCGCGGGTCCCAGGGTCCGCTGCACGGTGACGTCCACGGGCCCGGCGACAAACTGGAAGTCGAGAACGACCCCCGTGCCGAGGAACTGGTAGACTGGAACGTGAACACCGGCCAGATCGTGGAACTCGACGGATTCTGCTTCTGGTTGATCGAATCGGGGTTGACGTTCCGGACCCAGTCGTGGATTTCCTGCGGTGTGGGGTTGCGGTTGAGGCTGTCGCGGAGCTTCCGCCAGCAGTCCATCCAGGCCCGGGTGTAATACCCGCTGCCCTTGACGACCGAGTCGCCGGCAGAAATCGTCCCGCTCCCGTCCAGGTCTCTCCAGGTCAGTGTTCCGGTGCTGGTCTTCGTGGAATCCGATGCCGTGGTGATCTTGACGACGGTCTGTTTTCCCCCGAAGTCGTCGAGCGAACTGCCGCCGTAACAATTGTCGAGGATCACGTTCTTGAATTTCAGCCCGGCGATGTTGAGCATGGTCGCAAGGTCGCTGTACTTGAGGTTGGAGCCGTTGAGGCACATATAACCTCCGCCGTCCTTGCCGCCGTGGCCCGAGTAATAGAAGATGATGGAGTTGCAGCCATGCGCCGCCGCGGAGTCCAGCATTTTCTGGATGTCCGCCTTCGTGGCGTTGTTCTTCATCTGTGTTTCCGACGCCATTCCGGTTCCTCCACCGGGTGCCGGTGTCGTCATCGCGGTGTTCATCGAATCGAGGTCACCCTGCCAGGCGTTCTGCTCACCCTTTTTCTGTGCCCTGCCGCCGACGAGGATGGCGCAGGTGTTTCCCGCGAGAGCCGAATTGAACCGGAAATACCGGATGCCGTCGTCACGCGCGTCGGTTCGCGGATCGAACCGGGGCACCGTGGACGGAACGATCGCCGGCGGGAGGATCACGCCGGTATAACTCCCGTAGATCGTTCCGGTGGAATCCTCGACGCGGTCGTCGATCGTACTCCAGGGATACGTCGTCGTATCGCCGGGGAGCGTAAGTGCCGGCCACCAGCCGCCGTCGGACACGTCGACGGTCCCGTCGGCCGAATCGACGAGGACGAACTTCACCGGATGCTCGAACCGGAAATCTCCCGTGAGGTCGATCCAGAAGAACCATTTCGGCCCGGCGAGCGTGGTGATGAAGGCGCTGTCGTACGGGGCGATGTCCGTCCCGGCGGGAAGGAGGCTGTCGCCCCCTGAAGGCTGGTAGAGAAACGCCACGAGCGTCGAATTATAGGGCGAGGGATTGATCACCTGGTCGGTGACCAGCGTGATGGCGCTGTCGCGTGAGATCTGCGCCGTTGTAAGGGATACTGCGACGAGGAGAAGGAAAGTCGCGGCGAGGAGAACTCTTGGTACCTGATTCATGCTGACCTCTCTGTTTGGTGGTGATGGTCACCGAGCAGTGATGGGGCACTCGACTGATTGTCTGTCAACCTCCGGAACGCGGGGGACTGAGAAGGGGTTGAAATGTCAGCGGTAGTGTACGAAAGTCAGCCGGTTTTGTCAAGCAATTTCGACGATCTTCTTCCTTCCGGAAGCGCCCCGTTTGATCGAAATCCGGCTTTTGGGGACGTTGAAGTGGGCCGCGAGAAGGGAGATGAGCCGCTCGTTGGCTTTGCCCTCCGCGGGCGGGGCCGCCACGCGGACCGTGACGACCCCGTCGTCGGAGGTTACAACACCTTCCACCCGGGAGTTCGGCTTCACCCGGACGCTGATCTTCACCGCCGGGCACCGCGGGAAGGGTGCGCGGGTCCGCCGTCCCGCTTATTTTTCAAAGAGGTCTCTGGCCGGCACGACCCTGGATTTCGCCCGGTTGATATTGAGCGGAAGGGTCTTGATGATCGCGTCCTCGTCGAGGATTTTCTGCGGCCTCGGCGCCTCGTAGGTGATCGGCGACGGGGCGTTGTTGGCCACCGCGTCGAAAAACTCCTGCCCCTTCCCCTCGTCCACCACGACGGCGATCTTGAGGTTCTCCGCGTTGAGGTATTTTTTGACTGCCGCGTTGACGTCGGCGACGGTCAGGGTCTTCAGTTCCTTTTCGATCCGGTCGATGTAATAGTCCGTACCGTAGAACTCGCTGTCCATGAGGTACCCCAGGCGCCTGTCCATCGTGGCCGCCCAGAGCTTCGAATAATTCACCACGAACTTGCGCGTCTCCTCGAACTGCTGTTCCGTCAGTCCGTCGGAGACGAGACGCCGGAGCTCGAAGATCGCGTTACGGATGGCGAAATGCGCCTGCTCGGGTGGCATCGGCCTGAGCCAGATCGAGAAGTACTGCTGGCGCAGCGGTGTGTTCAGGTTCGGGAAGGCGTTGCCGGCCGTGCCGCCGGTGAACTTCTCGATGTAGGAATAGTCCCCGTAGTTCATCCCGCGGTCTCCACGGAGGCTGTTCATCAGCACCCCGTTGAAGGTCCGGTGTTCGCCGAAATAGGAATTCGCCACCATCAGCGCGTAATATTCCCTGTCCTTCCGGGTGACCGAAATCGGGTACCCCATCGAAACGGCGTACGCGCGCGCCGGCTTCTGCACCACCATCAGCTCCATCCCCTCCACGGGGGGAGGTGCGGGCAGGGTGACGGCGGCGGCCGTCCCCTCCGGGATCCTGCCGAAATCGGCGAGGACCGTCGACGCGAAGTCCGCGGGGTACCCCCCGGCGAGACCCACCCAGAGGTTGGCCTGCGTGTACATCTTCCGGTAGTACGCCTTCACGTCGTCGAGGGTGATGGACGTGAGACCCTGGACGGTCCCGAACTCCGTGGTCCCGTACGGGTGTCCCTCGAACATGAACGCGTTGAGCGCCTGCTTCCCGAGGCCCTCGTCATCGGTCCCGCGGAGGTTGTTCTGCAGGTAGTTGATCCCCAGGTCCTTGACCCTCGCGAAATCCGACGAATCGAACCGCGGGCTGAGCACGAGGTCCGCGAAGAGCCTGTAGAAATCCCGCAGGTGGTCGCGGTGGACGTTTCCGGTGAAGCTCGTGATCTCCTGGTCCGCCCTCGAGGTGATGTTCGCCGCCCACGGGTAGAGCTTCGCGACGACGTCCGCGTACGAGAGCTGCTGCGTCCCCCCCTGTTCGATCAGGCTGGCGGTAAGGGCGTTGAGGCCCTCCTTCCCCTTCGGGTCGTTGATCGAGCCGGCGCGGAGGATGATCCGGACGGTGACGAGGGGAGAGGTTTCGCTCCGCAGTTCGGTGATCTTCACGGCGGAGAACGCGCCGCCGGCGACGAGGACGGCGAGCGCGGCGATGATGAACATGCGTGGCGACTTCATTGTGAACTTTCCTCCTGTGTGAGAATAACGGTGGTCCTGTTCGTCGCGTTGAAGTATTTCTTCGCGACGGACATGATGTCATCGGGGGTGATCTGGTCGTAGAGTCGGTAGACGCGGTTCACTGATTCTGGGTCTCCCGTCAGCTGGATGTAATGGGAAATGTTCGCGGCCACCGCGTCGGGGTTGTCGAGCCCCATCGCGAACTGGTACTTCAGGTGCGACTTGATGGCCTGGAGCCGTTCGGCGCTCACCGGTTTCTCCTTCGCCTCGGTGATCGCCTTCTCGATTTCGGACCTGACGAGCTCGATGTTCTTCGGGTCCTTCACCCTCGTGAAAATCGTGAACAGCCCCGGGTCGCGGCTGTCGCCCTCGCTCCCCTGCACGAACTCCACGAGCTGCTCCTCGATGACCAGTTTCCGGAAGAGTTCGGAGGTCTCGGAAAAGACGACCTGCGAAAGGAGGTCCATCGCGGGCATGTCGCGCGTCTCGTCGCTGAAGGCCGGGCCGTGGTAACCGATCGAGACGATCGGGAGCGTCTTCGCCTTCCAGGGAAGGTTGATGAGTTTCTCCTCCGTCTGCGGCGGATCGACGGGGACGTCGAGCGTGTAGGTCCCCCTCTTCCACGGACCGTAATATTGTTTCGCCAGGGCGACGAGCTTCGCCTGGTCGAAATCCCCCACGACCAGCACCACGCAATTCTCGGGCCGGTACCAGCGGTCGAAAAACTCCAGGCTGTACTGGTACTGCTGCGGCATGTCCTTGATGTCCCTCAGGAAGCCCATCGTCGTGTGCTTGTAGGTGTGTCCCTCGTAGGCCGCCTCGCGGAGCTTCTCGAAGATCGTCATGAAGGGGCTCGAGTAGTTCTTGTTGTACTCGCCGAGGATCGCCCCCGCCTCGGTCTTGAAGTCCTCCTCCGAGTATTTGAGGTTCATGAAACGGTCGGACTCCATGTCCATGATCGTCTCCAGCGCGTCGGCGCTGGCAAGCGTGTGGTAGACGGTCCGGTCGTCGGAGGTGTTCGCGTTGTTGTCGGCGCCGATCGATTTCAGGAGTTTGTTGAAATCGTCCTTGCTGTACTTGTCGGTCCCCCGGAACATCATGTGCTCGAAGAAATGCGCGAACCCGGATTTTCCCGGTTCGACCTCGTTGCGCGAGCCGGTCCGCACCACCGTATAGTAGGCGATGATGCCGGGGCTGTCGAAGGGAATCGAAACGATTTTCAGACCGTTGTCGAGGGTCACCTGGTTGATGGTATAGGGGAAGACTTTCGCCGCGTCACCCTGCGCGGGCAGCTGCAGGGCCGCGGCGAGCGTGATCAGGATCAGGCTTGCGTATCGGAACATGGACACCTCCGGAAATGGACGAACAGTGAAATAGTCGGGGTTTTCAACGAAACGGGGACAACCGTGAAAATTGTGGATTACGTGAGTGTACGTGGACCGGGGAACAGAGTTACCGAAGATACGGAAATTTCCGCTCCGGGGAAAATCCAACCGCCGCGTTTCCCCGACGGTGCTACTCCTCGATGTCGCGGCCGGTCAGTTTCACGAGCGCCTCGCGGTAGAGGTCCGAGGTTCTGCGGACGATGTCGTCGGGGAGTTCCGGTCCCGGGGGCTGTTTGTTGAACCTGATGGAGAGGAGATAATCCCTGACGAACTGCTTGTCGAAACTCTCCTGCGGGCCGCCGGGGGCGTACCGGTCCTTCGGCCAGAACCTCGAGGAATCCGGCGTGAGGAGTTCGTCGATGAGCATCAGCCGGCCGTCGGCCGTTCCAAATTCCATCTTGGTGTCCGCGATGATGATCCCCTTGTCGAGGGCGATCTCTGCGGCCCGCGTGTAGATTTTGAGCGTGTGAGCGCGGGCGGACTCCATCTCCTCCGCCCCCGCGATTTCGGCGGCCTGTTCAAAGGAGATGTTCTCGTCGTGCCCCTCCTCCGCCTTCGTCGCCGGGGTGAAGATCGGTTGCGGGATCCGGTCGGATTCCAGCAGCCCTGGAGGGAGCTGGATCCCGCAGATCCGCCCCGACGCGCTGTATTCGCTCCACCCCGACCCGGAGACGTACCCCCGCGCGACGCACTCCACCGGGAGGGGAGATGTTCTGCGGACCAGCACGCTGCGCCCGCGGAGCCGGTCGGCGTACGGTTCGCACTCGGCGGGGAAATCCTCGACGTCGGTCGCCACGATGTGGTTGGGGATGATGTCCGTCATCAGGGAGAACCAGAAATTCGAAATCTGCGTAAGCACCTTCCCCTTGTGCGGGATGGGCCGGGGCATGATGACGTCGTACGCCGAGAGCCGGTCGGTCGCGACGATGAGGAGGAATTCCCCGAGGTCGTAGAGGTCGCGGACTTTCCCCCGGCGGAGGAATTTCAGCCCGGGAAAATCGGTGTGGTACACGGGATCGCTGGTCATCGGATGAGCTCTTCTCTAGGTAACGGATTGCGACGGTCCGGACACGGCCGGCGTCACTGTGCCGGATCCGACGAGGTGTGGTCGTGGACGATGCGCCACCCCTGCGGAAATTTCTTCAGGATGACCGTAAACACGCCCCCCGGGCGGTCCCCCTCCCGTTCGAGCTCCCAGCGGCCGAACACCCACGCCGCCCCCGGGACCGGGTGGTGGTACTCCAGCCCGGAGAAGCGGAGCTTTCCCATCTTCTCCGGCGTGTCGTAGGAGGCGGAATATTTTTCGAGGGTCTCCCTCCACCCCCGCCGGACCTTGCCGCCGCTGGTGAAGAGCAGGCTGTCGGATTTCCAGTACCCCTCCATGTATCCGGCGATGTCCCCCGCGTTCCACGATTCCGCCTGGGCTGTCAGCACCGAATCCACCCCGGATCGCCAGCCGTCGTCCGCGGCCGGCCCGGCACCGCCCCCGGCGCACGACCACGCCGCGATCGACAGGAAGAGCGCGGAGACGATCGTGACGGCAACCGCCGTCCGTCCGGCGGGAACCGATACCCGGGCCGCCCTCACTTGCCGATCATGTAGAGCTGCCACAGGTCCCTGTGGGAGGTGTGGAGGAACGGTTTGATCGCCAGCCGCCCGGTCTTGCCGATGTTTTTTTCGAGGTACTCCATTTCGGAGAACTTGTCGCGGACGTCCTGCTCGATCGTGGAACCAAAACCGTGTTCGCGCATGAGCAGGACTCCCTTCGCACGGATGGAGAGTTCGAGGTGGAGCCGGAGGAGGCAGAGCATGTCGGCCACGAGCTGCCCCGGGAACCTGTCCTTCAGTGTGTAGAGATACTGCCCCACGGGTGTTGAGGTCACCTCCCCGGTGTTGATTTGATCCAGGAGGGTCGCGTCGGTGTCGAAGCCGACGCCTAGCCATTCCCGGGTGGACTTTTCGCTCCGGGTGAAGACGTAGATCATGATCGGCGGAAGGCCGACCAGGAGCACGGCGGTCATGTACTGCGGCGGGAACGGGACGTGGTTGAAGAACGAGTGGATGACCATGGCGGTCAGCAGGCCCGGCAGGACGTGCCATGCCCGGAACGCCGGGGACTGGTCGACGAGGCTCTTGGTCAGGATCGCCAGGACCGCCGCGGTGCCGCCATGCATCACCGCCGTCCCGAAACCCCGGATGAGCCACACCAGCATGGAATTGTTGGTCACCACCTGGAGGTAATAGACGTTCTCCATGAAGGCGAACCCCGCCCCCGCCGCGAAGCCGTGTATGGCGGCGTCGACCATGAACCCGACCTTGCGGCTCCGGATCAGGTAGACGATGAACACCGCCTTGAGCGTCTCCTCGGTCACCGGGGCAACGTACCGCGGCAGGATGTGCAGCCCCCCCGGGACGTATCCGGACAGCCACGTATTGAGAAACAGCGCGAAGACCGCCGAGAGGGAGCCGAAAATGATCGTCACCACCACCTGGTGGAGCTTCACGAGTTTATAGCTGTCCAGGAAGACGAGCGCCAGTAAAAATATAAACACCGGCAGGAGGCTGACCGCCGTGTCGAGGAGCCGCTCGACGGGGAGCTGGTTCATGGTCGTGTGGTCGCGAGACCCTCCGTTACCTGAGAATTTTGAGTGAAACCATCCATTCCTCCGTCCGGGGAAGTCGGGGCCTGAAGGCCGCCGCGAAACCGCCGGAAAGCGTGGATTCGAGGTTCGAGAAGAGGACGAGCTTGACGTCCAGTTGCAGGCCGGCGCTCAGCGCCCGCGTCCTCGTGGCGTCGTCCTCCAGGTTCGTCATGAGGCCCGTGGTGATCAGTGCGAGCCTCGCCCAGTTGGCGTAGGCCGCCGGGAACCCGACCCGGCGAAAGCGGAGCGGCGGGAGGTCCCATTCCAGCAGAACGCGTGCGAAATTCGTGCCGCCGAGCCCGGCCTGGTCGTCGATGTTCACGCCGGGGAAACTGTAGTAATCCCGGAACCGCCTCACCTCCCCGTGGTCCACCCAGTTGTTCCCGAAACCGCTGAAGTAGAAATTCACCAGGGAATTGGAGCGGTCGCCGAAAGCCTTGCCGAAGGAGGTCCTGAGCCACAGCGATGAATGGTCCCAGAGGATCGTCCCGAAGTCGGCCGTCGTGTAGATCCTGGGGAAAAACTTCTCGCGGCCGTACTTGGTGCTGAGGACGGCCGATCCGCTGAAACCCTTTTCGTAATCGACCGCGCCGAGGGTCCGCAGGAGCGACGTGCTGTTCAGCCGGAACGAGAGGTTCAGGAACCTGTCAAGGGTCGGAGCGACGTTCTGGTAATCGGGCAGACGGTCCAGATCGGAGTAGCCGGAGAGCGTGACGGTGTAATTGACGAGGGTCGGCCGTTGTTCGTGGATCCTGTCGCCGTAACTGATCGATGCGGTATACCCCTTGCGGCCGGTCTTCGTCGGCCCGAAGAGATCGTAGAAGTCGGCGCTGTTGTACCCGGCGGTGAATTTCCAGGCCCGGTAGAAATATTCGAGCGACCCGTGGATCCGCTCCTTGGGGACGAGGTTCCTGTTCGGGGAGTAGGAAGCCGTGAGGTTGAAGTAGTGCATCGGGAGGGGGTCCGACACGGTCATGTTCATCCCCAGCGTGTAGACGTCCTTGTACCCCTGGACCACCGGGTAGGCGCCGGCCAGGTGCAGGTCGCCCAGCCCCACGTATTCGCCCTTGTACTCGGTGAGCGAGTCGATGTCTATCCTTGCCGGGTTCGGCGGGGCGAGCTTCCACTCCTTGACGACCGGGTACTTCTCCACGATCTGCTGGCCCAGGTACCTGATCGGGGTGATGTCCTCGGTCGGACGGATCGGGAGGGCGACCGGGAGGAACCCCTTGCCGGTGTATCTGAAGGCGATGAGGGAATCCCCCGTGTAGGGGACCGGCCGGAACAGCCCCGCCTCGGCGTTCGAGAGGGCGTCCAGTTTCTTTGTCGCGAGGTTGATCCGGAAGATGTTCGAAACGCCCGTGTAGTACGACGTTCCGTAGAGTTCCCTGCCGTCGGGCGAGAAGACGAAATTGGCCGGCGAGTTGTTTTCGAACTCGTAGACGAACTCGTTGGAGCGCGAACCGGCGATCAGCGAGTCGATGTCCATCTTCACGAGTTTCTGCCTGCCGTTGATTTCCAGCAGCACCCCCAATAGCGTCCTGCCGTCGGGGGAGATGTCCAGGTCGAAGAGGTCGTTCCCGTACGCCAGTTCGGGGGCCTCGTACCGGTAGAGGTA
>QJVY01000186.1 GCA_003235555.1 Ignavibacteria bacterium | reverse complement strand
AAGCGCACGTTGCGAAAGGCGAAATAGGTCCGCCGCCTCCGGTTCCATACCGAAATCTTCAAAAATCGGTAACCATTCCTGAAAAGCTGAATCTTAATTCCACCGCAGGTAGAAACAATTTTCTGTTCTGCCGGGGCTTCCGCCCCGGAACATCGTTGCTCTTCGTTTCAACCCTCTGATCCGGCCGTTGCCGGAGGAAAGGAGGGGCTCCATGATCTCTCACCTTCCACAATCCATCTCATCGAGCAGGATCCGGGCCGGACCGATGACGATATTCCTCGGAGTATTCCTGATCCTTCTCCTGGTTCCTCGGAGTATTCCTGATCCTTCTCCTGGCCCCCGGGGGAAGACAGCCCCGGGCCGCAGTCTTCCCCGTCACCAACCCGGCCGAGTTCCAGGCCGCATTGACTACCGCCCAGGCCAACGGCGAAGACGACACGATCAACGTGATGGCCGGGACGTACAACCTGACGTCCTTGCTGACCTATGACAACTTCTCCGAGGCCTTCTCCCTCACGATCGAGGGCGCCGGGGCTGCCACGACGATCCTGGACGGCGGGGGCGCAACCCGGATCCTCAACGTCAATGCCAGCACTACTGCCGCGACTGTCACCGTGCGGGGGATGACCTTTCAGAACGGGTTTTTGGCCCTGTCGGTCCAGGCAAGACACATCACCCTCGAGAACTCCCGGTTTCTCAACAACACCAATAACCCACCCACTACTTTGGTGGGGGGAGGGGGATCGCTCAACGCACTCGGCAATATCACGGTGAGCGGATGCGAGTATCGCAATAACTTCGGCGACGAGGGAGCCGGCGGGCTCAACATCCAGAATCATGACGGGACCACTCTCGTCTCGAAGAACCTCTTCGTCAACAACGCCGGAGGGACGCAAGGCGCCGGAGGCGCGTGGATTCGAGACACCGGATTCACGGCGGGAAGCATCGCGATCGTGAACAATATCTTCGACAATAACGTCCAATCCTCGTTCATCGCATCGCGCGCCGTGGGCGGCGTGAGAGTGGACATGTCCGGGTCCATTGGGGCGTCCACTCTCACCCTGACGAACAACACCATCGTGTCCAACCGGGCGACGACGCAACCCTCCCTGGCGGGTGGCGTTTTCGTCAGCGTCAACAGCGCGACCAGCACGATGAACCTGTACAACAACATCCTGTTCGGAAACCTGTTCGGGTTTCCGCTGGTGAGTTCGGACCTCGTCCTCTCGAACTTCACGAACCCCACGATCAACCTGTTCAACAACATCATCGGCACCTTCACGGGCACGCCGACGAATCAGGCGAACAATAGTTCTTCCGATCCGATGCTCGACGCCACGGCCCACCTACAAGCGGGATCTCCCGCGGTCGATAACGGGACCAACACGGCCCCCTCGGTTCCCTCCGACGACATCGATGGCGACGTGCGGCCGCTCGACGGCAACGGCGATTCCGTCGCCGTGGTCGATATCGGAGCCGACGAGGCACCGGGCGTGGTCATCCCCGTTCCCGACATCGCGGTAAGCCCGACGTCCATCACCTTCCTCACGGATATCCCTGTCAACGATTCCTCGTCGCCCGAGGAGGTCACCCTCTCGAACACGGGGGCCGACATCCTTCACGTCACCGGGATCGCCCTGGCGACGGGGACCCACTACTCGGTCGCCGTCGGAGGCTCCAACGCCTGTCCGAACCTGGCGCCGACGATTGCGGCGGGGGGCGACTGCACCATCGAGGTGACTTTCACCCCCAAGATCGTTGCGAACAACATCGCCGATACGCTCACGATCATGTCGGATGACCCCGACGAGGGGACCGTGAACGTCCCGCTGTCCGGGAACGGCATCGCGGGGCCGACACCCGACATCTCGGTCGACCCGACCTCCATCGACTTCGGCAACGTCGTGGCCGATGGTTCCTCGTCGCCCGATCACGTGGTGACCGTGGCGAATACCGGGACCGACACACTCAACGTCTCGGGCATCTCGGTGGACGATCCTTCGAACTTCACGCTGGACCCGAGCGGCGGGCCGAACGGGTGCGGAACGATTCCGCCGTCGCTTCCGCTCGCACCGACGGACAGCTGCACGGTCACCGTGACCTTCAACCCGACCGGGGAAGGCAATTTCCCGGCCATCCTTTCGGTCGAGTCCGACGACCCCGATACGCCGATCGCAACCGTTTCGCTCACAGGGAAAGGTACGGCGGCCCCGGCACCGGACATCTCCGTTCCGGCATCCGCAGACTTCGGCGAGGTGGTCGTAAACAACACGTCGGCTCCGACGGATGTGACGATCTCGAACGTGGGAAACCTCGAACTCCAGGTCTCCTCGATCGCACTCGATGCGGCGACCGACTTTACCCTGGACCTGGGAGGGGGTTCGAACCCCTGTGGCGGGGGAACTCCGACGATCGCAGCGGGAGGCAACTGCACCGTAGCGGTCGTATTCGCTCCGACATCCGTGGGGGCGTTCCTGGACAATCTGACGATCACCACCGATAACGATCCCGACGAGCCAATCGTCAAGGTATCGCTTTCGGGGACGGGGCTCGACAACGTTACCCCTGTCGTCACCTCGGCCACAGGAAGCGGTCCGATCATGCTGGACACCTCCGCAAACGCGGGGACTTCCTTCAGCGACGTAGAAAGTCTCCTGGACACGGACCCGAGCCTGAATCCGGCCGGAAAGCCGTCCGCCGCCTTCCCGCACGGAATCCTCCGGTTTACGATCCACGGCGTCACGCCGGGCGACACCATCTCGGTGAATATCACCTATCCGGCGGGCATCCCGGCAGGATCGAGGCACTTCGAAGTGGAACCCGGCGGATTTTCCGAGAATACCGGTGCCGGTTACGACGGCAGTCCTATGGAAACACATGACCTGACGGACGGAGGATCCGACGATGACGACGGCACGGCCGACGGAACGATAACTCACACCTTCGGGGTCGCAACGGCCGCCTCCACGCCGGTGTCCGGCAGCGGATCCGGGTGCAGTTGCCGGATCTCGGGTGAAGGGTGGAGCTTCACCGACGGAGCGCCGATGGCGGGGATCATGCTCCTGCCCTTCGTCTGGCTCGCACTGGCTAGAAGGCGGAGCCGTCGACATTCCTCATCCGCCCATCCTCCGGACAGACAAGGGGGTGGCACGGCGTAGGGGGCAGTTGCCGGAACACCGAAACCCAAAACACAAAGCCACCCGCGAATCCGC
>QJVY01000174.1 GCA_003235555.1 Ignavibacteria bacterium | reverse complement strand
TCGCTTCCCTTCCGCCACGTCAGTCGATGTCGTGAATGTGGAATCCGTCCTCCCCGAAGCGCGGGTCGTGCAGCGGGAGGATCGGGACCTGCCCCAGGTACCGCATGAAGAGCGCCACCCAGACGCCCCCGATCGCCACCGGCGCGATCACGTCGAGCGGGTGGATGGAGACGGACTCGTGGTCGAACGCGGGCGCAACCAGCCAGTAGATGTCCACGAACCGCATGACGAAGATCAGGCCCGCGATGACGTACAGCTTCTTCAGCTCCTTCTTGGACCTGCGGGAGAGCAGGATAAAAAACGGCACGAAAAAGTGTCCGATCAACAGCAGGACCGCGACGACGTTCCACCCCGGGCCCGTCCTCCGGAGGTACCAAAAATTGTCCTCCGGCAGGTTCCCCGACCAGATGATCAGGTACTGGGAGAACGCCAGGTACGCCCACAAAATGGTGAACGCGAAGAGCAGGTTCCCCAGGTGGTGGGCGTGCCGGGAGGTGAGGATGTCGGAGTAGGGCCTGTGGCCCGACACCTTCGAAAGGACCATGATGCAGAAGGCGAGGGCGGTGAGCACGGACCCCACGATGAAACTCATCCCGTAGATCGTCGAGTACCACTCGGGCTCGAGCGACATCATCCAGTCCACCGACGCGAGGCTCGCGGTGATCACAAACAACACCATCGACGGCCCGCTGAAGATTTTCATCCGGCGCGTCAGCGAACGGTCGGTGCCGTCGTCCTGCTTCGAGGACCAGCGGCGCAGCAGGGTCGCCATAGCGGTCCAGAGCGCGAAATAGAGCACGCTCCGGGCAATGAAAAACACCGCGTCGAGATATCCGGCCTTCTCGTGGAGGACGTGGCTCGCCTCCACGACCGCGTCGTCCGTCCAGGGGTAGAGGTCGCGCATGCCGATGAGAACCGGTATGAACAGCAACCCCATCACCGCGAGGATGCGCGAGCCCGACTCGCTCATCCGCTGGAGGACGTGGCCCCACGCCCCCGAGACCAGGTGGTGCAGCAGCAGGATGGCGAGGCACCCGAGCGTCAGCATGGCCCACGGAAGGTACCCGAAGAGGTATGACCGGTAAAAATGTTCTCCCCACACGAAATACGAGACGGCGAGCGCCGCCAGGCCCGCTCCCCCGATTTTCACCGACCGGTTCTCTATTTTTTTGAAGTATTCCTGCACGGGCTGACCGATATTCTCCTACCTCGAAAGCTTTTCGAGTTCCGCGGACGTGAGGGCCCCGGCTTCCACCCGCCGGCTCAGCTGGAGGGCGCGGAGGTAGGCGACGACGGCCCACCGGTCCTCCACCGGGATGCTCGGGGCATAGCTGTACATCCTTCCGAACCCGTTCGTGATGACGTCGAAGTAATACCCGGCCGGTTTCGACCGCACGCTGTCCGAATGAAAGGAGTTGGGCCGGGGGAAGCCCCTCCGGACGATCATCCCCGTTCCGTCCCCGAGGCGACCGTGGCAGGGCGAACAGAAGACGTTGAAGCGGTCCTCCCCCCTGTCGAGGAGGCCGGCGGTGATCTCCACCGGGAACGCGTCGGCGAACTTTCCGTTGATTTTCCCGGTGGTGAAGTGTTCGTCGGTCCGCGCCGAACCGCGAGGGACCGTTCCCTCCACGAGGGGCCTCGAGGACTGGCCGTCCGCGTAGAACGTGCTTTCCTGGAGCGGCTTGATGCGGGCGTCGTCGTACATGTCGGTGCAGCCCGCCGCGAATACCCCGAAAGCGGCGGCCAGGGCGATGGCCCTCCGGGTTCCGGGCAGTGTCCGTGTGCGGATCATGCGCATGTCAGTTCTCCACCACGGTGACGTGGGACGGCTCGAGGGACTTCAGGAACGCTTCGGTCGCGTCCCGGTCGAAGAGCGGGTCGCTCGCCTCGATGCAGAGGAAGAATTTGTCGCGCGTGGCCAGCTCGAACCGGTCCACGTTGAACACCGGGTGCACGGGCCTCGGGAGCCCGTTCCGGAAGATCATGCCCACCACCGCGCCGATGGCCGCGAAGAGGATCGTCATCTCGAACGTGATCGGAATGAACTGCGGCCAGCTGTTCAGCGGTTTCCCACCGATGTTCACCGGGTAATCGATCACCGAGGTGAAGTACTGCATGAAGAAGCCGATGAGTCCCCCGGCGATCCCGCAGCAGAGCACGAAGAGCGACAGCGTAGTGTGCCTGATGCCCAGTGCGTCGGTGAGCTCCTCCATGGGGAAGGGGGTGTAGGCGTCCATCTCCCGGTAGCCCTTGCGGCGGGCGCTCTCGGCGGCGGCCAGGATGTCCTCCGGCGCGTCGAATTCGGCCATCAGTCCGTAGATGGGGGGGGCGTTCATCTCAGTTGGCGTCCGCGCTCGTGTCGTAGATCCTCCCCTTCCAGGGGAGGAGGTGCTTGATTTCGAAGATCGAGATCATCGGCATCACCCGCACGAAAATGAACATCAGCCAGACGAAGACCCCGAGCGAACCGACGTACGTGGCCCAGTCCCAGATCGTGGGGGTGTACATGTCCCAGGACGAGGGCAGGAAATCCCGGTGCAGGCTCGTCACCACGATCACGAACCGCTCGAGCCACATCCCGACATTCACCACGATGGATATCAAGAACAGCGCGAGGGTGTTCAGCCTGACCCGTTTCGACCAGAGCGCCTGCGGGATCAGCCCGTTGCAGAGGATCAGGAGGGCGTAGCTCCAGCCGTAAGGCCCCGTGATCCTGTTGTGCATCATGAACCCTTCGTACTCGCTCCCGCTGTAGTAGGCGAAGAAGAGCTCCGAGAGGTAGCCGTAGAGGACGATGAGGCCGGTGCCCAGCATGACCTTCGCCATGAAGTCGAGGTGCCGGTCGGTGACGAAGTCCTCGAGGTGGTAGAGTTTCCGGACCGGGATCATCAGCGTGATGACCATCGCGAACCCCGAGTAGATGGCGCCCGCCACGAAGTAGGGGGGGAAGATCGTCGCGTGCCACCCCGGGATGATCCCGACGGCGAAGTCGAAGCTCACCACCGAGTGGACCGAAACCACGAGCGGCGTCGCCAGCCCGGCCAGCAGCAGGTACGACGTTTCGTAGCGGTGCCAGTGCCTCGCCGAGCCCCGCCAGCCCATCGCCAGGACCCCGTAACAGATCTTCTGCCACCGTTTCCTCGCCCTGTCGCGCATCGAGGCGAGGTCGGGAATGAGCCCCACGAACCAGAACATGAACGACACCAGCAGGTATGTCGAGATCGCGAAAACGTCCCAGACGAGCGGGCTGCGGAAATTCGGCCAGACCTCCATGGTGTTCGGGTAGGGCGTGAGCCAGTAGGCGAGCCACGGCCGGCCGAGGTGCAGGATCGGGAAGAGCCCGGCGCAGGCCACCGCGAAGAGCGTCATCGCCTCGGCGAAACGGTTGATGGCGTTGCGCCAGTGCTGGTGCAGCAATAGGAGTATCGCGGAGATGAGCGTCCCGGCGTGCCCGATCCCTATCCACCACACCAGGTTGACGATGGCGAAGCCCCAGCCGACCGGGATGTTGATCCCCCAGATCCCCACGCCCTTGTAGAAGAGGTAACTCACCGCGCCGATCAGCACCAGGACGAACAAAAATGATACCGCGAGGGTGATCATCATCCCCCGGGGGGTCTTCCGGTCGAGGACGTCCCCGCTGATTTTATCCGTGATGGTGGCGTAGTCGTGCCCCGGCGCGATCAGCGGCGCGACATTTTCCCCTTCGGTCACATGGTACTTGTAGGCCATTCCGCTACGCCTTCCCGTCGATGCCGGGGTTGGGGTTGCTGATCCGCGCAAGGTACGACGTGCGCGGGTGCGTGTTGAGCTCCGTGAGCAGGCCGTAGTCCCTCGGTTCGGCCTTCGCCTTCGAGACGGCGCTCTCCGGGTCGTTGAGGTTCCCGAAGGTGATCGCCTGCGCGGGACAGGCCGACTGGCAGGCGGTGACGACCTCGCCCTCCCGGATCTCCCGGTGTTCTTTTTTGGCGTCGATGCGCGCCGCGCTGATCCGCTGGACACAGTAGGTGCATTTTTCCATCACCCCGCGGTTGCGGACGGTCACGTCCGGGTTGTACATCATCTGCACCGTTTCGTCCTCCTTCTCCGCGTACTGCAGGAAATTGAAACGGCGGACCTTGTACGGGCAGTTGTTGGAACAATACCGCGTGCCGACGCAGCGGTTGTAGACCATCACGTTGAGCCCCTCGCTGTCGTGGTTGGTCGCGCCCACCGGGCAGACCGGCTCGCACGGGGCGTTCTCGCAGTGCATGCAGGCCACCGGCTGGTTGTGGATCTCCGGGTTGTTCATGTCGCCGGAGTAGTACCGGTCGATCCTGATCCAGTGCATCTCCCTGCCGTTGAGCACCTCCTCCCTGCCGACGACGGGGATGTTGTTCTCCGACTGGCAGGCGATCACGCAGGCGTTGCACCCCGTGCAGGCGTTCAGGTCTATCGACATCCCCCACTTGTAGCCGTCGTACTCTTTTTGCGGGTAGAGGGATTCGGAGGGCGTGGGGGTGTGGCCCGCATGTTTGGCGAAATGCGGGTCCCGTTCGAATTCACCCGCGGTCGCGGTGCGGAAGATCGGGCGGCCCTCCATCAGGTTGTGGTCCTGGGTCCGGGCGAGCTTCCTCGTCCCCTTCCCCTTCCGGATCGATCCGCCGGTGAAATGCATCCCTCCGGAGATGCGCAGCGGGTGGACGTCGACGCCGGTACCGTCGGCCACCTTCCCCGCGCCTGTCCGGCCGAACCCGAGGTGGAGCGTGACCGAATCCGTCGGGTGGCCGGGCATGACGAGCGCCGGGATCCGCACCGACTTCCCCGCGGTCCTGACCTCGACGATGTCCTCGTCTTCAATCCGCATCGCGATCGCGAGGGCGGGACTGATGAAGGCCGCGTTGTCCCACGTCAGTTTCGAGACCGGCCGGGGGAGTTCCTGCAGCCAGCCGTTGTTGGAAAACCGGCCGTCGAGGACGTTCGGGTCGGCGCGGAAGATGACCTCGATGGCCGAACCGGGGACCCGGAAGTCGAGACCGGTACCCGTGCCTTTGCGCTCCCGTCCGCTCTTCCCCGGCGGGCCGGCGGCGCTCCGCGCGCGGAGCCTGGCCCGTACCGCGGTCGAAGCCGTCCCGGCGACCACTCCGTCGTTGAGACTCTTCCTCCAGATTTCCTCGAACCCTTCCCGCTTCCTATCCCGGTCGGAACGCTTCTTCCAGTGTTCCCGGACGATGTCGTACCCCTTGCTTCCCGGCCTGCCGAGGAACTCCGCGAGGAGTTCGGGGAGCGACATGGTGTTGTAGAGCGGCGCGATCAGCGGCTGGACGATCGACACGGTGCCGTCGTAGGCCCGCGCGTCGCCCCAGGATTCCAGGTAGTGTGACTGGGGGACGTGCCACGTGCAGCCCCTCGCCGTCTCATCATTATAGAGGGCGTGGGAGATACTCATCGGGACGCGCGCCAGGGCCGGGGCGAAATCCAGGTCCGCGGGGGCGTCGTACGACGGGTTGCACCCCGCGATCAGGAGCAGGTCGACCTCGCCGCGGTTCATCTCCCCGACCAGGTCGGCGAGCGACTCCCCGGTCGCGGCCGGTGTCGCCTCCGGCGGGGGGACGAAGGAGACCGTCGCGTCGAAGTTGCCGAGTTCCGAATTGATGGCGTGCACGAGGGCGTGAATTTCCGCGGGTTGCCCGGGCCCGGCGATCACCACCGAGCTCCCCCGTGCCTTTTTCAGGTCCTCCACCGCCGCCGCGAGCCACTCCTGTTCGTCCGAATTCAACCCGGTCTCCCGGCGTGGGGTGCCGCGCGGCCCGTTCCCCGTGTCGGGGATACTCGTCCCGGCCACCTCCAGTTCCCTGGCGAGCCCGCCGGCGAGCCGGGCCACCCTCGACGCCGTCACCGGGAGCCTGTGGTCCGCCACCCCGCCGGTGACCGTCGGGAAGCTCTCGGCCACGAACAGACGGTTGAGGTCGGCCCTTTCGCCCGTGACCCTGCGGCGGGAAGCGAAGTCGCGGGAATACCGCACGTGGGCGTTTCCCTCGGCCAGGAAATCCGAGTCGAGGGAGACAACGACGTCGGCGCGGTCGAACCGGTACACCGGCTGGAGGTACACTCCGAAGGCCGTCCTCGCCCCCTCCCGTTCGTTCGCCAGTCCGGTGGTGTCGTAGCGGTGCCAGCGCGCCTTCGGGTAGAGTTTCAGGAGGTCGGCGATCTGTCCCGTCACCGTGGGGGACGCCGTCGTTCCGGTCAGGATCCGGAGGCCGGAGCCCGAGAGGGCCTTCTGCGCGTCGAGGGCGCCCTGCAACCCGGCGATGAATTTGTCGGGGGTACTGATGCCGTTTTTGTGACGGACGACCTGGGACCGGTCCGGGTCGTAGAGGTGCAGTATCGATGCCTGCGAATGGATGTCCGATGAACCGAGGCTCGCGGGGTGGTCGGGGTTCCCCTGGATCTTCGTGGGACGTCCCATGTGGCTCGTCACCAGGATCCCCGTCGCGAAGCCGTTCAGTTCGAACGCGCTCGCGAAGGTGAGCGGTTTTCCCGGGACCAGCATCTCCGGCTGCTTCACGTACGGCACGATCTTTTCGTCGGGCTGTTTGACGCACGACGACAGGCCCGCCAGCGCGATCGAGGCGCCCATGAGCTGCAGGAACCTCCGGCGGCTCACCGCGTCCTCCCACACCGATGCGTCACGCGGGAACTCGTTCCGCAGCCGCTCGCGGAACTCCTCGTTGTCCGCCAGCTCGTCGAGGCTCCGCCAGTAGTGTTCCCCGGTCCGGCCGGCGAGCCTGTCCCGGATCTCTTCCAGCGTCGGCTTCGGGGCCGCCGGGGGAGTCGGCCCCGCCGCGGGATCGTGGGATTCTCCCGGAGCGTCCCCGTGATGGTGACGGTGTTCGGGTTCGTGGTCGTGGTTCATATGATTGGATTCCAATACGTCACCGGTGGCAGATCGAACAGTCCGAGAGTTGCTGCTTGTGGATGTCATACTCCTCCACCAGCCTCCTTCCGGCCGCGGTGTCGGTCCCGGCCTTCCAGGTCATGGAATAGATTTCGGACTTCGGCCTGACGTACTTCTCCGGGTTCCGGTGGCAGTCCAGGCACCAGCTCATGTGCAGGGTGTTCACCGACCATGTCAGCGGCATGCGGTCGACCCTGCCGTGGCACGTCTCGCAGCCCACCCCCTTGTTGACGTGTATCGAGTGGTTGAAATACGCGAAGTCCGGGAGGTCGTGCACGCGGATCCACTCGAGGGGTCGCCCCGTGCGGTAACTTTCCCGGACCGGTTCGAGGACCGGCGCGGTATTCCAGATCTGCGAGTGGCACGTCATGCAGGTGTGCGTGGGAGGGATGCCCGCGAATGCCGATTTTTCCACGGAGGTGTGGCAGTACGCGCAGCTGATGCCGAGACCGTTGACGTGGTGTTCGTGGCTGAAGGGCACCTTCTGTTCCCGCGGGTTTCCGACGTTCGTGGTGTACCCCGAACGGTACATGGCGCCCCCCACGACGACCAGGACGGTCACGACGATGACGAAGAGGATGATCGACGCCCTCGAGACCACCTTCATTCCGGGGTGAAAGATCTGCGCCATTCAGGCGGACAAACCTTTCTCCGTGCGGGTCGGTTGATGTGTATCGAACAAGATGGAACTGATGATTGGAATTGGGGATCTGTGAAGGTTTTGCCGTTTCCGAAACCGGAAAAATATATGGAAAATTGATATTCGAGGCAAGGAAATCCGACAATGGACCACAGGGAGAAGTGTTGAAAAATTCGGCAGGGAATTAATCTACCGAAACGGTGTTATATTCAGGGCACAGACGGGACTCACGACCCCCGCACGCGGTCGAGACTCCGCCCCCCTACTTGACTTGAATTCACGACCCCTCAACACACATCACGAAAGGAAGATACGATGGCAGAACGACAGCAGTTCCTCGACACGTGGGAACAGGAATTCGAAAAAACCATGAAAGTCCTGAAGGCATACCCGCCGGGGAAGGACGACCTCCGGCCCCACCACAGGTGTCCGGACGCGAAAGAACTTGCCTGGAGGATCGTGCACGAGGAATCCTTCTTCGCCGAGGTCGCCGCGAGCGGAAAAGTCGAATTCGGACCGACGCCGCCCGCCCCCGGCGGTGTCAGTGAGATCGTCGGGCACTTCGGGGAGAAGCATGCGGGAAACGTGGGGAAGGTCCGGAAGATGACCGACGAGGACTTCCGGTCAATGATGAAATTTCCCTCCGGTCCGAAAACCATGTCCGACGTGCGGAGGGCGGACGTCCTGTGGCTGATGCTGCACGACACGATCCACCACCGCGGCCAGTTTTCCATCTACCTGAGGATGGCCGACGGGAAGGTACCGTCCATCTACGGCCCTTCGGGCGACGAACCCTGGATGTGACGCCCGCCTCCCGGTTTGGAGATGCGGCGGGGGATTATTATATTCGCATATCCGAATGTGTAACCGCACGACCCCGTGACCGTACTGATCCTGTGCACCGGCAATTCCTGCCGCAGCCAGATGGCCGAAGGCTTCCTCAGGTCCTTCGACCCCCGCCTCGAGGTACGCTCCGCCGGGACGAGTCCCGCTCCCGCTGTCCACCCGAAGGCGGTCGCGGTGATGAAGGAAACCGGGATAGACATTTCCGCTGCCCGGCCCCGGGCCGTCGGCGAATTCCTTTCCCGGCCCTTCGACTACGTGGTGACGGTCTGCGATCATGCCAACGAAACGTGCCCGGTCTTCACCGGTTCTGTCCGGAACCGCCTCCACATCGGGTTCGAGGACCCGGCGGAGGCCGTGGGCACCGACGCGGAGGTGACGGAGAAGTTCAGGAAGGTGCGCGATGAAATCAGGGAGAAGTTCGCAGCCCTTTACCGCGACGAGATCGCCCCCCGGATTTCGACCCCGCCCATGTAAGCCCCCCCGGTGAAAACTTTGACACGATGAAACCCTCGCCCCCGGTCGGCCAAGAAAAACGACTCTCCGGCTTCGAGCGCTACCTGACCCTCTGGGTCGGCGTGTGCATGGTCGCCGGCGTGGTCATCGGGAAGGCGCTGCCCGGGGTGACAATCTTCCTGCGCGGGCTGGAAGTCGGCGGGGGAAGCCACATCAACATCCCCATCGCCGTCCTCATCTGGCTGATGATCTACCCGATGATGCTCAAGGTGGATTTTACGAGCGTCCTCGGCGTGAGGCGCCGGCCGGCCGGCATCCTCATCACGCTCTTCGTCAACTGGATGGTGAAGCCATTCTCGATGGCGTTCATCGGGTGGATTTTCTTCAGGCACCTGTTCCTCCCGTTCATCGGGGAGGAACTCGCCGGCCAGTACATCGCCGGCGTGATCATCCTCGCTGCGGCCCCCTGCACCGCGATGGTGTTCGTCTGGTCGTACCTCACCGACGGGGACCCCGCCTATACCCTCGTGCAGGTGTCGGTGAACGACCTCCTGATGCTGGTGTTCTTCGCGCCGATCGTGAGCATACTCGTCGCGGGCGCCAGCGG
>QJVY01000119.1 GCA_003235555.1 Ignavibacteria bacterium | reverse complement strand
GATGATGGATAGTTTCTGGTCGGTGTTCGAACCCCTTGAAAATTTCTGGCGCCAGCTGTCGGTGGTGTTCCCGAAAATCCTCGCGGCGGCCATCCTGGTCATCCTCGGGGGTTTCATCGCGAAATACCTGAGGAAGCTGGCGATCAGGCTCCTGCGCGTCATGCGGCTGGACATCGCCGCCGAGAAATCCGGACTGGAGGATTTCCTCATTCGGGGCGGGGTAAAGTTTACGACCGTCACGCTGCTCGGCAACATGATCTACTGGCTGATTATTTTCGTGATCCTGCTGGGGGCGCTGAACATCCTCGGCCTCGAGGTCGCCGCGGACCTTTTCAACAGAATCATCCTGTACATCCCCAACGTGCTGATCGCGATGATCGTCCTGATCTTCGGGATGATGTTCGCGAAGTTCGTCCAGGGGGTCACCTACACCTACCTGAGCAACATCAAGATCGACGGCGCGGAGCTCATCAGCATCATGGCCCGGTACGCCATACTGCTTTTCGTGATGTCCATGGCCCTGGAGCAGCTGGCGATCGGGGGACAGATCCTCGTCTCGGCGTTCCAGATCGCCTTCGGCGCGCTCTGTCTGGCGCTCGCGCTTGCCTTCGGCCTCGGTGGAAGGGACCGCGCCGCGAAAATCCTCGATAACATGTGGAAAAAGTGACATTATCAACAGAATCCCCCGGATAAATACAGATGATCATCGACTGTCATACGCACATCAACAACTACCACAGGGAGGACGTGGAATCGCTCGAGGGATGCCTCGCGGAACTGCGGAGGCACATGAGGAGGAACCGGATCGACCTGGCGCTGATCCTGACCTCGTACAAGGTAACGGCCGGACGGCCATCCACGAAGAGCGTCGTGGACGCCACGCGCGAAATGAAGGACGTATACGTGGTGGCGGGGATCAGCTACCTGAATTTCCACCCCGGCGACCTGGTGGAGATCGAGACCTTCGTGCAGGAGGGGACGGTGAGGGCCCTGAAGATCTACCCCGGCTACGAACCCTTCTATCCCCACGACAGCAAATTCAACCCGGTCTATGAGTTCGCCGCGAAGCACAGGATCCCGGTGATGATCCACAGCGGTGACACATACTCGCGCACGGGGAAGGTGAAATTCTCGCACCCGTTGCAGGTGGACGAGGTGGCCGTGGACCACCCCGACGTCAATTTCATCATCTGTCACATCGGCAACCCCTGGATCAGGGACTGCATGGAGGTCGTCTACAAGAACAGGAACGTCTACGCGGACATCTCCGGACTCGTGCTGGGGAATTTCAGCGACCGGTTCGAGGAGTACATGAGAAAACAGCTCCAGGAGATGCTCCTCTTCGGCGTGGAGCCGGGGAAGGTCCTCTTCGGCACCGACTGGCCGATCTCCTCGATGGAATCGTACATCGAGTTCATGGACGACCTCGCGCTCCCGCAGAAGGAAAAGAAGAAAATCCTCTACGAGAACAGTCTCCGGGTTTTCAGACTTGAGGACGCGGTCGAAAAACTCGAACCGGGCGGGTTGAAAAATCTCCTGATGTAGCGGTATACGTTAGGACTTCTGCAAAACACTTCCAGCCCGATCTGCTCCGCCTGCTGATTGAATCGGGTCCGATCACTGTCTCCAGAGCGAAACTATCCGACGAAATCCCCGCAAGGTTCCTGTTGGTGTGCGCGATGAACCCCTGAGATTGTGTTGCGTTCCTGCCGTCATTTTCGCGGGGAATGGCATTTAGGCCAGATTGCTTGAGGACGTGAAGGCGAGGGGATTCTCAACCATCAAGAGAGGAAAATGAATTAGGACAACCTCCGGCTAAATAGGACAGGGCCTGCGGTAAGACCCACTTGACAATCACGACTTTATTATTTACCTTTTTTCGCGGAAACTTTTGACGCATTTTCGCCCTGCCTTCCAATCATGAACCTTCCGTTCTTGCTTTCCTCCCAATAATTTCACGGTAATAGTTACCGTGCGTGCCACCATGAATTGGGCTCAACAAAATTCTCGCTGGATAAATATCGTCGGGTTAGTTCTGATCGTCCTCCTGAGCAGCGAGGTCCTACTACTAATCCACGAAAATTCAGAACTCCATGATTTGCTGACCAATCCCTCAGCAGTAGGATTTTCACGTATGATTCAACCCGGTGATACCCTCACCTCATTCGCCTTTCAGATTCCAACATCGGATTCGGTAACTCTCCATAATGAGTCATGGAATCGAAGTGTGCTGATCTTTATTTTTTCTACGACATGTCCATTCTGCGAAACCAACGTGCCCAAATGGAAGATGCTATTTGGCGTGCTGCAACTGACTGACCTTGATATCCTTGGATTGTGCATCGATCCCCCGGCTGTTACTTCATCGTATATGCAAGAACAGGACATTCCATTTACGGTCCTTTCCACGTTCATTGACGCTAATTTTCGCGAGCGAACCCATTTACGCGGGGTCCCGGTAACACTGCTTGTTCATAGTAATGGAATAGTGGAACGAGTATGGCCCGGGGTTCTCAGTGAAAATGATCTCGAAGAAATCCTAACCGTTCTGAGGGATACAGTTGCCCAAGGAGCGGATTAGTCAACAAACCAAACAAACATAGGAGGCCGAATAATGAAATCCCTGAAGTTGGCAGCGATCGCGTTTGCGATCATCACGGTCATTAGCGGAGCAATGGTCCTGGGTACTAGCCCCGTTGTCGCCGCCCCTGATTGGTGCGGCAATTACAATTGTGCGAACCACGATCAGTGTGGTATTATATGCAAGAGTGAGTTCACGGGTCAGATGGTCTGGTTACTCGGTCCAACTTTCTGCCCCGGACAGGAAATCCATTATTGTCATGAATAGTAAGTAGTATGGGATTCGGGAGCCGGTTTGGTGGTATGCAGCCGGCTCCCGATACTATCCGCCGAGTCATCGATCAAAATGTCCTATCAACACAGACACCGACGCAGTCTTCTCTTTGCATGTCTGCTGACCGCCCCTGCATATCTCATTGGTCAGCGAATCAGTCTACCATACAATCTCCACCCAGTTCAGCAAGGTTTTTCAATGAAGCTCCTCCTGAGCGATCAGGGTATGGCGGGGTTTTATATCAACTCCTTCACGTATGTCAACCTTCACGAGGATCCGGAGCGTCATCGAATCGGCCTACAATACCCGGAATTTCAGCAAGTCGAGCACTTACACCTTGCAGGCCTCTGGATTGGAGCCCTCGTTAATGTTGGGAGCCAGCAGAGCCCCCGCTGGAAACGTTGCGTTTCGGAAACCAACGACGTCGATACGATTGGGGAAATTGGGGTCGGAAAGTTCGTCGGTGTCGAGATGCTGAATGTCGATTCAAGCCGGGCGTGGTATGCGACGTCAACGCTCTCCCGAGGGGAACCAAATAAGCGCGCAATCGACGATGACCAGGATGGTCGTTTCGACGAGGACCGGCTCGATGGCATCGATAATGACGGGGATGGTCTTGTAGATGAAGATTATGGAGCGATATCAGAAAGCGACTACTACTGTACATTTACCGATACGGTCAGGTTACCAGCGCATGAACCGATCGGGATAAAAGTCATCCAGAGATCCTACGCCTGGCGGGATGAAATCCGGCAACCGATCCTACCTTTCGACCTGGAGATCATCAACCTCGGTGTTCGAGAACTTCGAGACGTCTACATAGGGTTTCCGATCTTTCCGAGGATTACCGACTCACTTTACCCGGTACCAGTGAGCAGACCTCTCATACGGGGTTATTGGCCTGAGGTGCGGACGGCATTTGCTCATAATCCACACGATCCGGGCGTCAGTCCGTTTGGTTTTTCAATTCTCTCCGTCCCAAGAGACCTTCGCCAAATGGATTATTTCTTTCGTTGGAATCAGGATACCGACTTGGGCGATTCGTCATATCACGATGACGTGAAGTACGATCTGCTCAGCGGCAAACTCCCTGGCTCCGACCCGCCGATAAGGGATGATAGTCCCGCGGATGGAACGGTCCACGGGGAAATGTACATATCATTCGGTCCGATCAACGATTGGGTCGCGGGTGACACACTTCGGACGTCGTTCGCCTTCCTCGGAGGACGGGAGCTGCGCTATACACCGGACAACCTCTATGATAATGCTCGCGCCGCACAGACTATGTTCGCACGCAACTACCATCCCCCTTTCATCCTTCCAAGCCCGAAGCTCCGGATTCAATCCGGGGATCGCAGGATCACGCTGCGCTGGGATCCCCTGCCTGATGAGGTGAATCCCGAAGCAGCCTGGGATGAATACAATGCCCTCATTTCATCCGACTATCCACCTGACCATTGGAGAAGACGTGACCCTCCGGAGGAATCGTCGGGAGGCGGGAGGGTCTTCGAAGGCTACCGGCTCTACCGAAGTGAGGATCCAACCGGCATTCCAACGAGCTTTACACTCATCCGGGAATGGGATATCATCGACAGCATCGGGCCGAAATACGGATACGACGTCGGCATCGAACACGAGTTCATTGACTCGAACATCGTTACCGGTAAGACGTACTGGTACAGTCTCGTATCGTTCGGCATTCCTGACCGTCAAATCATCGACTACGTCGACCGCGATGGCACCGTGAAACAGGAGACTCTATCCACCTCCCTGGGCAGCCTGATCACCGGCCGGAAACGTGTAAACGTGCCATTCTCTCCCGGGCAGAAACTCGGCAGTGTAAGCGTAGTCCCTAATCCCTACCGCATCGACCGGAGCTACACCTACGAGTCGGGTGGATGGGAAGGCCGGCAACGATCATGGAGCGAGGAGGACCGGCTGATCCGGTTTATTCACTTGCCGCCGCTATGCACGATACGGATATTCAGCCTGAGCGGTGACATCGTGACGACTCTCCACCATGATGATCCACTGAGAGGTGAACTTGATTGGAACCTGCTCAGCGAGAGCGGTCGAGCAATTGCGAGCGGATTGTATGTCTTCTCGGTGGAGTCCGACTACGGGCGGCAGATCGGAAAGTTCGTCATCATCAGATGAAGAAGGATGTGCAAGGGCTGGGAAGCACGCTCCCGTGTTGGTTGATCTCCCTCGCGGTGGTGTTCCGCGCCCTTGGATGCGATACGGATTTCAACCCTCTCCCGGCTGAACCCGGCCCTGAATGGGTCGTGTACACCAAGGCCACATCACCGCTCAGCTCCGATGTGATCAACTCCATTACCGTTGCTGGAAACTACGTATGGGTTTCGAGTGACGACGGGGCCTACCGCCTCTTCCGTGGAACCTGGGAGGTATTTCGAGATTCATTGGAGTACGTCGTCGGGTACGGAAGTAGTCGGATCGTCAATTCCATTACAGTCGACAAAAAAGGGGCTGTCTGGTTCGCCCTCGCAGGCGGAGGGCTACGGTATTTCAACACCTTTTCCTCGGGGGAGCACTGGAGAACAGTCAGAACCCCGTTGTTGACCGACGATTATGTTCTCGCTGCTGCGACGGATGCTATCGGAGATGTCTGGTTCGGCACCGGGAAGGGGATTTCACGATTTGTCTATGGAGGTGACATCGAGCCCGATAACGGCAGGTGGTTCCAGTATGGATCGACAAACAGCCCGACGCCCGATGAGCCCATACGTGCGGCGGCGTACAATCCCTTCGACGAACACTTATGGTTCGGGACGACAAGTCAGGGAGTGGTTTCGTTCGACGGTGACTACGATTGGAATTTTACACTGCCTTCAGATCACCCGCTTCCCATTTCTTCGGTGGCGTTCAATCCGGATCGAACGATTTGGTTCGGCACACTGGGCGATTGGACGTACCTCTACTCAATAAGGACCGAGGAATGGAATCAGTGCGGCCCTGAACAGGGGTGTGACATCCCGGGACCCGTGGTGAAAGCCGTCGCTGTCGACGAGCGAACCACATGGTTCGGAACGAGTCAGGGTCTCGGAAGGCTGGAGGATGGGATGTGGAGCGTGTTCGATGTGTCTAACTCTCCGCTTCCCTCGAATAATATCACCGCCATCGCAAGGGAGAGAAATGGCAATCTCTGGATCGGGACCGACAAGGGCCTTGTGAAGTACCGCCGGGGTGGTACCGAGCCCTGATTAGGGCCACTCCGCGTCACTTACCTCTGGAGAAAGGTCGAGCGTGATGGCGACCAGCCCCATCGCAAGGTGGGGCTTTTTATTTGGCGGTATTGAGGATGAGGGGGTGCGACCAGGATTCTTTATTCGTATTTACACTCAACCTTTCTATCGGCTGGATCAATATATCTCAGAGGATGCGTTACCCGCATCATACCGCTGTAAACGCGAACAGCAAGGGTACAATCGACATACTCGACACCGTGGGTTTCCCTTACAGGCGTGAGTGTGATACATCCCCTGAAGTGGAAACTCCACCGTATCGTTCGCCAATCCATTTCCGGAGAATCGTCACTCCTTCCGTAAACTCTTCCCTGGGGACCAGCAGGCTTAGGATTAACCGGTTATCCTCCTCAAAATCGAAGAAATACCCCGGATAACAGTATACTCCCTCCCGCCTCAGCAGATCTTTGGCGCACTCCGCGTCCGAAATTCGGCCGGGTAGGCTGACGATGGCGTTCCATCCTCCTTCGGAGTGATAAACGGTGCACCCAGGCATGTTCGCCAGCAGGGAGCGGAGGTTCTCGTAATTACCTGAAAGCCGTTCGATGATGTTCGGCCGCACCGAGTCCCCGGCCGCGAGGAGTTCGGCGAGCGCGCACTGCGCCGGTGTGTTCGCAGAGAGGTAGGTATCGTTGAGGATTTCCAGCCGGGACTTTGCCTCCTTCGCGGCGGTCCCCTCACCGGAGACGACGATCCACCCCACCTTCATCTGCGGGAGGCAGGCGGCTTTCGAGAGTCCGTTGAGGATGAACGTCAGCGGAGCGTTTTCTCGGGCGCGTCCATGCCCCGCGGGACCTCCGGGCAGCCAGGGCCCCGTGGCCGGCGGCCCGCTCTTCACTACCCCCGATCCGACGTAATCACGGAAGACTTCGTCGACGATGATGGCCGTTCCCGAGCGCGAGACCGCGGAGAGAACCTCGCGCCACGTTTCATCGGACACGACCGAGCCCGTCGGGTTGTGGGGATCCACAACCACGATAGCGTGCGGTGACCCGGAGAGCCCGTGGCGCACCGAATCGATGTCGATTTTCCAGCGACCGTCATAGACGAGCCTGTAGGACTCCGTCCGGACGTCGTTGATCCCGGAGAGGAAATCGAAGAGGGGATAGGAGGGGCGGGGCACCAGCACCGTGTCGCCCGGGTCGCAAAGCAGCCTGAACAGGAGCGAGTACGATTCGCTGGTGCTCGCGGTGATGAAGATGTCCTCCGCCGGGATCACGCGGCCGCGTTCGCGGTAGTATGCGGCAACCGCTTCGCGGGCGCTCAGGAGTCCGCGTGGGTCGGGAGAATATGTAAGGGATTCCGGTGAGGACAGCGCGCGCAGGATGCGGTCCTGCGGGTAGGGGAAACCGCAGGCGGTGGGGTTCGAGACGGTTAGGTCGATGATCCTCCGTCCCGACGACCGCAGGGAGTTCAGGATCTCCGTGAGCTCGTTCGGGGTCGCCTCCCACTCCGTTCTCCCCGAGAACATGGCGGTTTCAGGCGCTCACGGCAGGTTTTTTCGACATCCGGTTCCTCTCGTTGTGGTCCAGGTACTTCTTCCTGAGACGGAGGGACTTGGGGGTGACCTCGATGTACTCGTCGTCGGAGATCCACTCGATCGCCTGCTCCAGCGAATGTATCCGCGGCGGCTCGAGACGTATGGCCTCGTCGGCGCCGCTGGCCCGCATGTTCGTCAGCTGTTTGGCCTTGCACACGTTCACGATCATGTCTTCATCGCGGGAGTTTTCCCCGACGATCATTCCGGTGTACACCCTGATGCCCGGTTCGATGAAGAAGGTCACACGGTCCTGGAGCTTGTACATCGCGTAGCCGGTGGACTGGCCGTCTTCCAATTGAATGACGGCCCCCTTCGTTCTGCTGGAGAGCTCGCCCTTGTGCGGTTCGTAACCGGAGAAATTATGGTGCAGGATCCCGGTCCCCTTCGTCTCCGTCATGAATTCGGACCTGAAGCCGAGCAGTCCGCGCGCGGGCACAACGAACTCCAGCCGCGTATTCCCCTGGGACTGCAGCATATTCTTGAGGATGCCCTTCCGGCGGCCGAGGTTCTGGATCACGGCGCCGGTGAATTCGTCCGGCACGTCGATGATCACGTGTTCCATCGGTTCGGAGAGGACGTCGGCGATATGCTTGTAGATCACCTCGGGGGCGGACACCTGGAACTCGTACCCTTCCCGCCGCATGGTCTCGATCAGGATGCCGAGGTGGAGCTCCCCCCTCCCGCTGACCTTGAAAACGTCGGGGCTGTCGGTCAGTTCCACTTTCAGGCTGACGTTCGACCGCAGTTCGCGCGTCAGGCGTTCACCGAGGTTTCTCGTGGTGACGTACTTCCCCTCCTGTCCGGCGAACGGGGAGTTGTTCACGATGAAATTCATCGACAGCGTCGGCTCCTCGATCGTCACGAAAGGCAGCGATGTGGGGTCCGCCGCGTCGGCGATGGTTTCACCGATGTCTACATCCTCCATGCCCGCGAGGGCGATGATATCGCCCGCGACGGCGCTCTCCACCTCGAGGCGCTTGAGCCCCTCGAAAGTGTAAATTTTGGTCACTTTGGCATTCTCCAGCGTTCCGTCCCGCCGGATCACCTTGAGGGGCGCGCCGAGCCGTATCATCCCGCGCTCGATCCTGCCGATGCCGAGGCGCCCGAGGTAATCGTTGTAGTCGATCGTGGTGACGAGCATCTGGAAAGGCTCGTCGGTGATGATCGGCGGGGGAGGGATGTTCCCGACGATGGCCCGGAACAGGGGCTGGAGGTCGGTACCCTCGTCCGTGAGTTCCTCCTGGGCGATCCCCTGCTTGGCGATGCAGTACACGGTCGGAAAATCGAGCTGTGAGTCGCTGGCGCCGAGGGAGAGGAACAATTCGAAGACCTCGTCTAGCACTTCGTGCGCGCGGGCGTCCTTCCGGTCGATCTTATTGATGACGACGATCGGCCGGAGGTTCAGTTCGAGGGATTTTTTCAGGACGAACTTCGTCCCGGGAAGGGGTCCCTCCGCCGCGTCCACCAGCAGCAGCACCCCGTTGACCATCTTGAGCGTGCGTTCCACTTCGCCGGCGAAGTCGGAGTGCCCCGGCGTGTCGACGATGTTGATCTTCACGGTCCCCTTCCGGTCCGTTCGATCATAGAAGACCGAGGTGTTCTTGGCGAGGATCGTGATCCCCCGTTCCTTTTCCAGGTCGTTGGAATCCATGACGCGTTTGGCGACCTCCTGGTTCAGCCTGAAGGTGCCGGTTTGCCGGAGCATGTGGTCCACCAGGGTGGTCTTGCCGTGGTCGACGTGGGCGATGATTGCGATATTCCTGATTTCGTCGTATGTGTGCATGAAAGCCTTCTCTTGTGCTGCCGTAAATAAAAAAGCCCCGAACCGGGTGCCGGCTCGGGGCGGGATGTTCAATGCGAGCCGTTCAGTTTTTCGAGTCCTTGAGGC
>QJVY01000148.1 GCA_003235555.1 Ignavibacteria bacterium | reverse complement strand
AAATCGACCGGGTATTCGATCGACTGGGCCGGATCGGGCACCCGCAGGCTCCTCAGCGGCCGCCTCCCGCAGTATCCCTCCGGGACCAACAAGGAATTGCCCGTGCTGCTCCAGTTCACGGTCCTGCCGGACGGGTCCGTCTCGGGCGTCATCCCCGTCGTCAAGAGCGACGAGCTTCTCGAGAGGGAGGCGATCTCCGCCCTGAGGACGTGGCGGTTCGATCCCCTCCCACCGCAGTTTGAACAGAAGCCCCAAATGGCGAAGATCACCTTTATCTTTAAACTCGAATAGGACAATCCGAAAGGAGCGTAACGGTATATGAACCGACGCAACACAGCACTGGGATCCATTCTCGTTCTGGTATCAATCCTCCTCGTCGCCCCGCGGCCGGCGTCGGCCCAGGAATCCAGACGCCTCCAGCCCGAGTGGTGGTTCGGCGGGGCGCTGGGGTTGAACCTGAATTTTTACTCACCGGACCTCCGGACGCTCAATTCGTCGGTCACCGCGCCGGCGCCGTTCACGGGGGGGTCCGGCAACGGACTGTTCCTCGCCCCGATGGTGGAATACCGGCCGGATCCCGTGTGGGGAGGGATGGCCGCACTCGGGTTCGATTCCCGCGGCGGCGGATTCGACGACGTGGCCTCCGGCGGCGTGACCAGGTCCCTGACGACCTCGTTGAACTACATCACGCTCGAGCCGAGCCTGAGGGTCTCGCCGTTCCCGTCGGATGTCTTCCTCTTCGCCGGTCCGCGGATAGCCTTCAACGTCGCCAAGTCCTTCACGTACACGCAGTCCGGACTCCCCGACACCAGCGGCGATTTCAGCGGGACGCGCGGGACGGTGCTCACGGGGCAGATCGGAGCGGGGATCGACCTTCCCCTCACCGGCGGCGACGCCTCCACGCAGATCGCGGCGTCGCCCTTCATCGCGCTGCACTTCGGGCAGGGTCCGCGGTCGGAAGAGTCCTGGGGACTCACGACGGTCCGCCTCGGTGTGGCCCTCAAATTCGGCAGCACGTCGTTTTTCAGCCAGCGCGCGCGCGAGGAGATCGGTTTCAGCGTCAGGGCGCCGAGGATCATACCCGGAGAACGGAGAGTGCAGGAGACCTTCCCCACGCGGAATTACGTTTTCTTCGATGCCGGATCCGTCGAGATCCCGCCGCGGTACGTCCGGTTGACGGCCCCGGACGCGGCGACGTTCCACGAGGGGCAGCTCCTCGAGGCGCAGCCCAAGGACCTGACGGGCCGGTCACGCAGGCAGATGACGGTGTACCACAACCTCCTCAACGTGGTCGGCGACAGGATGAGGCGCATGAGGGAGGCCCGGGTAGACCTCGTGGGAAGCTCGGAGCGCGGCGCCGCCGACGGGAAACAGCTGGCCGAATCGGTCAAACGGTATCTCACGGAGGTCTTCGGGATCGACGGCACGAGGATCCGCACGGTGGGCCAGGAGAAGCCCGCCATCCCTTCGGTCCAGCCGGGCGCCTCGCGGGAACTGGAGCTCGTCCGCCCGGAGGACAGACGGGTAGAGATCGCCAGCACGGTACCCGAACTGCTCGACCCGGTGCAGATTATCTCGTTACAGGAGGATCCGCTCGACAGTGACGTCCTCCTCTCGGTGGATGGAGCCGAAGATCTTCTCTCCTCGTGGACGCTCGAGGCCTCGGGCGACGACGGGAAGGTCGGGAGGTACGGCCCGTACATCCACAACCAGGAACGGGTCTCCGGCAAGACCATCCTCGGGGACCGGCTCCAGGGGCAGTACACGCTCACGCTCCTGGCGGAGACGAAAAACGGCGCGACGGTCCGGCAGGAAGAGAAAATCCGGCTCATCCGCGCCGACGAGACGGACGAGAACACGGGGTGGCGCTTTTCGATTTTATTTGAATTCGACCAGTCGAAAACCGTTGCAACGTACCGGAGGTTCCTGACGAACGAGGTCGCCCCGCTCATCCCCGCAGGCGGCAGCGTCATCATCCACGGCCACACCGATATCGTGGGCGAGGAAAGTTACAACCTCCGCCTGTCGAGGGAACGCGCGCAGGAAACCATGGCGATCCTCCAGGCGGCCCTGGTGAAGGCGGGCAAGAGAAACGTCCGGTTCGATACCTACGGGTTCGGGGAGGACGTGCGCAGGGCGCCGTTCGAGAACACGCTCCCGGAGGAGAGGTTTTACAACCGGACCGTGATCATCGACATCATACCCGAATAACCCGGACAACACGAGAAGGACTCCATGAACCGAATCCCGATCCTCGCGCTCCTGACGTGCCTGGCGGCTTCGATCGCTGCAACGACGGCGCAGGCCCAGGTCCCGCGGGTGGACGATCCCGTCCGCTTCGACAACGACGCGCTCGGGGAGGACTGGTCGAGAATCGGAGCGCACCAGGTCGTCCGCCGTCTGGCCTCGCCGCACTTCGTGCCCTCGCTCATCGACCGCGACAACAGGGACGTGACCGCCCTCCTCATGGAAACCGGTTACGCGGACCGCGATTACCTCGAGGCGTACCGCTGGGCCACGGAATTCCTCGCCCTCTTCCCGTCGGACGGGGGGGTCCCGCGGGCGTTGTTCGTCAAGGGAGTGAGCGCGTTCCAGATCCGGTTGCTCGACGCCGGCCTGGACGCGTTGAATACGCTGATCGCCGAACATCCCGATTTTCCCCGCCGGGGAGAGGCGTGGTTCTGGCGTGCGATGACCAGGATCGACCTGGGCGACACTGACGGTGCCGAATCCGACCTCACCGCAATGATGGGAGACCCCGCGTCCGCCGGGTCGCGAGAGGATGCGCTCTTCGGCTGGGCGCTCTCCCTCGAACGGAGGGGGGAGCTCCGGCGCGCGCAGGCATACCTCGATTCTCTGTTGATCGAATTCCCGGACGGGAGGCTCTCCACGGAGTCGAAAATCCGTTCCGCGTCCCTCTCTCTCCGCCTGGAGGACGACAGCGCAGCGTCGTCCATGCTCGGGCGGATCGTCCCGGAGACCCCGTCTCAGGAGGAGGAATTCTACCTGTTGAACGGGGAGACGGCGTTCCGCCTGGGCGAATACCCCGACGCGGTGGCGTCGTTTCGCGTGCTCACCAGGGAACACCCGGGAAGCCCGGTCACCCCGGCTGCGGAACTCGGCCTCGCGTGGGCGTACATCAAGAACGGGAATTTCGCCGACGCGCGGGAACACCTCGATTCCCTCTCACACCGGAACGATTCCGTGGGCATCGCAGCCCTTTACCAGAGCGGGGTCCTCGCACTCCTCAGCAACGATCCGCTCGGGGCCCTTTCGATCTTCGACACCCTCACATACCGGTCCCCCTACGACAGGTATGCGGAAAGGGCGTACATCCAGATGGGGATGATCCAGTACCGCAACGGCCGGTACCGGGACGCGAAAAAGAATTTTTCGTTGGCCGCCCGGCTCTTCCCGGAAAGCCCGAGGAGGGCCCTCTCGTACAGGATGATGGGGGAGAGCTGCCTCGGGATCCATGACTTCTCGAACGCGCAGTATGCCTTTGCGCGGGTCCGGAAACTCGGCGGTCCGGAAGCGCTGGTCTCGGCGTCCATGGTGAAGGAGGGCGTCGCCCTCTACCACCTCGGCCGTTTCAGGAGCAGCGAGGAGATCCTCGATGAGTACCTGAAGGGGCACCCCTCCGGGCCCGCCGCGAACGAGGCGCTCCTGTGGAGGGCGGAGGCGCTCTACCAGGATGGAAACTTCGACGGTGCTGAGCGGGTGTACGCCGAAGCCCGGTCGAAGCTGCCGGATGGGCCCAGGAAGGCGACCGTCGAGTACGGCCTGGCGTGGACCCAGTTCGAACAGAAAAAATTCACCTCGGCGGCCGCCTCCTTCGACCGGTTCAGCCGGGAGTACAGGGACGACCCCAGGACGGCCGAGGCCGACCTCAGGAGGGCCGACTGTTACTTTTTCCTGGGACAGTACGACAGGTCCGGCGCGCTCTACTCCGCCCTGGCCGAACGGGGCCCGGCCGGGCGGGTGACCGAGTACGCAGCGTTCCAGCTCGGGATGTCCTACATCCAGCGGGGGGACGCCGAGAGGGGCATCAGCCACCTGAGGGATTTTCTCGCGAAGTTCCCCTCGTCGATCTATGGTGAAGTCGTCCAGTTCAACATCGCGTGGACATATTTTTCCGCCGACCGGTACACCACCGCGCTCGACGAATTCCGGGTGTTCATGAATACCTACCCCGAAAGTCCCCTTATGCCCCGCGTCTATTTCAATACCGGCGACGTCTGGTACAACATGCAGCAGTACGACAGCGCGCGCGCCTATTACCAGAGGGTCCTCTCGGAGTATCCCTCGAGCCCGCTGGTGAGCGACGCGATGACCGGCCTCCAGTACACCTACCAGGCCGAGGGCAAGCCCGCCGGGGCGCTCGCCGAGATCGACAAGTTCCTCGACGCGACCCCGGAGGGGAGTTCGCGGGAGGAACTCATCATGCGCAAGGGGGACATCCTCTTCAGCCAGGGTGATTACGCCGGGGCGGCCCTTGAATACCAGAGCATGCTGAAACTGAACCCCTCGCGCGAACTCAGGGCCCGCGCCCTCTACCAGCTGGGCCGCTCCTACGAACTCGAGGAGAACCAGCAACAGGCGGTGTCATATTACGAGGAAATCCTCCGGAATTTCGATGATACCGAGGTCGCCCAGAACGTGCGTTTGATGACCGGCGTCTCGTACATTAAACTCAAACGCTACCGGGCCGCGGTCACAGCGCTGGAGGATTTCGCCGCGAAATACCCGAAGTCGCCGCTGCTGTCCGAGGCCGCCTACCAGCTGGGCGTGGCCCGGATGAACGTCCCGGACAGGCCGGCCGCGAAACGGACATTCCAGCAGGTGATCACGGACCACCCCGACGACATCTTTGCCGACCGGAGTCGCCTGCAGCTCGCACGGTTGCACATCGCGGCGAAGGAGTACAAGATGGCGCTCGACACGCTGGACAGGGTGGTGGCGCGCCGGAACGACGACCTGGCCGCCGAGGCGTTGTTGCTGATGGGCGAGAATTACCTGTCGCTGAAAAAACCGGCCGATGCGCTGCAGGCGTTCAAGGACGTCTACGAGCAGTATGCCGAGTACCCGATCCTCGTCGAACGGGCCCGCCTCGGCGGCGGTGAATCGTACGAAAGGCTGCGCGACACCCGCCAGGCGAGGGCCCTGTACGAGCTGATCGTCAACAACCCGGTCGACCCCGCGATGAAGAAGGACGCCGAAGACCGGTTAAGGAGACTGCAGAAATGATGATGCGAATCCTCATCTGCGCGGCGGTCGCCGCCGCCTGTTGCACATTTCAGGGTACCCTCCGGGCCCAGGACCCCCCGGCGACGCCCGACACCGTCCGGAGCCGGGAACTCCCGCGGCTGGAGATCCCCGAGATCACCATCGTCGGGAAAAAGGCGATAACCCTGCCCTTCGCGCGGAAGGGCGAGATCTACGACGTCCCCCTCTACGAGGCGCCGCCTCCCGACTCGGGCCTCCTCACCGACAGGCCGCCGCTCGACCTCCCCGGCGGCAGCCTGCCCCGGTACGAACAGCGTGAGATGCCGTGGCGCGTCTCGGCGGAGGCGTCGGCGGGACGGTTCGGTTCGCTCGGACTCCGGGGCTACGTGGACTACCACACGCAGGCCTGGAACCTTTCGACGACGGGCGGGTACAGGCGCACCGACGGGCACGTCGCGGGCTCTTCGGGGAGTGAATTCGACGTCGGCGGGAAGTACACCTCCCTGGTGTCCACCGACAACGACCTCCTCGGGAGTTTCCGGCTGAACGGCGACCTGGGCTACAGGCACGACGAGTTCGGCATGTACGGCGCGGTGCCCGCCGGCACCAACCGGGACCGGGACATGTACGCGGTCGGGGCCGGCCTGTCGTCGATACGGCGCAGCGGACTGGTGTTCGATTTCGCCCTCGGGGCGGAAATTTTTTCCGTGGACGACGGACTGGCCGGGATCGATTCCGGCATTACCGTCACGACGCCCACCCTGACGGCCGGGGTGACGGCGGACATCGGGGTCGCAAGGCTGATGACGGGATTCCGCTACACGAATTCCTCTCTGGACTACCAGAACGGCCTCCCTTCCCCTTCACTCTATACGATCGAGGGAGCCGTGCAGTGGAGGATCTCTGAAAGCTTTTTCATCAAAACGGGCGGAGAGTTCTCCGGGGGGACCGGCACCGACGATGTCTCGCGCACGCGTCTCGCCCCGCTCGCCGAGCTCGAGTGGGAGGTCAACCCGGGGAAGAAGTTCACCTTCTGGTTCAGGCCGGGGATGACGCTCACCTCGTACCCCGACCTCGCCGGGAAGATCCCCTTCCTCGCCCGCGAGATCATGATGATCCCCGAGGAGAGGACGGTCGACGCGGGCGGATCGGTCTGGTACAACAGCGGAATGCTCACGCTCGAGGGGAGCGGTGGGTTCACGAAGAGCACCAACCGTCCCCTGATCGTGACCGACAGCACCGGGATCCACCCGGAGTTTGCCGAAACCTGGCAGACCGTACTCAAAATCGAGGGGAGCGTGAAACCCTCCGACAGGTTCAGGATCGACTTCAACGGGGTCGTCAGGCCGGCCCGGGAGCAGGGGGGAGACAGCCAGATCCCCATGACTCCCCTCGGGGAGGCCGGGGTGCAGGCCGGGTTCGACCCCATACCCGGTTGGAATTTCACGGCCGCGTCGAGGTACTGGTACAAACAAAATGTGGACAGGGAGGGTGACCTGGCGATCGGCGGAGTGTTCCTCGTCGACGTGGGGGCGTCGACCGACCTGATCCCGCACGTGCTGATCTCCGGGGGGATTCACAATCTCTTCGACAGGAAATATTCCTGGTGGAGCGGTTACCCCGCCCGCGGTCTCGACCTCTTCTTTTCGGTCAAAGCCCGCCTCTGATGGAAACCATCGACCGCGTCGCCGGGATGTCCCGGGCGGCCGGGATCTTCCGCCGTGAGGGCCGGACCATCGGCCTCGTCCCCACCATGGGGTCCCTCCACGCGGGTCATCTCGAACTCGTCAGGGTTGCCCGTGCACGGGCGGACATCGTCGTGGTCTCGGTATTCGTGAATCCCACGCAGTTCGCCCCGGGTGAGGATTACGAAACCTACCCGAGGGACCCGGAACGCGACGCGGGGTTGGCCGCCGGGGCCGGGGCCGATGTCTTTTTTCTCCCTTCGGTCGCGGAGATGTTCCCCGACGGGTTCGGAACGTGGGTGGATGTCGACGGGATCACCGGAGTCCTCGAAGGGAAAAGCAGGCCCGGCCATTTTCGCGGCGTGGCGACCGTGGTGATCAAGCTGTTCAATATCGCCCGCCCCCACTTCGCGGTCTTCGGGCAGAAGGACGCCCAGCAGGTCGCGGTGATCCGCCGTGCGGCGGGAGAACTGAACACCGGCGTGGAAATTGTCGTCGTTCCCACCGTCCGGGAGCCGGACGGGCTGGCCCTCAGCTCCCGGAACGCCTACCTGGATGCCGGGGAACGCCGCCGTGCGACGGCCCTGCGGAGGTCTCTCGACGCGGCGCGCGACCTCGTGGCATCCGGAGAGAGGGATCCCGCGAAGATCACCGGTGCGATGGCGCGGGTCATCTCCGGGTCCGGACCCGCTGCGATCGATTACATCTCCCTGGCCGACCCGGATACCCTGGAGGAACTGACGGCGCTTCGTCCCGGCGCGGTCGTCCTGGCATCTCTCGCCGTGAGGATCGGGAGGACCAGGCTGATTGACAATGAACTCTTGACGGTGGATTGAATGAAGGAGAGAGAGATGGAAAAACGCCTCGCGGTCGTGATCCTCGCCGCCGGGAAGGGAACGAGGATGAAAAATTCGGAGAAATCCAAGGTCATGTTCGAAATCGAGGGGCGCCCCATGGTCGCCTACGTCGTCGACCTGGCGCGCAACCTCGGCGCGGAACGGATACTCCTGGTGGTCGGTTGGAAAAAGGAGAGCGTCATCGCGTATTTCGGGGGCGGTGATCCGCAGATCTCCTTCGTCAGCCAGGACATCCAGCTGGGGACGGGACACGCCGTGCAGCAGACCGGGGGGGCTCTCTCGGATTTCGACGGGGACGTCCTGGTCCTCTCCGGGGACGTTCCCCTCCTGACGGAAAAGACGGTCCGGGCCCTCATCGGATACCACCGCGCAACGGGCGCGGTCGCGACCATTCTCACCGCCGAGGTGCCGGACCCGACCGGCTACGGCAGGATCGTCCGGAACAAGGACGAGAGCGTCCTGCGGATTGCCGAGGAAAAGGACGCCGGCGCCGGGGAGAAGAAGATCGGTGAAATTAATTCAGGCATTTATGTGTTTTCGAGGAAGGAACTCTTCGAAGCGCTCGGTCAGATCACCCCGGAAAACACCCAAAAAGAGTACTATTTGCCGGACGTTCTGGAGATTTTCCGGCGAAAAGACCTCCTCATCTCCGCCGTCAAATGCCTGGATCCGGCCGAAGTGGCCGGAATCAATGACAGTGAGCAGCTGGAGAGCGCGCGAAGGGTGATGCTCGGACGGGGCGGCGCGGCCGTTTGATTCTCACACCCCTTTTTTTTATACTGATTTATCCGGAAGACCCGTCATATGAGAAACCTGAAGATCGCCCTTATCTGCCTCCTTTTCGCAACCTGCGCGGCCGCGCAGTTGAGGAGCAGTACGGTGCAGGAGCAGAGCGCCTCACTCTCTCTCGTGCGCCCGGGGTCCGGCCTCAGCTCGTTTTTCGGCCTGCTGAACCCCGACAACTTCCTGATGAAGCACACGCTTTCCTACAATTATCTGAACGCCGGGGGGACGGGACTTTCGGTGGCCAGCTACACGAACTCCATGTTCTATCGGATCGCCGACCCGCTCAACGTCCGGATGGACATCACCCTCCAGGGTTCGCCGTTCGGCCCGACTGCCGGGGGGGACCGGAACAGCCTGAGCAGGGTGTATCTCAGCAGGGTTGAACTGAACTACCAGCCCTCGAAGGACGTCTTCCTCCAGTTGCAGTACAGGGAGGCGCCGTATTTTTCCACCTACGGTTTCTACGATCCGTTTTATTTCGGACAACCCTGGGGAGACCGATAATACAGCTTGTCTACCGCCCTTCATGAGTATTGAGCCGATGTCGCCCGACCCCGGACCCGGGGTGGAACGGGCACCGCGCCGGAAAAAATTCCTTACCGTTCTGAACGCCTTTTTTTTCCTCTTCCTGGGTTGTGCGGGATTCCTTTCCTACCTCTATCTCGCGGAGGGGGGGAAATCGCACCCCGACGCCGCGGCCCCGGTGATCCCGTCGAAAGTCATACAGATGGACGTCCTCAACGGTTGCGGCGCGCGCGGAGCCGGTTCGAAGGTGACGAAAATGCTTCGCGCGATGGGCTTCGACGTCGTTGAACTGAAGAATTATTCCTCGTTCGACGTCACCGAGACGCTCGTCATCGACAGGGTCGGCAACCTGGCCGCCGCCCGCAGCGTGGCGGGCTCCATCGGCGTTCGCGAGTCGAACGTGGTGCAACAGATCAACCCGGATTATTTCGTGGACGTGACGATCGTGATCGGCGACGACTACCTGTCGTTG